>JBBCGK010000001.1:0-320086 GCA_037200965.1 bacterium
ATGTGGCCCGACCTCACGCTTCCCGAGATACAATCGCTCATCGCGCTCTACGGATACCTTCTCCTGTTTCCCATAACCGTCGTCGAGGGACCGATCGTCGGGGTGATCGCCGGGCTCCTGGTCGCGACGGGGCAGCTCAACTGGTTCTGGGTTTTCCTGGTTCTCTTTGCGGGCGACCTTGCGGGCGACGTCGCGTACTACGCGCTCGGCCGCTACGGACATGGCCCCCTCATGCGGCGCCTGGCCTCGAAGCTCGGACTCACGGAAGCGCGCATGCGTCCCATCGAAGACGAATTTCGGCGCCACGACGCGAAGCTCATCCTCATCGGGAAAACCCAGGCCCTCGGGTCGGTAATCCTCTATCTTGCGGGCGCGGTGCGCATGCCGCTCGGAAGGTTCCTTTGGTGGAATACGGTCGGCACGATACCGAAAGTCGTGCTCTTTGAAGCCGCGGGCTATTTCTTCGGCGCAAGCCTTACGCAAGCCAGCAGATATCTCGACTATGCGGGCGTCGCGACGTTCGCACTCGCGCTTATCCTCCTCGGCTCGTATCTGTATTTCAGGAAATACCTCGGTGCACAGATGACGCCAGGCGGGAAAGAATGAGGCATGAGCGTGACGGGGCGGTGCTTTCCATGTGCGAGAGGAAATAGAAATACTGGGAAATGATCTCGAAGGGAGAAAGGACGGTGAATACGTCGATGACCATGCCCGCTTCGGCCTGAAAGCCCCGGCGCCATCCTATCTTTTCGTACATCCGGACATTAAATACGCTCTCCCAATTGACGACCGTGAGGCGCAGGCCTGCCGCCATGATTTGGCGGTTGATGAACGATTCGCACCCGAAGCGCGGGAGTTTCCGCATTCCCTCGAGGTGTCCGGCGACGAGCGCGCGGGGAATGACGCGCTCTCCGGATACAAAATCGATGCCGACCATCCGGTATATCCAAAGGCTGTTCGCGCGAAGGCTAAGCGATACGTCGCTTCTGCCCTCAAGCACGGGCTTCGCGAGGGCGGAAATGTTCGCGGGCGTCACTCCCGCAAGATCGGCGTCGAGGAGCATGAGCAGTTCTCCCTTCGCCGCTTCGATGCCGAGCGTGAGCGCATGGGTCTTTCCCTTGTTCTGCGGGTATGAAATGAGCTTCAGCTTGTCGCCGTACGAGGAGAGCAGGGCATGCGTCTCGTCGGTCGACCCGTCGTTTACGACGATCACTTCTGCAAGGAACGGGTGGTCTATGACCGCGGAGAGGATGGTCCGTATCCGGTGTTCCTCGTTGTATGCGCATATGACGCAGGAGATCGTCCGCATATGAAGGATTGTCGCTCCTAAGCGCGTGCGCCGCAAGCGCCCCGGCGTACCGGCAGGTTGAGCGCGGAAACCGCGATCCTGCGAACTTCAGGTGCGTTTGATGACACGAACCACTATCCGTAGTATGTTGTTATCCGGGTAATTCCCAAACCCGTTCCTCGCATCAAATTAAGGAAGGATAGCGCAATGTCAAATCGCAGTCTCCGCCGCATGAGCGAGGGCGATGTCCTCGGCATCATGAATGCGCGTTCCGGACAAATTCGGGACGCTACGGCCGAACAACAGGCGCTCGAAGAGCGCCGGGTCTTCGCGGATCGTGTTCAGAACAATCTGGGCTACACACCTCTCGCTGCCGCCATCCAGCATGAGAGCATCACCGTTCCGGTGGACGTGGTTCTGATGAGGACCTTGTGGAATCTCGGAATCCGTCCACTTGATCGCGCATCGGTGCTCAAATATCAGCGGCGCGCGATCAAGGCAATGCACAACGTCCTCCTTACCTTGTTTGGATGGCCTATGCTCATAGTCGGCTTGATCGGCTCGATCTTGGTCATCAGCAATGGTATGAGCGAGGCGATCGGGAGCCATGATTCGACGTTCGCTGCCATGAGGCACGGCGGATGGGTCTGGCCTGCTCTGTTCGGTTTCGGTTTTGCGTTCGTTCTGATCGAGCACAGGATCGTGCCGCGCTCTGTCTGGCGTGTCTTGAACTTGAAGGATCATTCACGCTTCGGCCTGAATGGCACCGCGCTGTTGCCCCGTGCCGCGCTCGAGATCGCGCTCCAAGTACAAGAGAAAGTCCCGAGCGCGTTGTTTTTCGTGCATTCTCTCACGCACGAATACGGCTCGTGGCGGATTGTCCCGAGCCCGGACCCGTTCCTTGAAGTTCGGTTCGGCAGCGAAACGTATTTCGTTGCCGTCTGGGATGAGCCGGGATTTGACGGCCGTTTGGCGGCTGTCGAATAACGGGAACGATCATGCGTGCACTCCTTGAAATGCCCCGGCCTGCAAGTCGGGGCATTTTTTGTGTTCGCAGGAAACCCCGCGCGTATCCTTCATCCCCGCAAGCGCGGGGATGAATGCGGAGCGGTCACGCGCAAGCGCCGCAGAAGGAAACCCCGGGCGCAGCGAAGCGGAGCCCGGGGAGGAGGTCATTAGGTTCGCTCCCGCTTCGGCCGTCTTGTTCGAATCCTGTTCTTCGGGCTCTCAAGCCCGAGCGCCGCGCGGATGTGGCGCCGCGCAAGCGACGTCTTCGCGAAATCGAGCCATTTCGCGGTCGGATGCGTTGACTCTCGCTTCAGTATCTCGACGCGGTCGCCGTTCTTGAGCGTGGTATCGAACGACACCATCTTCCCGTTCACCTTCGCCCCCTGCATATGGTCGCCCAGGGTCGAGTGTATCGCGTACGCGAAGTCGACCGGCGTCGAGTCGATCGGCAGATCGATCACGTCTCCCTTCGGAGTGAAGACGAAGACGCGGTGGCTGAAGAAGTCTTCCTTGAGGCCCGTGATGAATTCCTTCGATTCGGCGATGGAAGCGTGCGCTCCCGCAAGGTCGGCGAGCCACTTTGGCGGGTCGGCCTTTTTCATTTCCGGCGCCGCTTCGGGAGGCTTTCTCGAAAAGCGCAGAAGCGACGGCATCATTTCCCGTATCCAGCCGAACGAGAGGCGTTGCGAAGCGTCTTTCGATGCCTCGGCTCCCAGCTGCTTATACGAGAGGTGCGAGGCGATGCCGTATCTCGCTTTCGCATGCATGTCGCTCGTGCGTATCTGTATCTCGACGATGCCCGCTTCGGCCGTGAGGACGGTCGTGTGGAGGCTTTGATAGCCGTTGGGCTTCGGAAGGGCGATATAGTCCTTGAATTCTCCCGGGAGCGGCTTCCAGCGTGCGTGGATGACGCCGAGCGCCGTATAGCAGTCGCTTATGGCGGGGACGATGACGCGCAGCGCGGCGATATCGTTGATTTTCGTGATGTCGTCGCCCTTGCGCGCGAGCTTCTGATGCAGACTCCAGAGTCCTTTGACGCGTATCTCGGTATGGAAATCCTTGACGCCCTTCCTTGCGAGTTCCTTCTGGAGTTCTTTCTGCACTTTCGCGAGCCCCACTTCGCTTTCCTTGCGGGCGAGCTTGCGGACTTCGGCGGTGTGCGCGTATGCGTCGGGATCGACATACGGGAACGCGAGGTCCTCAAGCTCCTTCTTCACGCGCCCCATGCCGAGGCGGTCGGCCAGGGGAGCGTATATCTCGAGCGTCTCGAGCGCGATGCGCTTGCGCTTCTCGTCCGGCACATGCTCGAGGGTCTGCATGTTGTGATAGCGGTCCGTGAGCTTGATGATGAGCACGCGGATGTCGGAGGAGGTCGCGACCAAAAGGCGCCGGAGGCTTTCGGCGTGCCGTTCGGCACCGCGGTATTTATGCTTGCCGAGTTTGGTCACGCCCTCGACCAGAAACAGCACTTCCTTGCCGAATTCCTTTTCAACTTCTTCGGGGGTCGCCCGGGCGTCTTCGATGGCGTCGTGAAGGAGCCCCGCCGCGATCGTTCTCGCGTCCATTCCGGCGGCGGCGAGCATCTTGGCGACAGCCGCGGGATGTATGAAATACGGCTCTCCCGAATAGCGGGTATGGCCCTCATGCGCTTTGGCAGCGAAGTCGTACGCCTTTTTTACGAACGCGATATTCTCGTCCGACGCATTCTGCATTTCTGCCAGGATTTCCTTGACGGGCGTCATGCCCTCTATGATACCCCTAGCATCGAGTTAGTAAACTAATACACAACTCCTGCTTTATTTGGATTCTGCAATAGTCTTTGCAAGACTCGCCTTAAGGCTTTCCGATTCCGGCCACCAAAAAAGCTGCTCAAGATCATGATCGATCGCGTACAATGCCAGACGTGTGCCTAATTTGTTAAACGAAAAGAGTTCAGGGTAAAATTCTCTATACCACTCCATCAGGTCTGCATAATCTTCCGGCCTGATAAGCGGTTCCGCCGCTTCGGACGCATATTTCATCGGTTCATTGACCATTCGTTGCACGACATCAAGAACATATTCGGCCGATCGAATATCCGTTCTCTCGAAATCAAGCATGCCAACTACCTCCATATCTCGAACGATGAAATTGTCGAAATGCACATCATAGTAGGTCAGTGCCGTCTTGCTTTCATCGAGCACTTGCGCGTTCTCTTCTACATATTTTCTTATCTCATGTACAAAGCCAGGCTCAATTCCTCCTTTCATAATGGCTTTGGCCGCATGTTCCTCAATATTCGCCATCATTCTGTTGCGCCATAATGCAGTGGTGTCGATGCCGAAGTTCGCTGCGAATTCCTGGTAAGGCGTTTCATTTATTATCCTCAAGTAGGAACATATCTGTTTAACAACAGCCTTTCTTTCATCAACGGAATATTCATGCCATCGCATATAGAGATTGTCTCCCTTGATTTTTTCATATATGACATACCCTCTGTCGAGCGCTAGCTTATTGGTATCCGAATATGCGATGACGGGAACTGGCAGCTTGTTCTGAAAGAGTCCGCAGAGATAAATCTCTTTCTTAAGATATATCTCATCTTCCTCGTCTCGTATTGCCTTGAAAATATACGTGTCGTCTATGGAATAGACATCATTCGAGAAGCCGACACCGAGCTTGCTGATTTGTTTAGGAACGCCAATCTCTGCTGCAATAAATACTTCCTTAATTTGATTTTCGCTCAATTTCGGAAGCGTCATAACTACTTAAGATATTCAGCAGCTTCCTCTGGCGTAAGCGTCGCGGGATCGATCGAATTCGGAAGATAGATGCGGCGGAGGCCTTTCTTGAGAAAGACTCCCTGCTTCGATTTGAGGAGCGTAATTATTTTCTTGGTCTTTGGATGGGGGCCGACATCGCGAACCTTCTCGACGCCCTTCGGAAGCTGCTTGGCGACCGCGAGAAGCGCGAGCGCCTCGGGAAGCGTGATCGTATACGGGTCGCCTTTCTTGATGGAGCGGAATTCTCCCTCCGTGCCGACGTAGGGGCCGAAGCGCCCGGTGTTGGCGAAGACATCCTTCCCGGTTTCCGGGTGTGTCCCAAGCACTCTCGGAAGCGACAGGTATTTCACCGCATCCGCAAGCGTCACGTTCGCGGGAGAAATGCCCGCCGGGATGCTCGCGCGGCGCACATTGGCTTTCGGCTTCGCTTTGGACTTTCGTTTGCCCTTCGGCTTCTTCGCAGCTTGTTCCTCCTTCGGTTCCTCTTCGGATACAGTCGCCTCAAGCGGCATCTCGACATACGGCCCGTATTTCCCGGTCTTTATGTATATCGGAGCTCCGGTTTCGGGGTGCATGCCGATCGGCTCGTCGCCCTTGAGTTCGAGGCCGTCTTCGCCGCGGGCACCGAGGCACTCGGGATAGCGCTTGCAGCTCATGAAAATACCGCCGCGCCCGAGCTTGAATTCCATCGGGCTTTTGCAGATAGGGCAGGGGAACTCGGAAGGCGCATCGCCAAGCGCCGTGGCTTTCGGAAGACTGTCTTTCTCATGCACTTCCTTGAGGAAGGGGGTATAGAAATCACGGAGCGTGGGCGCGTATCCGCGCTCCCCGCGCGCGATCTCGTCAAGCTCGTCCTCCATCTCGGCCGTGAAGGAATCGCTGATGTACTTCGCGAAATGATCCTCGAGCCAGCCGGAGACGACCATGCCGGTCGCGGTCGGCGTAAGTGTCCGCCCGGTCTTCTCGACATATCCGCGGTCTTGGATGGTCTTCATGATCGACGCGTACGTCGACGGGCGCCCGATGCCGCGCTTCTCGAGTTCCTTTATGAGTCCGGCCTCCGTATAGCGGTTTGGCGGCTCGGTCTGTTTCTCTTCGGCTTCAAGCGAACGGAGCGTGACCATATCTCCCTGCGAGAGTTTCGGCAGCTCCACGTCTTCTCCGCGCGCCTTCGTATCGCACGCAAGCCATCCCGGAAAGAGAAGACGGGAGCCGTTCGCCGTGAACTGCGGGATATCCGCATCCGCATCCACTTTGATGCTCGTGCGCATGATCTTCGCGGCGGTCATCTGCGACGCGAGCGCGCGGGTGCGGATGAGTTCGTACACTTCTTCTTCGTCTCCCGTCGCTCCCGCCTTCGCTTTCGCCGCGTCGGTGGGGCGGATGGCTTCGTGCGCTTCCTGGGCGTTCTTGCTCTTCGTCTTATACGCCCGTGCCTCGGCGTATTCCTTTCCGAACTGCTTTTCGACGACCGAAAGCATGGACGCGACCGCGTCCTTCCCGAGATTCACGGAGTCGGTGCGCATATATGTGATGTGTCCGGCTTCGTACAGCTTCTGGGCGGCTCGCATAGTGCGCGACGGCGAATAGCCAAGCCGGGTCGAGGCGACCTGCTGGAGAGTCGAAGTGGTGAAAGGCGGGCGGGGCTGACGCTCTTCCGCGCGTTCCGAAACGTCCGCGATCTTCCAGGCCGCCTTCTTTCCGAGCTCTACGATGCGGCCGGCCTCTTCTTTTGTCTTCGGCTGTTCGCTTGCCGTTGCGGGGAAGTCGCCTGCTTTCGAGCCGAAGAGCGCATTGAGTACGAAATAGGTTTCGGCAATGAATGCCTTGATCTCGCGCTCGCGCTCGGCAAGTATGCGAAGCGCCGGGGACTGCACGCGTCCGGCCGAAAGCCCGTACCGCACTTTCTTCCAGATAAGTCCTGAGAGGTCGTACCCCACGAGGCGGTCGAGCACGCGCCGCGCTTCCTGGGCTGCCCGCAAATGCTGGTCGATCTCGCGGGGGTGGGCGAGCGCTTCCTCGATCGCCGCTTTGGTGATCTCGTGGAAGACGACACGCCTGGGCTTTTTGAGCCCTACGACCTGCTGGATATGCCAGGCGATCGCCTCGCCTTCGCGGTCCGGGTCGGTTGCGAGGTATATCTCGTCCGCCTTCGCCGCCTCGCGCTTGATGCGCTCGATCACGTCATGCTTGTCGGGAGAGACGACGTAGCGGGGGAGGAAATCCGCCTCGACATCGACCGCATCCTTGTTGCTTTTGGGGAGGTCGCGCACATGCCCCACCGACGCGATCACCTCGTATTCCTTGCCCAAATATGCGCCGATGGTGCGCGCCTTCGTGGGCGATTCGACGATGAGAAGCTTCTTTGCCATTACCCCACTCATACCGCGACCCTATATATATGGTCAAGCGCGGAAGACAGGGTGAAGGATGGAGCCGCTTCATAATAATCGCGGTTGAATCATTCTTTATCCGGTTATGAAGCGCCTCTCGCTATGAATATCGGATGCAGCGCTTCGTGTCCGCATATGGGGTCGTAACGCTTACGGAGGAACGAAAGAAACACATCCTCGCGTTTCATCCTGACGTCACGCGCTGCTTCCCGCATTTTGCTCAAACGCTGGCAGAACCCGAGCTTACCCTGCCTTCCCGGAGCGACCCATCCGTTCTTATTTGCTACCGATTCCTTCCGCGTCGCAGGAAATATCTCGCAATCGTGCTGAAAGTCGGTCTCGAGCCCTTCGTACTTACCGCATATCTTGCAAAGAAACCGAAACGAATTATCCTATAACCATATGATTACGTACTACTACGACAAAGAAGCCGACGTTTTTTACTTCTCGCAGGGTATCCCGCGGGCATCCGACCAGACCGTGGAAACGGGAGACGACGTTCTGTTGCGCGTGAATCCTCGCACGAAGCGGGTGCGCGGTTTTACTATTCTCAATGCGTCTAAACATTCCCGGAGCACCCGGATTCATGCATCGCTCCCGTTTTCTTTTACTCCGGCGGTCTCGTAACTTACATACGGCGCCACTTGCCGAACTCCTTTTTGAGAACGCCGCGAAGCTCGAGCATTACGAGCGCCGCGAGCGCTTCTTTGGCTTCAAGCCGCAGGGCACGGATGATTTCGTCATGCGCTGCCGGCTCCTCAAGCAGGTCGTATATTTCCCGCTCCGCGCCCTCGAGTTCCGGCGGCGCTTCGCCTGATTCTTCCCGCGGCTTGAGCCGGAGCGCCTCGAGGATATGCTTCGGGTCCGACACAAGTTCGGCACCAAGGCGAATGAACAGATGCGAACCGAAGCCGTGGGGTGATCCGATCTCGTGCGGAACGCACAGAAGCTCACGGTTGTATTCGCCGGCAAGACGGGCAGTGATGAGGGTCCCGGAACGCTCTCCGGCTTCGATAACGAGGACTGCATCAGCGATTCCCGCCATGATGCGGTTCCTCTTTGGGAATCCCCAACGGGTGGCGCGGGAATCGGGAGGGAATTCGCTCATCAATCCTCCGCCGGCTTCAAGTATCCGCTTCGCAAGACCGCGGTTAGTTGAAGGATAGAGCACGTCGTCCTCGATCCCGGAACCGGGAATGGCGAGCGTGTGGAGACCCGCGTCAAGCGCGGCTTCGTGCGCTGCCGCGTCCGTGCCGAGCGCGAGCCCTGAGACAATGGAGACCGGGTATCCGGCGAGGCCTCCTATGAGCGTTTTACATGCCTGCCGTCCGTATCCCGTTATCGCTCGTGAACCCACGACCGCCAGACATTTGTGGCCCGGCGGCGGGAGTTCTCCCCTAAGCCACAGCCGCCCGGGCGGTCCCGGGATTTCCGAGAGGAGCGGAGGGAACTCTTGTCTGTCTAATTCTCGAACAGGCCATTTCATGCCGCGAACTATGCACGGTGTCTGGTGATGAAAAGATAAAAGTGTCGTATAGTATCGAGACAATGCTCGACATACATTTCATCCGGGAGAACGCGGACCTCATAAAGGCTGGGGCGCGGAAGAAGCGCATCGCGGTCGATATCGACCGCCTTCTTGCCGTCGACGAGGAACGCAAGTCGATCAGGCAGCGGATGGACGAAAAGAAGGCGGAGCAGAACCGCATGAGCAATACCATTGCGCTCGCCCAGGGTCCGGAACGCGCTGCCCTCATCGAGGGCATGCGGCATGTGAAGGAAGGATTCCAGGAGCTCGAGGAGAAATATAAGACGGTGATGGAAGAATGGCAGAAGCTCATGCTCCTCGTGCCGAATATCCCCGACATGTCGGTGCCGGAAGGAGAGTCGGACGCGGACAATGCGGAAGTGAAGAAATGGGGGGAGATTCCGCAATTCGGTTTCGAGCCAAAAGGGCACGTAGAGCTTATGGAAGCGCTTGGGATGGCGGACTTCGAGCGGGGCGCGAAGGTGGCGGGGTTCCGCGGATACTTCCTTAAGGGAGACGGCGTGCTTCTTGCGAATGCGCTGTCCCAGCTCGCGCTCAAGCATTTCCTCGCGAAAGGCTTCGAGCCGATGATCGTGCCGTCCTTGGTCCGCCGCGAAGCATTTATGGGAACCGGGTACCTTCCGCAGGGGGAAGAGGATTTATATAAGACGCAGGATGGGGAATTCCTCGCGGGAACCAGCGAAGTCGCCACGATGTCCTATTACATGGACGAGACGCTTGATCTCAAGGATTTCCCGAAAAAGTTTCTTTCATACTCGCCGTGCTTCCGCCGTGAAGCGGGGAGCCACAGCAAGGACACAAAGGGCCTTTTCCGCGTGCACGAGTTTTTCAAATGGGAACAGGTCGTGCTTTGCGAGGCGTCGCACGCGAAGTCGGTAGAACTCCACGAAGAGTTGACGCGGAATGCCGAGGAATTCATCGAGCTTCTCGGCATCCCGTACCATACGGTGGTGAACTGCGGAGGGGATCTCGGGCTCGGGCAGGTGAAGAAATACGATATTGAGGCGTGGATGCCTTCGCAGGCGCGGTACCGCGAGACGCACTCATCTTCGTATTTCCATGATTTTCAAACACGCCGGCTGAATCTTAAATATAAAAACGCGGAGGGCAAGATTGAATTTGCGCATTCGCTCAATAACACTGCGGTCGCGATGCCGCGCATATTTTCGATGCTTATCGAGAACTATCAGCAGGCCGACGGATCCGTAAAGGTGCCGGATGCGCTTGTTCCCTACATGGGGAAGGAAGTTATAACCCATGGCAGCGGAACGAACTAAGGGGGAACGTCTTCGGGCGCGTCGCCGCGCGCGGCGGCGAATGCTTCGGATACTTGGCGCGATTCTTGCGGCGTTTTGCGTCGCCGCGCTCTTCTATCTCCTATGGCAGCCATACCTGCGCATTTCGAACGTGGCTGTAAGCAATGGGGATACCTCGATCGAGGCGATCGTGCGAGAACCGCTTGCGGGAACCGTCTGGGGAATCCTTCCGCGCGATTCGTACTTCCTCGTACCGGACGAGACCATACGCAATTCGATACTTGCCGCGCATCCGGAACTCGAAGCCGTTTCCATCTCGCACTCTTCGCTCACGTCCCTTGCGGTCACGGTAACGGGCAGGGTGCCGCTTGCCCGCTGGTGCGGCATGGCCTATGAGCCTGACCTGCCGCGCTGCTACTTCTTCGATACGACAGGCTTCATATACGGCGAGGCGGCGTCTTCGACCATGCGCGCAGGATCTCAACTCCTTTCGACACTTCTTGTCTACGCTCCGCTTGCGGACGAAGCACCGGGCATCGAAGCAGTCGGGCGGACGCTGCGGAATGCCGGGAAGCTTCCCGCCGCGTTTCAGTTCGCGCGCGACATGGCGAAGCTCGGCGCCATAGCCGAAAGCCTCGCCATCCGAGGCGACGAGGCCGATCTGCATCTTGAAGGCGGTACTCGCGTCACGTATGTGCTTGGGGACGAAGAGAGGGCGTATGCGCTCGTTTCCTCCGCGGCATCGGAACTCGATTTTCCTGGCGCTTCTCTCGAGTATGTAGACCTGCGCTTCACCGACAGCGGCAAGGTGTATTTGAAACGGAAGGAGTAGATAGTGTAAGGTGCGGACATGCACTTTTGGGAGAAACTCAGGAAGCCCTTCTTCGCGCTCGCGCCCATGGCGGACGTGACCGACCCCGCGTACCGGAGGCTTATCGCGCAGACCGCCAAGCCCGACGTCATGTGGACGGAATTCGTTTCCGCAGACGGCCTCTACCACACCCGTGAAATAAAGAAGATGTCGGACGCGGAGAATCCGCTCATGCGGGACCTGCGGTATACGGAAGCCGAGCGGCCCGTTGTGGCGCAGATATTTTCAAGCTCGCCGGAGCGCATCGCGTACGCTTCGGAGCTTGCGGCCAGGCTCGGCTTTGACGGCGTCGATATCAACATGGGTTGTCCGGACAAGACTATCGAGAAGCAATGCGCGGGCGCGGCGCTCATGAAGGACCCGGTGCGTGCGAAGGAACTGGTGCGCGCCGCCAAAGACGGCGTAGCGCGCGCCACTCCGGGCGGCATTCCCGTTTCGGTAAAGACGCGCATCGGATACGACCGGGAAGCGCTCGATACCTGGCTTCCGGCTCTTCTCGAAACGGAGCCCGCCGCAGTCACTCTCCATCTCCGCACCCGCAAGGAGATGTCGCTCGTGCCCGCGCACTGGGATCTTATGCCGCGTGCCGTTGAGATCCGCGACAGCCTCGGCTCCAAAGCCCTAATCATTGGTAACGGGGACGTAAAAAGCATGCAGGATGCGGAAGAGAAGGTGCGCGCGGGCGGGTGCGACGGCGCGATGCTCGCTCGCGCGATATTCGGAAACCCTTGGCTCTTCTCCGAGCGTAGGCCTGAAGATATCACCTCGGCGGAAAAGCTCGCGGCGCTCGTGCTCCTTGCCCGCTATTTCGAGGAACTCTCGCCTCCCAAGCACTTCGCGATATTGAAAAAGCATTTCAAGGCGTTTGTTTCGGGTTTTGACGGTGCCGCGGAGCTTCGGATGAAGCTCATGGAAGCGCAGAATGCGGAGCAAGTGGCAAAAATCATCAGGGAAGCCGGACCGTTTTCATAAGAAGGGGTTCGTGGTAGAACGGGTCTAGCGAAATAACGGAGGTGCATATGAGTTCTTTGGCAACCATGCCGCTTGCGTTCGACTACGAAGAACTGCGACGCGTACTTCAGACTCCGTCAATGTGGGCGTGCAGCGAACGGATTCTTCGATCGCATTTCAAGCCGGAGGCACGCGGATCAGCCGGGAACTACTATACGCTCCGGCCGACCAGGGACGAATATATCCTCACGCCAAAAGGCGACGAGATACTGCTTCACCTCGAAAGCGACTACGCGCTCGTCCTTGAATGCGACCTGGTACCGATCGCCTGCATCGGCTTTACCATGGATATTCTCGACACCCGCGTCCTGCACGTTATCCAGATACAAGGGACCAAGACGGAGCGCGCGGTAGCGTGCGTGCCTCAAGCGACAGCCCGCTTCAGGGCGAACTTGAACCGCCTGAAATGGGACGATGCGCTTGTCGATGTGCTCCTTGAAGTCGCGCGGCGCCTTGCGGTGGAGTCCGTGCGCATCCGCCCGGCCGAGATGAATCCCGAGTATAAGCGGGGCATGTGCCCTGATGACTTAAGAAACAGGCAACTGGTCACGCGCTATGACCGGACCGCGATGCGGCTCGGCTTCATGCTCGACCCGCGGGACGGGTGGTATGCGCGGACACCGTGAACTGACCGCCAGGCGCGCAAGCGCCTGGCGGTCGAATCTTTCGCCTCCCGGCTGTATACTGCTTCAATGGCGCACCAATCCCTGTACCGCACCTATCGCCCCTCCACCTTTGCCGAAGTCGCCGGGCAGCCGCAGGTAACGCAGCCGCTTGCGGAAGTCGTTGCCTCCAAAAAAGCGGGGCACGCATACCTCTTCGCCGGTTCCCGAGGCCTCGGGAAGACCAGCGCCGCGCGCATTTTCGCACGGGAGCTCGGCGTAACCGAGAAGGACCTGTATGAAGTCGACGCGGCCTCGAACAACAGCGTCGAGGATATCCGCGCGCTTACCGAAGGCGTGTATACGCTCCCGTTCGAATCTCCCTATAAGGTGTATATCCTCGACGAGGTGCACATGCTCTCGAAGGCGGCATGGAACGCGTTTTTAAAGACGCTCGAGGAGCCGCCTTCGCACGCGATATTCGTCCTCGCCACGACCGACCTTGAGAAAGTGCCGGAAACCGTCCAGTCGCGCTGCCAGGTGTTCGAGTTCAAAAAGCCCTCACGGAGGGCGCTTGCCGAAGTGGTCGCGGATGTGGCGAAGAAGGAAGGATATGCGCTTGCGCCGGACGCTTCCGAGCTTGTTGCGCTTCTTGGCGACGGCTCGTACCGCGATGCGCTTTCGATACTCCAGAAAGTACTTGCGGGTGCGAGCGGAAAAAAACTTTCGCGAGCTGACGTGGAAGGCGCCACGGGCGCGCCGAGGGGCGAGCGGGTGCATGAGCTCGTCGCCGCGGTCGCGAAAGGCGATCGGGGAAAGGCTTTAGCCGCTATCTCGCATGTTTCCAAAGACGGCGCCGATCTGAAGCTTTTTCTTATGCTTGTGCTCGAGGCGCTGCGGTCCATCCTTCTTATCCGCCACGCGCCCGACCTTCGAAAGGAACTGGAAGCGGAGCTTGGCGCGGACGAATATGCCACGCTCAAGAAGTATGCGGACGAAAGCGGTTCGAATCTTACCCATACCGTTCTCCTCTCCTTCCTCACCGCTTCCGACCGCATTCGCTTCGCCCCCGTTCCCGAGCTTCCGCTCGAGCTTGCGGTGCTTGATGCCGTTCCCGAGGGGCGGTAGAGTATTCGTCAGAGCCCTTTAGTAGTTTTGTGCAACATCAGGGCTCGCAATGGGAGAGACTTCATGTCTGCATCAAACAGCACTCAGACCGAATCGCGTTCATTCCTGTCCGAGGCGTTTCGCCTTTTCGCTTCGGATCGACGGGCAGTCGAGCGTCTTTCGCCCGATCATCTGGAAGTCGTTGCCGCCGCGTCGGCGATGGCCTGCGGGAAAGGTTCGCCTTTCGACGACGATGAGCTTCTGCGGGTCCTTCGGGCGGCGGTCCAGGATCGTTCGACGGTCGAACAGCTGAGAGGCAAGCTAAGCGCCATCCTCAACCGGGACGCGGCGCAGCAGCCGCTTTCGCTTGAGGGCGGAGGCCGGGCGCCTCTTCAAGCGAACGCTTGATGGTCTTGTGCGCTATGCGCGCTGTCGGAGATGACTCCGGCGGCGCGCTCGCTTTTTATTTATGGTTAAATCGATCTTTGATGCTAGTGTATTTCGTATTGGGGGATCGTCTAACGGCAGGACAACAGCCTTTGAAGCTGTGTATGAAGGTCCGACTCCTTCTCCCCCAGCAGAAAGAGATTGGGCATATCGTTTATTGCTATACTTTCGCTATGCAAGGACTAGCGTCCGGTACGGTACATAAAATGCCTGCGGATTTACGAAATGCCCTGGCCGCTTCCGCTCCCGCGCGGACGCTGTGGAACGATATTACGCCGCTCGCCCGCAACGAATGGATATGCTGGATCACGTCCGGCAAGAGGGCGGAAACGAGGAACATCCGCATCAAAAAGGCGCTCTCGAAACTCAAGAGCGGGATGCGAAGGCCTTGTTGCTGGGCGGGGTGTCCTCATCGTTAGCAGTTAAAAACTTCAAGGCGCCCTTTGAAGGAAGGTTCTGCGCGGGGCGTTATCTTGATTACGATACTATTCCGTTTCAACCTGCATGAGCACCCTCATCTCGTTTTTCTCAACCTATATCTTCCTGCTTTCCGCCAGGGAAGTGCAAAAGCAAATCCTGATCCTAGGCGCGCTTTTCGCGCTCATCACTCCCTTTATTGAACACGCAAATCTCGCCGACTGGTGGTCGCCGGTATTCGTCTGGGATACGTTTTTCCATATCGAAGACCTGCTCTTCGGTTTCGGGCTTACCGGCACGGCCCTTGGCACCTACTTTTGGATTTCAAAGGGCGTTCGCGCGAAGATCGAAAAGCAGGCGGTCTTTCCCCGCGCCTCTAAAGTTGTCCTGACGATTGCCGCGGCATGCCTTATGTTCGGACCCTTTTATCTTATGCATATTCCGTCGTTCTATACCGAAATCACCTGCATGATCGTGCTCTCCGCATGCGTATGCGCGAGGGTTCCGAGAATGATTCTTCCGGCCATCGCCACCGGAATCATACTTACGCTTATCGTTTTGCCCGGGTATTTTGTCGCGACGCATTTCCATCCCGGATGGATACAGGAGTACTGGAAGCTCGCGGGCTGGCCGGGAGAGCTGTTCCTCGGCGTCCCGATAGGCGAGTATGTTTTCTACCTGCTCTCGGGGTTGTTCATTCCGGCGTTTGCGGAAGCGTTCTTCGCGAAGAAGTAAGGCGCCTCACTTCGCCTGTCCATTCAATTCCGCAGTCCCTGCGCGCCGGAATAGCAGGGCCGATCCGATCCATACCAGGACGAAGAAAGTGTTCAAGACGAATACCCCAAAGACGCCGGGAGGCTCAAAAAGGAGGGGCTTCCAGAAAACGAGCGCGATCACGGGAACCAGGGCCTGGGCAAGGGCCGTTATACCCAGTGCGCGCGCCATTCCGCGGGGCCTAAAGCGTGCGATACAGGCGCTCACGAATCCGATCGCGAGCACCGCAAAGTACAGCCCGTTGGGGCTGTCCAAGTCCCCGTCCCCGATGATGCCGACGGCCGCGTTTATCCAGACAAGAAGCACCGCTGTCGCCACCGCAAGGCCGACCGCCGTTCGATATGCGCCATTGTTCCTCGTTTCCGCTACCAGCTCATAGACAAGGCACGCGCCAAAGAGAAGCGCGCCCATGAAAACGAAATCGAAGAAGGTCCAGTGCCAGCCGTCCCCGTCGACTCCGCTGCCAAGAAGCGTCAGCGCAAGCGGTATCGCGAGTATAAGCGCGACGACGGCGGCCCAGACGATCAGTCTGCCTGCGGTGCTTCGCATTGTTTTGTGGCTATGATAACCGCCTCAGGGACAGTGAGGTTTCCGTCTGCAAGTCTCGCTCTCGAGGTCGTATACTTAGAAGTACGATGGACGCATTTCACGAAACTATTCTCAGAATCGTACGCAGCATCCCGCACGGGAGCGTCGCGAGCTACGGCCAGGTAGCGGAATATGCGGGCGCACCCAAAGCCACGCGGGAAACCGGATGGGCTATGCACGCCCTTGGCGGGACGCCAGATTTCCCCTGGTGGAGGGTGCTGAGTAGTGCGGGACGGATCAGCCTCCAGGAAAATTCGGGCACAAGCCCTCAGGCGCAGCAGAAGCTCCTTGAGGACGAGGGCATAGAATTTGCAGCTCCTCTTGCGCTTGATATCGAGCGCTACCGGTACCGGGCCGATACGACCGCGCTCAAGGCTTTCGGGCTCAGTCCGGAGCGCGCCGGGGCCCTGTCTGAAAAATATCGCGCGAATCAGTTGCCGCTCCTTTAATTAATAATTATTCCGTGCGGCTCCTTGTTGCCGGGGGCAACGGGCTTTAGTATGGAAGCATACGCGCCCGCGCTGTTTATCCTTTAATTTTACGCACCATGATCCGCCATCGACTTCTTTCCGGCATCGGCCTTCTCGCATTGGTAGGTATGTTCGGTGGCATACACGCGCCAAGCGTACACGCCGCGGCACTATGCGTATTCGACCGCGACCTCGAGCTCGGGATAGAAGGAACGGACGTGCGCTGCCTCCAGCAGTATCTCAATAGCGCGGGCTTCACCGTCTCCCTAAGCGGCGTCGGGTCTCCCGGCCACGAGACAACTCAGTTCAAGGACCTCACTAAAAAAGCGGTAGCGGCATGGCAGGCGGCAAACGGGATCAGCGCGACAGGATATTTCGGTCCGGTTTCGCGCGCGAAGTACCTCAGGCTTGCCGGGGGAGCTCCGTCGGCTCCGGCCGCATCGGGCGACGAGGCCCTCAAGGCCCAGATCGCGTCCCTTCTCGCGCAGGTGAATGCGCTCAAGACATCCGCCCCGGCTGCCGCAAGCGGCAAGGCGCTTGACGCCCAGAATGCGATCAAGAAGGCGATAACGATGCTAAAGAACGCGGATGACGAGATAGACGACGCGAGCGGCGATATCGGATACGCGGACAAGGAGCTCGACGACGCGCGTGATTCCCTCTTCAGTGCGGTTAACTGGTACTTCAAGAACGATTTCGCCCAGGCCGTCACGGATGCGGACAAGGCATACGAGAAGGCGACCGACGCGTTTAAGGACGCGGGCGGGGAGACGAGCGAGGACAAGACCGACGACTATATCGACAAGATAAGCGACAAGCTCGACGACGCGCGGGACAAGGTCGATGATTCGGACAGCTCGAACGTAAAGGAAGCGGACAACGATCTCGACGATGCGGAGGACTATCTCGACAAGGCATACGACGCCTTTGACGACGAGAAATACGACGACGCAAAGAGCTATGCCGCAAAAGCCCGCGACCTCATAGACGACGCGCTCGACGTCCTTGAAAGCAAGGGGGACAAGAACGATGCGAAGGACGCCATAAGCGACGCGGAAAACGCGATCGACGACGCGCAGGACGCTATCGACAAGGCCGACGACCGGGGGAAGGACGTGGATGACGCGAACGATATGCTCGATGACGCGAAGGCGAAGCTCAAGAAGGCGAACAGCGTCTATGATGACAAGGACTACGATAAAGCTGTCGACTACGCAAACGATGCGGAGGATCTTGCGAACGACGCGCAGGACGAGGTGTAGATACGCTGAACTATAAATGATACGATCAGTGCAGTAACTGAAAAACTGCAAGGAGCCTGAGTATGCCGTTAAACGCAGAGACGCTGGCGAAGATGCCGCCGGGGCCCTATTCCTGGGCGATAAAGGGAAACTTCCTGTACCTTATAGACGGCACCGGGAAAAAGATCGCCACCCTATTGGGAACATCCGAAACGAGGAACGCGTTGCTTGACTTCATTATCGCAGCCGAGCGACACAAAGACGCACTTCCGGTGCATGACTAAGTGAGGTTCTGAGTTCAGAGCGGCCCGCGGGCCGCTCTTTGTCATGGCGGGTTATAGTTTCTTCATGACTATGAGCGAGCGGGAATTCGAACATATCGCGGCGGAGGAGTGGAAGCGCATGCCGGAGCGCTTTTCCGATAAGGTAGCGAATGTCGCGCTGCTCATCGAGAACGAAGTCGATGCCGAAACGCGCCAGCTCGAAGGCCTGGGGGAAGGCGAAACGCTTCTCGGGCTCTACCGGGGCATCCCGCTCGTCGAACGCGGGAGCGAATACGGGGTCGGCGTGACGCTTCCCGATACCATCACGCTCTACCGCCTGCCGCTTCTTGAAGAAGCGCACGAAATGGGCGGGGACTTCCCGGAGGCGGTACGGCGCGCGATACGGGAAACGCTGTGGCATGAAGTAGGCCATTATTTCGGCCTTTCCGAACAGGGCGTGAACGAGCGGGAAGCCGACGGGACGAACCGGTTCGCTCATTGATTTTTCACCAGGGCCGTGTGCTACCATACGGGGTATGAACAAAACCATTATCGCAGTTGTAGCGGTCGTCGTTATTATCCTCATCGGCATCGGTGCCTATTTCTTTACTAAAACCGCCCCCGCCCCGGTGACTTCAGGGGAAACGGCATCGAGTACGGTACCGGTGCCGGAGGCTACGCAGGGAACGGCGCAAAGCGACGGCAAGACTTCGGTCATCGGCACCTCGGCCGGAGGAAATGCCATCACCGCGTACCACTACGGCACGGGAGATGCCGAGCTTCTCTTCGTCGGCGGCATCCACGGCGGCTACGAGTGGAACACCGCTCTTGTCGCCTATCAGCTCATGGACTATCTCGACGCGCATCCGGATGCGGTACCGAAGAACGAGAAAGTGACGGTCATCCCCGTCCTGAACCCGGACGGCCTTGAGAAAGTCGTCGGCACCACCGGACGCTTCAGCGCTTCCGACGTGCCGTCCTCGCAGGCGGCTACCGTCCCCGGCCGCTTCAACGCCAATACCGTCGATCTCAACCGAAACTTCGACTGCGACTGGCAGGCCGAAGGCACCTGGCAAAGCACGAAGGTGAGCGGGGGCACGAGCGCTTTCTCCGAGCCCGAGAGCCAGGCGGTCAAGTCATACGTGGAAGCGCAGAAGCCGATGGCGGTCGTCGTCTGGTACAGCTCGGCGGGCGGCGTGTTCTCCTCGAATTGCCACGGCGGCGTCCTTCCGGAAACCGCAACCCTCACGAAGCTCTTCGCGGACGCGTCCGGCTATCCGGCTCACGCATCGTTCGATTTCTACGCCATTACGGGCGACATGGTGAACTGGCTCGCGAAGCTCAAAGTCCCGGCCATAAGCGTGCTTCTCACCAACCATACCGATACGGAATGGGATAAGAACTGGAAGGGCATCAGCGCGGTTCTCAACCACTACGCGGAGTAATGGGAGTTTCGAGAACCTGTCTCGTCATCGGCATTCTCGTTCTCGCGGTACTTGCCGCGGGGGCATGGATGCTTTTCGGCCGGCACGCAAAAGCGCCGGAACCCGCACCGGCAGAGCCCCAGAAGGTTTCGGTTCCTGTTCCTTCTGCGAAAGGTATCGGTTCTTCCGTGGAGGGCCGTTCGATCACGGCCTATAGCTACGGAACGGGTCCGAAGCACCTGTTGTTCGTCGGCGGCATGCACGGCGGCTATGAGTGGAACAGCGTCCTTCTCGCATACCAGTTCATGGATTATCTTGCCGCGCATCCCGAAACCGTTCCCGCAAGCCTTACTATCGACGTAATACCGTCGATCAATCCGGACGGGGTCTTTAAGGCGGTCGGCAAGGAAGGCCGCTTTAGCGCCGCCGATGCCTCGACCGATTCGAAGGTTCTCGCGTCGGCGCGCTTCAACGCGCACGCCGTCGATCTCAACCGCAACTTCGACTGCAAATGGCAGGCTACGAGCACGTGGCAGGGGAGGCCCGTGAGCGCCGGAACGAGCGCCTTCTCGGAGCCCGAGAGCCGGGCGGTCAGGACAGTCGTTACGGAACATCACCCTGCCGCCGTCGTCTTCTGGCACAGCCAGGCAAATGCCGTCTATGCTTCCGAGTGCACGCAGGGAATCCTTCCCGGCACGCTTGCGAGCATGGACGCGTATGCGCATGCGGCGGGATATCCGGCGGTCAAAACGTTCGACGCATACCCGATCACCGGGGACGCCGAAGGCTGGCTCGCGTCAATCGGCATTCCCGCGATCACGGTTGAACTCGCGACCCACGAGACGGTCGAATGGGATCGCAACCTTCTCGGCATACAAGCGCTTATCGATCTCTATAAATAGCGGATTGCCGCATGCGGGGCATGCGGGTATACTGAAGAAGTGAGTTTCCCGGACCCGAGGTTCGGGATTGATTTATCTAGTAACACGAACGACATGGACCCAATCACCACCCCCGACGAGACGGCAGTACCGATGGCCCCGGCAGAAGCGCCAGCAGATGCCCCGATGGCAGCGCCGGAGGAAACTCCCGCAGCGTAACGGTATTGACCGCAAAATCCCGCCACGTTTCAGTGGCGGGATTTTGCATTTCGGTGGATAAGCGCGCTTCTCAAGTGCGGGGCAGTGCGGCTATAGTATGTACATCCATGTCGCAGCCTTCACCCTACATGTTTCGCGATACGCATCTGGTGCTTGATAACCCGGGCAAGCAGTACGTCTACAAGATCCGCGACCTTGCTCCCGCGGACAAGCCGCGCGAGCGGCTCCTTTCGGCGGGCCCCGGCGCGCTGACGCTTCCGCAGCTTCTCTCCGTGGTGCTCAATGTCGGAACGGTGCGGGAGGGCGTGCTCGAGATGTCTTCGCGCATCATGCAGGAATACGGGGAGAAGAGCCTGGCCGCGAGGAACGACGCGAAACGGCTCTCCGAGGACCTCGACATCCCGCTTATAAAAGCGACCCAGATCGTCGCGTGCATCGAGATAGGCCGCAGGCTCTTCGAGCGCAACCGGCACGGCCAGAGGGTGGTCCGCACCGCGCGCGACGTGTTCGAGTACGCCGCGAATCTGCGGCTGCTGCCCAAGGAGCACCTGCGCGGCATCTATCTGAACGCGCACTACAAAGTGATCCACGACGAAGTGGTATCGATCGGCACCGTCGACGCGAACATGATCCATCCGCGGGAGGTATTCAAGCCCGCGCTTGAGTATTCCGCGGCCGCGGTCATCCTGGTGCATAACCATCCTTCGGGCGAGACGGCGCCCTCCGAAGCGGACAAGATCGTGACCGCGCAGCTCGTCGCCGCGGGGAAGCTGCTCGGCGTCCACCTCATCGATCATGTGGTGGTCACGGAGTCCGGCTTCGAAAGCGTTCCGGCCGATTACGAATAATTTCAATTACCTGCCTGTATGACTCCTGCCTGTGAAAGAACCTACGGTATCCCGGGCGTGGCAATCGCCTCGCCGTATTGGGTGCTCAGGGACGGCAATGCCGCGCTGCCCGCATTCATCATGGAAACGCTGCGGCGCGTGAACGAACGCCTTGAGCAGGCAGCCGCCCTGGAGCAGATACTCACGCCCGGGGACGAACAGGGCATCAGGGCGCTTACGGAAAAGCTCTTCGAAGCGAAGCGCGTCTGGCAGGAAACGCTCGAAGGCGAGGTCCTCCACCGGCTGTCGAAATAAGCGCCGTACCGCAGCTCCGGATTCTGCGGTTTGCTATACTTTCCGTATGCTCGAACGAAAGACATCGCTTGCCCTCGGCCTCATCCTTGGCGTGGTCATAGGAGCCCTGGTGCCGAGGCTCTGGGGCGAGGAAGTTCTTTCTTCGTCGTCCCTTCTTTGGGGCGGCATCGGGGCCGTGATCGGCCTCTATGTGTCGCACCGGTTATCGAACTGAGAGAACTTCCGCGGGCGCGATGCCCGGCGCCGTCTGTCCGTCGCTCCCCGTAACCAGCCACCATACGCCGCCGAGAGCGACAGCGGCCGCGACAATCCAGAGAATCCATTTTTCGGTCGAAGACATGGCTTCAGTATACCGCGTGCTATGCTTTTTTCATGATTGATCCGGAACTCGCGGAGCGCCTTTCGGGGCTCGAGGCCAAAATAGACGCGGCCTATGCCTCGACCGAAAAGACACGCGCGTATCTCTGGTGGAGCGGCGTGATCGCGGTCGTATTGTTCGTTCTCCCGCTTATCGCTCTCCTCTTCGCCATCCCTTCGTTCATTTCTACGTATCCGGCCGGACTCGAAACCATTCAATAGCGACGGGAACGAAGGAAATAACAATGATCCCGATGCTTATCGGAAACAGATACTCTTGCAGTACCGGAAAGGCGCTTCCGAGCGTAAAGCCGACGAGGGTGATTCCTGCCCCCCAGGCGACGGCACCGGCGACGTTGTAGGTGAAGAAGGTGCGATAGGGCATGCGGCCGATACCCGCGAAAAAAGGCGCGAGGGTGCGCACGACGGGCACGAACCGTGCGATCACGACGGCCCGTGCCCCGTGCTTCTCGTAGAAGCGTTCCGTCCGCGCCACGTATTCCCGTTTAAAGAGCCACGAATCCGGACGGTTGAAGAGCATCCGTCCGGCTCTCGCTCCTATCCAATAGCCCACGCTGTCGCCGACGATCGCCGCGCCGACACAGAGGACAACGACCAGCCAGATATGGAGATAGCCTTCGGCGGAAAGAAGGCCCGCGGCGAAAAGAAGGCTGTCGCCGGGAAGAAAGATGCCAAGCAGGATGCCCGATTCGAAGAACACGATGGCGGTGAAGCCGAGATACCCGGCGGTTTTGAGAAACGTCACCGGATCGATATGAAGGAGGGCGTCGGACATGAAGCAGTAATTATACACACCCTGCCGATTTTTCGTTCATGGTAGGTTCTAAGTCCGGTGAGTTTTATACGCTAACCAGTAACCTATGCCACATATACAGATAATCCTCGGAAGCACGAGAGAAGGCAGGAACGGAGAGAAGGTCGCGAAGTGGGTTGCGCGCGAGGCGGCATTGAGAAGCGACTTCACTTCGGAAGTCCTCGATGTTAAGGAATTCAACCTGCCCTTTTTCGAAGGCGCGGGAAGTCCGGGCATGACGGGCATCATAGCGCCTGAGGCGGCAAAGTGGTCGGAAGCGGTCGCGAAGGGCGACGGTTATATCATCGTCACTCCCGAATACAACCATGGCTATCCGGCCCCGCTTAAGAACGCGCTCGACCATCTCTATAAGGAATGGAACAACAAGCCGGTGGCGTTCGTAAGCTACGGGGGAGCCGCGGGCGGCGTACGCGCCGCCGAGCAGCTCCGGCAAGTGGCTGCCGAGCTTCGCATGGCTTCGATACGGGATTCGGTCGTGATTCCCGCGGTATGGGCCGCCTTTACGAGCGATGGCGAGCCTCTCGAGAAGGAGTCGCTTGCAAAGACGCTCGGGGAAGTGTTCGACCAGCTTGCGATGTGGGCTGACGGTCTCAGGACGATGAGAGAAAAGGCGGGAAAGTAGAGTACAGATGAAAAGCTTCGGGCGCGGCTTGGATAAGCCGCGCCCGTTTCGTTTCACTTTTGCCGGGCGGCCTCGATCTTCCATGCCGCGGTCAGCTGGCGGCAGTCTTCGGCATAGGAGACTGGCGGTTTAAGCGACTCCTCGCCGTTCAGACCGAATGAGACGGCCTGGTTAAGCGGAATATCGATATCGGCGAGTCGGTCGAGGAACGATTTGCCGGTGAGATGCGCGACAACGTCGTTTCCGGGGTCGGCGATATTAAGCGTTCTCGAATCTATTCGCGCTCTCCATGCTTTGAATCCTTTGTGATCGAAGTGCGCGGCGCAGTTCGCGACGCGTGCAGGCGGGGGAGTTCTCATTGCGTCGTCTCCGCAAAGGGTATCTGACGAGAACGATACTCTGCCCGCGCGGAAACGCAAATCGGGAACGTATCCCCGATACGAAGGGAAAGACCATGTTCGAATGCTTTATACTGTACTCATCATGGAAGGAATCGCGCAGCCGATACAGACGCCGGAAGAAGAGCTCGCCTATCTTCGGGCGCAAGTGGCGGCAAAGGAAAACGAACTTCGGGGACTTCGCAGAGAAAGCGCGCCTCCGGTAGCGACGGCCGAGATCGTGCATGAGCGCATCATCCATCATAAAGAAACCCCCGCGGAAGAAGTTCTCGCACCGGCGTATCAAATGCCCGAGACCGAAGTCAAGGCGCTCGCGCTCAACCTCGACCCGAAGGACGACGATGCGACCATCACCGAACTCATGCAGATCATAGAAACGAGAGGCATCAGGAATGCGCTTTCGGTTCTCGAAAAGATGGACAACCCGCATATCGAGGACGATTTCCACAGGTTCCTCGTGCAGTACGTCCTTTCGGGCATGCAGGTCAAGGGACTCGACGAGAAGGCTCCGACCTGGAAAGCGCTCCATATGACGCTTTACGAAGTCGCGCTTCCGGAGCCCGACGCCAAGGGCGAAGGGCGGGAGAAGCCGCTTAAGGAACTGGTCTCCGCGATGGAACAGTTCTATGCGGGCATGCTTTCGGTGGGAGAGGCGTACGCCGGGGAGCCGCGCTATTTTTCGATGGAGCTCGCGGTTCCCGTCGGTCGCGCCGACCTTCTTTTCTATGTCGCGGTTCCAAACGGCAAGCGCGATCTCTTCGAGAAGCAGCTCCTGGCGATCTTTCCCCATGCGCATATCGCGCCGCAGCCAAACGATTATAACGTCTTCGCCGAAGACGGAACGTCGCTCGTTTCCGTCGCAAAGCTCTCCGAAAAGCCCATGCTTCCCCTTAAGGACTACGCTGACTTCGACTACGATCCCCTCAACGGGATATTGAACGCGTTCGCGAAGATCGCCGCGGAAGGCGAGGGGGCGGCGCTGCAGCTCCTTATCGAGCCCGCAGGAGACCGGTATCTCAAGCACTATCGCAAAGTTCTCGATGCGCTCAGGAAGGGCAAGAAGCGAAGCGAAGCCTTCTCGCTTCCCGAGACCGCGTTTGGGGAGGTAGCAAAGGAGTTCGGCTCCTTCTTCCTTCCGGGAGGAAAGTCCAGGGACGGGCAAAAGCAGCGGGAGGCCGAACAGCGGCAGATCGAGGCGAATAAGACCGATATCGAAGCGCTCGAAAAGAAGCTCGGGTCTCCCGTCGTCGAAGCGACGATGCGGCTCGTGGTATCGGGGACCGACGCGGTACGCGCGGGCCAGGTGCAGGGCGAGCTGGAGTCGGCGTTCAACCAGTTCGGCAATACCAGGGGGAATACGCTCGCGTGGGAGCGGCCGTCCGGAAGTACGGGCAAGAGAGCGATCCGCGATTTTTCGTTCCGTACCGCCGTCGGTTCCGCGCTTCCTCTTTCGCTTAAGGAGGTGACCACGCTCTATCACTTCCCGCCAAACGGCATCAAATCCGCGCCGAGCCTCAAGCAGGCGCGGTTTTCGACCGCCGCCGCGCCGCTCACGCTCTCCGGAGAAGGGACGCAGATCGGCACCAACACGTTCCGCGGCGTCGAGACGAAGGTGTTTATCGCGGACGAAGACCGCCTCAGGCATCTCTATGCGATCGGGCAGACCGGCGCCGGAAAGACCGGCCTCCTCCGGACGCTCATCGACCAGGATGTCCGGGCCGGAAAGGGCGTCTGCTTCATCGACCCGCACGGAAACGACATTCTCGAGGTGCTTGCCGGCGTTCCGCCCGAGCGCTATGAGGACGTCATCTATTTCGACCCGGCGGATACGTCGCGGCCGTTCGGGCTGAATCTTCTCGAATACGATCCGTCGCGCCCCGAACAGAAGACCTTCATCGTGAACGAGATCCTCGCCATTTTCCGCCGCCTCTATGGCGACGTGCCCGAGTCGATGGGTCCCGCCTTCGAGCAGTACTTCAGGAACGCGACGCTTCTCGTCATGGAGGATCCCGCAAGCGGTTCGACCATACTCGATATCCCGCGCGTGCTCGCGAACAAGGCGTTCCGCGACCTGAAGCTTTCGAGAAGCAATAATCCCGTCGTCAATCAGTTCTGGACCGAGATCGCGACCAAGGCCGAAGGCGAAGCGTCGCTTCAGAACATCGTGCCGTATATCACGAACAAGTTCGACGACTTCACCGCGAACGACTTCATGCGCCCGATCGTCGGGCAGCAGCAGTCCTCCTTCCATTTCCGGGAAGTGATCGATAACAAGAAGATACTCCTCGTGAATCTTTCGAAAGGAAGGCTCGGGGAACGAAACGCGAACCTCATCGGACTCATCGTGGTCGGCAAACTTTTCATGGCCGCGCTCTCACGGGCCGACAATCCCCGGGCAGAGTACAATCCCTTCTATCTCTATATCGACGAGTTCCAGAACATCACGACCGACTCCATCCCCGGCATCCTTTCCGAAGCCCGGAAATACAAGCTTTCGCTCACCATGGCGCACCAGTTCCTTTCACAGGTTGACGAGAAGATCCGCGACGCCGTATTCGGGAACGTGGGCAACATGGCCGTGTTTCGGGTGGGCGAGGAGGATGCCGAGTTCTTCGAGAAGCAGTTCGCGCCGGCGTTCTCCGCGACCGATTTCGTGAACCTCGAAAACCGCAACGCCTATGTCCGCATTCTCGCAGGGGGGGTACCCCAAAAGCCCTTCAACATAAAGACCCTGAACCTCAAACCGGGGAATCCCGACCAGATAGACGACCTCAGGCAGTTATCCTCCCTGACATATGGCAGGGACCGTGGTATGGTTGAAGGCATGATTAGAAGCCGGTATATTTCGTAATCCATGTCTTCATCAGGCGAAAATCCTCCGCGCAGATTTACCGCCAGCAGCTTTAAAGGGACTCCACTTAACGAAGAACCGCAAAACATACAGACAGGGGAACCTGCAGCGTTTTCGCAGGCAGAGGCACCTGCTGTCGTGAATGCGGGCAAAACAGCTGATGCGCCCAGGCAGGAAATTGAAGCTGCTTTGCGTTTTCGTCTCAAGGAGGGAGATTCTCCGGACATAAGAGATTTGCGCAAGGATACCTATGAAGAACTCATGGAACTTGCGGATGATATCCGCGGCTCAGGCAGGGAGCCCGGCGATATGGAGGAGTGGCGGAAAGCATATCGTGAATACGAGAAATTCAACGACATGTGCGACAAATTCACAAAGGCGAATGACGCCGAGGCTGCGCAAATGGGGCCGAATATGCAAAAGCAATACGATCTCTTCATACGCAGGACAGACGAAGCCTACGATACTCTGACGAAAGCGAACGTACCGAGCGAAGAAGCGCCAACTCCTGCGGTTACCCAAATTCCCGGTTCCCCGGGGCCCGGTAGCAAACCGCTTGGCGATGAAGGATATAAATCCATTCCTCCTGAAAAGAAGGATGAAATCCCTCCGGATACAGCCCCGGTCGAAGAATCAGATATCGATACCGATAAAGGGGTCGGCGATGATATGGGCAGGGACGAAACTGCCGCTCCCCCGGAAGTAGATCCGGTTATTGAAAGAGAGAAGCTGAAGGAAAACATCGAAGCGCTTAATGCGGCTGAGGCGGCTCGTTGGAAAGCAGAAAATCCGAGCAAAGAAGAAACTGAGTCTAAGGTACCAGAGGATTCAGGTACGCATGTTGAAGACCGGCCTGCGCCTGAGAAGAGACCTGAGCCGGGGAGTATGGCTGAACATCTGGCGCAAGTCGGATGGCATCGGGATAAGACTTTGGATCGTGAAGCTACCGAGAAGCTCGGTTCGGGTTCCAAGGCTTTTAACTGGTGGAAGCAGAACGCGGAAGATTACAACGGATTCCGTTTCCGCGATAAGCTCGTGCTTGGCGCGGTCATGACCGTGGTCGGCTTCGGGGCCACTGTCGTCATCGGGCTCCCCGGCGCGGTTGCCGCGGCGTTAGCGCTGCCCTTCAGGCTTTTTACGAGTTCCGCTACCGGTCTTGGCGCTGGCATAGCTACCGATGCTCTCATCCAGCGCTCCGCATACAAAAAGGATGCGGCAGGCAAGGGACTTGGGTACCTAACGGGCAATACGCGCAACAGGAAGATTGCGGCGGGGGCGATCGGCACGGCCACTGGCGTCGCCACGTTTTTCCTCGGACAGTGGCTTTCGGGCGTCGTCGGCAACTGGCTCGGTCATGCTCCCGGTGTTGAGGCCGGGGCCGGTACTCCGAACGTAGAACACCATTTCGATCCGAAAGCAATGATCGAGGTTCAAAAGGGACATGGCGCGATCAGCATGATCGAAGACCTTAAGGAACATCTGCGGCACCTTTACGAGCATACCGATCCAAGCAAGATTCCGGCCGGGGCGAAGGCCGTACTTGGTGCCGATCCGACGAAACTTGCGGAACAGCTGCAGGCATATCAGCCGGGAGAATCTCTCAACAGCCAGCTTATTCCGGAGCATGCGCATCTCGGTATCGGCCAAGACGGATCACTTATGTACAGCGCTGACGGTGTCAAGAATCCGCTCACGCTTATCGACGGACAAGGTCATCAGGTGGCTAGCTGGAATGACCATATGATGCGTCCGGGCGCACACCCGGCCCCTTCAACCGAAGCGCAAGCTTCGCAGCCGGGCGACGCCAGCGCTTCCGATCCGAACTCGCTCCAATACAGGGAAATGGAGATGTCGAAAGCTTCGCATGGCGATCTGGTGCCGGACGCAAGGGGTGTCGGCCACCCGGCGTCTGAAATGGGCGGCTCGGAGCGGCTTGCTGCACATTCGGCACCCGCTCCCGCACTTGAGACAGCGTCTTCCAACCTTACTTCCAATGCGCTCCATACATTGCAGGAGGCAGCCCCGGGTATGCAGCCTGATCCAACGCTGACGCAGGAAATACTCTCCGCAAATGCGAAAGATATCAACGCGTACCTGTTGCACGACGGACGCGTATCCGTATTCGGCGGTTCGCCCGCCCTCTACGAGCAGTTCGCGAAGAACTTCGCGGGCGCGATGCGTACCGATGTCGTTTTGCCGGTGAACCAGAACGGTACTATACTAGATTATATTATTCACCCCGACGGGACTTCGGAGTTAGTAACGCCGAAGAGTCCGACACCGATTGTCGAACAGCTTGTGATGAAACTGGCTAAGTAGGCGCTTTATATCATCCAACCATGCAAGACGAAATCCAGCGCGCGGTTGCAGAAGAGCTTGGCATCGAAGGACTCTCGAGCGCAGAGCAGCAGGAGCTTATAGCGCAGATGACGGGTATTATGCTCAAAGCGGCGACTTTGGCGCTTCTTGAGAAGCTGCGCGAAGATAAGCGCGATGAGTTCGTTATCATTGCAGAGTCCAAGGACGAGGAGGCGCTCCGGACATTCCTTGAAAAGGAACTTCCCGGAAGCGAGGAAATCGTCCGTGCGGCGGTCAGCGAGGAGATCCGCCGCTTTAAGGAATATCAAAGCGGAATACCAGCCGCATAATTCAACCGATCATGAACACCGTCTCTACCGGCATTGCAGTAGCGCTCGCGCTTGCGATTATGGCGTTCTTCTTCCTTCCCGGCCCCTTTCCGTTCCATGCGGCAACAATGCCTGCCGAGGACGCTTCCGCAGACCTGCGGCTCGCAACCAGTACCGAAGGGAACCCGTCAGATATAACCACTAACCAAAACGTCATGACGAATGCGACAGAACTTCAGATCAGGGATATCGCGGTCGGTACGGGCCCTGCGGTCAAGGCGGGCGATGCTATCACCGTCAACTATGTCGGCATGCTCGCCGACGGCACGGTATTTGACGCTTCCGCAAACCACAGCGCAGGCGGCGTTCCCTTCACTATCGGTGTCGGGCAGGTCATTCCGGGCTGGGACCAAGGCCTTATCGGCATGAAGGTCGGCGGCAAGCGCGAGCTCGTGATACCCGCTTCGCTCGCATACGGCAGTCAGGGCGCGGGAAGCGCCATTCCGCCAAACGCGACGCTCATCTTCGAGATAGAGCTCTTGAAGATCGGAAACTAACCACATAGTGGGCGCGATTACTTTCAAGATAGAGGCACGGGCGCCACATGGCGGTGCCCGTGCCGGCGTTATAACCACCGCGCACGGAGCGATACGGACGCCCGCCTTCGTTCCGGTCGGCACCAAGGCCGATGTGAAGGGAATCCTCCCGGAGCTTCTCGCACGCGAAGGCGCGCAGGTCGTGCTTGCGAACACCTATCATCTCTATCTCCAGCCGGGCGAGGCGGTCGTCAAGGAGGCCGGAGGGCTTGCGAAGTTCATGAACTGGCGGGGGCCGACCATGACCGACTCCGGCGGGTTCCAGGTATTCTCGCTTGGCGCTGCGTTTGGCAAGAAGGTATCGAAGTTTTCCGGTGCGATTGACGGGGAAATGAGCGAAAAGGAAGATCAGATCGCGGTCTTTGATGACTCCCTCGCTTCCCAGCACGGGCAGCTCGCGATCGTCGACGACGAGGGTGTCACCTTCACCTCGCATCTTGACGGGTCGCTCCACCGCTTTACGCCCGAGCGCTCCGTCGAGATCCAGCATGCGCTCGGAGCCGATATCTTCTTCGCGTTTGACGAGTGCACCGCGCCGACCGAGCCGTATGCATACCAGAAGGAAGCGATGGAGCGTACGCACAGATGGGCGGGGAGAAGTCTAAAGGCCCATCGGCAGAATATCGGGGCGAACAGGATGCAGGCGATATTCGGCATCGCGCAGGGCGGGCAGTTCGACGACCTGCGGCGTATAAGCGCGCGGGAGATCGGGGACATGGGCTTCGACGGATTCGGACTTGGCGGTTCCTTCAGCAAGAAGTACGGTGAGCATTCGCTCGAATCAGCGCTCAAGATGCTTTCCGAAATCCCGCCGGAGATGCCGGTGCACGGACTTGGCGTTGGCGAGCCGGGCGATATCCTTCTTGGTATAGCTCACGGGGTCGATCTTTTCGACTGCGTCGCCGCTACCCGCATCGGCAGGCACGGGAGCATTTATACGAAACGGGGAGTCCTGCATCTTCGGGGAGAGAAGTTCAGGAATGATTTTTCCGTGCTTGATCCGGAAACGCCGATGGAATCGACCGCGGGATTCACCCGCGCGTACGTCGGGCACCTGATCCGGTCCGGAGAGACGCTCGGCTCCGTCATTTGCTCGCTTCATAACCTTGGTTTCATCCTGCGGCTCGTCGACGGGGCGCGGGAGGCTATTACCAAAGGACATTTTGATGAGTACCGTGCCGCTTTCCTTAGCGGCTACTACGGCCGTTAAATAGAAAAAGAGCGGCCATGACGGCCGCTCGAGTTTCCAGGCTCACACCTAATTGATTTGTACCGGAGGCATCGGCAAGTGATGTGCTATGATCGCTGCCGATCCGCCGCATACCGCGTCCAGGCAATCCTTTTGCCTTCGGGAGAGGTTCGGTCGCCGCGGGAGAACTTCCACCAAAATATCCATCAAGTCCGTCGTGGCCGGCGTCCCGCGGCCCTTCTTCTTGTCGAGAATCTTTAGCTTGTAGAACTTTCGTAGCGCCTCCCCGGAAAGATTCACTTTCGGTTCGTCACCATCCGGCTTCGTCCTGGTCACTACGGCGGCGAGGAATGAAAGAACGCCCTTCATTTCCTTATACCCCGTTACCAGGGTCTCGTATCTCTGTGTATCCATTTCTTCCTCCTGCGGGTAAGGCCTGCTATAACTATACAGTTGAAATAAGTCCCTGGCAACTGTGCTGGTTGAATTCTAGCTTGAAACGCAACAACCCGTATTGAAAAGCGCATACCCGCAGGTACGCTAGGAGTGTTGAATCACCTAAGCACCAACGGGTATGCATACACACAATACGCGCGACATGCGCGTTTCGCTAGGCGCGCTCCTGCGCGCTGGTGTGAAGAAAGCTGGGATCGCGCGGCAACTGGGCGTCCACCGCTCGACCATCTCAAGGGAGTTGAAACGGAACGCGAAGAAGAACGGGCGGTATCACGCCACGCACGCGGACGTGCGTGCGAAGGCACGCCGCATGAAGAGCAAGGAGGCGGGACGCCTCCTTGCAAACAATCAGCAGTTGGCTGACCTTGTCGAGGCACTCCTTGACCCACTCGTCTCTCCAGAGGTGATCGCACACCTTCTCGACATATCGCACGAGACGATATACGCGTGGCTATATCGCACCCGTCCTGATCTGTTGGCTCGTCTGCCGCAGCGAGGAAGGAAGCGCCGCCGATATGGCTCAAAGCGTACGCAGAAACAAGGATGGACCAAGAACGTGCGTTCCATTGAGGAGCGCACAGAACCTGGCTGGGAGGGCGATACCGTCAAAGGCGCAGGTCGTGAACGCATCCTCACCCACGTGCACCAGAGCTTGTATCTCGTTGCCGACCTAATCCCGAACGGCACGGCAGATGTCGTGCATGCGGTACTGAAGTCGCATCAGAAAGTCACCGGGACCATCACGTACGACCGCGGGAGCGAGTTCGCACTCTGGCAGTTCATTGAACGTGATACCGATGCCACCGTGTACTTCGCACACGCACACCATCCGTGGGAGCGCGGGAAGAACGAGAATACCAATGGCCGCCTGCGGCGACCATTCCCCAAACGGCTGAACCTGGGTACCATATCCAAAGACGACCTTGCGGACGTGGTGGACCTCATGAACCACACGCCGCGGAAGTCTCTCTCCTGGCAGACCTCGTGCGTGCGCTTTGGGAAGGCGTGTTGCGTTTCAGATTAGAATTCAAGCTGGTATGAGCCTGCTGAATAACCCCTAAACGCCAAAAGGCGTCCGGTATTCTGGTTGTGTTGGCAACCTAATACTGAACGCCTCGTGGTATGGAAAAGTGTATACCCACATACGCCCGCTTTCAATGGATCAATCATCCTCTGGTACGTACCGTTCTCGCTCCTTTCTTCCCGTACGCCGGTACCGGAAGGCGCGGATACGACAAGGTCACGCTCTTCCTCTGGCTCGCATACAAGCAGCTCCATGGCTGCACGTATCGAGACCTCGAAAGCATGAGCGGCATCGACCAGACCACGTTCGTGAAGTTCAGGGGACGACTCAAGCAGTCCCGTGGATTTGAACACTTGTTCGGGTGCCTGACGCAGCGCGTGCTTGCGCACCTCCCCGCACTCAACCTCATACTCGACTCCTCTTTCGTCAAGACATACTCGGGACACGACGAGGAGGGTTCGGCATATTCCGGACACAAGAAAGCCAACGGGTACAAGACCCACGAAATCATTGATCGGGACACCAGACTTCCGGTATTTCAAAGCGTCACGCCCGGTGCAGTGGCGGACATCACGGAGGGCAGGCGACTCGTGTCGAGAGCGCCCCCTGATCTTCCGGTCGCTTCGTTTGCCGCCGACAAGGGATACGACAGCGAGTCGTTCGTCTTTGACCTTGCGCGCAAGTGGAGTATCGAACCGGCGATACCACTCCGACGCATGAAGAAAGACGGCAACCGAACGAATTGAACCCTTCGGGGAGCCCGTCGTTCGAGCGATCCTGCCGAATATCGCGCCCGAACCGGCGTCGAGCGACATTTCTCCCGCAAGAAAGGCGTCTTCAATCTTGGTGAAGAACGCACTCGGCATCTCGAGAATTTTCGAGCCAACGCATACTTCGTATCCGGCCTGCAGATTCTCGAGTGGCTGAGCACAAATGAAACCGTACCGGCCTAGCGGCTGTATGGGAGGGTTTTTCAGCGGGCTCTGGTATAATGTCCAACTCCAATCCCCCTAAGGGAAAAGTGTATCGCGCCTACGTAATAAACGTGAAATTTGGTAAAATGGAAGAATGACGTTTAAGCTTCACTCCCCGTTTCTTCCCGCGGGCGACCAGCCAAAGGCCATCGAGGCGCTCACCAAGGGCGTCGAGGAGGGGCTGCGCCATCAGACGCTTCTCGGCGTCACCGGCTCCGGAAAGACATTTACGGTCGCGAACGTGATAAGCAGGATAGGGAAGCCGACCTTAGTGATGGCGCACAACAAGACGCTCGCTGCGCAGCTCGCCCAGGAGTACCGGGAATTCTTCCCGGAGAACGCGGTCCACTACTTCGTCTCCTACTATGACTATTACCAGCCCGAAGCCTATATCGCGCACTCGGATACCTATATCGAGAAGGAGGCGCAGATAAACGCGGAGATTGACCGGCTTCGCCATGCGGCGACCCAGGCCCTCCTTACAAGAAAGGACGTGATCATCGTCGCTTCCGTCTCCGCTATCTACGGCCTCGGCTCTCCCGAAAACTATGAGAAGGTGCATGTGAAGCTCCAGAAGGGCGCACCGGAGAACCGCTCCGCGCTCATACGGAAGCTCGTCGGCATCTATTTCGAGCGGACGAACGCCGATCTGCTTCCCGGGCAGCTCCGGGCCGTCGGAAACGCGGTCGAGTTCATGCCGGTCAACGAGCGCGCGATATACCGGATCACGTTCGACGGCGAAAACACCGGGCATATCGAGCTTCTCGATCCCGTTTCGCGCGCGAAGACCGGAGAGCCCGATTCCGTGTTCGTCTTCCCTGCCAAGCACTTCGTGACGGACGAGGCGGAGCGTAACCGGGCAGCGGAAGATATCAGGCTCGAACTTGAGGAACGCCTCGCGCAGCTTAAAAGAGAAGAAAAGCCGCTTGAAGCCGAGCGCCTCAAGCGCCGGACGCTCCACGATCTCGCGCTTATCCGCGAGATGGGATATACGAGCGGCATCGAGAACTATTCGCGGCATTTTGACGGGCGGGCTCCCGGGGAGCCGCCGCACACGCTCCTTTCATACTTCCCGCACAAGTCGGACGGCTCTCCCGACTTCCTTACGGTCGTCGATGAGTCGCATGTGACGCTTTCCCAGATCGGCGGCATGTATGCGGGCGATAAATCCCGCAAAGATACGCTTATCGAGTTCGGCTTCCGGCTTCCTTCCGCACGCGACAACCGTCCGCTCCGGTTCGAGGAGTTCGAGGAGCGTACGGGACAGATGATCTATACGTCCGCGACGCCGGGGAAATACGAGCAGGAGCATTCGGTCGCGCCTCTTGGCCAGGTGGTCGAGCAGATCATCCGCCCGACGGGCCTTGTCGATCCCGAGCTCATCGTCCGTCCGGTCGTCGAAGGCGAAGGGTACAAGGGCCAGATAGCAGATTTCATCGACGAGTCGGAAAAGGTGATCAGGGGAGGCGGGCGCGTGCTCGCGACGACCCTTACCAAGCAGATGGCGGAAGACCTCTCGGCGTTTCTTCGCGAGCGCGGCGTGAAGGCCGAATATCTCCACTCGGACATAAAGACGATCGACCGCATCACCATCCTCACCGAATTCCGCCAGGGAAAGTTCGATATCCTGGTCGGTGTGAACCTGCTTCGCGAGGGTCTCGACCTGCCGGAAGTGGAGCTGGTCGGCATCCTTGACGCAGACAAGGAAGGGTTTTTGCGCTCCGAAGTTTCCCTTATACAAACCATCGGGCGCGCGGCGCGAAACATCCTCGGCCGCGTGATTCTCTATGCGGACGTGATGACCGGCTCGCTTACGCGCGCCATAGGCGAGACGAACCGGCGGCGCGCCATCCAGCTTGCGTACAACGAAAAGCACGGCATCACGCCGCTTTCAATCAAAAAGGAAATCAGGGACATCGCGGAAAGCATGCGGAGCGAGCACCAGAAGACCGTCGATTCGCTCCTTACGCTCGATGCCCGGCTTTATAAGGAGGATCCGGAGGGATTCATCAAGGAGAAGCGCAGGCAGATGGCCGACGCGGTCGAGGCGCTTGATTTCGAGACGGCCGCGATCATCCGCGACGAGATTTACACGCTTGAGGGAGTCGAGAATCCCAACAAAGCGAAACCGAACCGCAGGAGGAGGCGCGGATAGATGCTAGTATTACCGCATGAGCCTTCGTTCGCTCCTGGCGTGCGTATTCGTCTTTCTCGTTGCCGCAGGCGCGGGCCTGCTCTGGTTTTTTAACGCCTCGGTGCTCGCGCAGCTTCCGGACCCCGTTACCCGCGACTTCGTTCTCGTCGCGGCCGCACTGTTCCTCAGTGCCTTCCTGGTCGTTATCGCGCTTGCCCTCTGGTTTATCGCCGGACGGCTCGCCCGCCCGCTTCGCCACCTTGCCCATGCGCTTGACGTGTTCGCCGAGCGCGGGGAGCGCGCGCCGCTCACGTCTTCCTCGATGAGCCCGCGGGAAGTAAGGGTGCTCGAGCATTCTTTTACCGACCTCGCGGACAAGGTCGAGGCGGCGCACGCGCGCGATGCGCAGGTCTCGCGGGTCAAGTCCGATTTCATCACGACTGCCGCGCATCAGCTCCGTACCCCGCTCACGGGCATCCGCTGGGCGCTCGAGGCGCTCCAGCAGACGAGCCTCGGCGGGGACCAAAAGCAGCTTGTCGAGAACGCAACCACCAAGAGCAAGGAGCTTGTCGCCATCGTGAAGACCCTGCTTGACATCTCGTCGATCGAGTCCGGCAAATATAACTACAAGGTCGAACGGGTTGATCTCGCGGCCCTCGTCGACGAAGTGGTGCGGGATTTCGCGCAGCTTTCCCTGGAGAAGAAGGTGCCGCTCCTGTATGAAGGGAGCGGGGAACAGGTGCCCCCGGTCGTCGCCGACCGCGAGCGCATCAAATGGGTCCTTACGAACCTCGTCGAGAATGCGATCCGCTACACTCCCGAAGGAGGAAGCGTGCGGCTCTTAACCGACGAGGTCCCGGGCCTCGTCCGCATTCTCGTGCGCGATACCGGCATCGGCATTCTTCCAAAGGACCGGGAGAATATTTTCGAGCGGTTCTTCAGGGGCGGAAACGCGCTTGCCAAGGAAAACGAGGGCAACGGTCTCGGGCTCTATATCGCGCGCACCATCGCGACCGACCACGGCGGCGACCTCGCGTTTGAGGAGAACAAGGACGGGCCCGGCACCACCTTTATCTTCTCGCTTCCGATTGCGGAGGCTTCTTCATAGGCTATACTGAACGTTATGGCAGATACCAAGCTCGTGCTCGTCGTCGAAGACGACCCGATCCTCAAGAACCTCCTGGGGCATACCTTCGCGGGCAAATACCAGACGCTCTATGCCTCCGACGGCAACGAAGCGCTTTCGCTTCTCGCAGAGTACAAGCCTTCGCTCATTCTCCTCGATCTTCTCCTTCCCACCATGGGCGGCTTCGAAGTGCTTGAGAAAATCCGCGCACGGACCGACGAGCTTAAAGGGACCCCGGTTATCGTCGTTTCGAACCTCGGGCAGGAAAAGGACAAGGAGCGGGCCAGGGAACTCGGTGCGAACGATTATCTCGTAAAGGCGGAGGTGTCGGTCGAAGAGATCATAGGGAAGGTCGAGGGAGTGCTGGGGAAGTAAATTTCAAACGCACGACAGGGTGGGGTACTTGACAACGAATCAAGTCCGTTTATAGTCTGCGCAGGCCACAGCATGTATCGCGCCCCAGGCAAAGAAAGGAGCTCTCCCATGAGTCATGACCGGATTATCGCACTCTTGGCTATATTTATCTCGGTCGTGAGTATAGCACTCACGTGCTATACCGCCGTGTACGAGTACTGCAGCGAGAATTCCTGTCCATGGAATCTGCAGCACAAGTAAATACAGCCCAGTCTGCTTTTCTGACTTCACTGCAGACGAGAGAAAGGTCCGCCTCATCAGCGGACCTTTTATGCTATACTGATCCCGTACCTGCCCCGCCTCGGGCGGGGACTCACCTATGGCCACCAACCCAAAAAAGAAGCACGCGCAATTCGAAGGAGCTGACAAGCTCGTGGTGAAAGGCGCACGCACGCATAACCTCAAGGACATCGACGTGACGATGCCGCGCGGTGCGATGACGGTTATCACGGGCCTCTCGGGCTCCGGAAAGTCCTCGCTCGCTTTCGATACAATTTTCGCCGAAGGGCAGCGCCGCTATGTGGAAAGCCTTTCCGCCTATGCCCGCCAATTCCTCAACCAGATGCAGAAGCCGGACGTGGACGAGATAACCGGCCTCTCGCCCGCCATCTCCATAGACCAGAAGAGCCGTTCCAATAACCCGCGTTCGACGGTCGCGACCGTGACCGAAATATACGACTACCTGCGCGTCCTCTATGCCCGCGCGGGGCAGCCGTACTGCATCCATCACGACGTACCTATCTCGAAGCTTTCCAAGGAGGAGATGATCAAACTTATCCTTTCCCGCGCCGAAGCGCGCTCGGGATCCGCAAAAGAGGGCAAAGGAAGCGAAGTGCTCGGGGTCGCGGTTGATAAGCGGGCGATCACGATCTATGCGCCCGTCGTCGTCGGCCGCAAGGGCGAATACTATCAGCTCCTCTACGATCTTCTCGGGAAGGGATACGAGAAGGCGGTGATCGACGGCAAGACGCATTCGCTCCGGGAAAAGGTGGTGCTCGACCGCAATAAGCGCCACGACGTCGATGCGCTCGTCGACAGCATCTTCCTTACGGAGTTCATGCGAAACGGGACGGCAGCCCGCGAGCGCCTCTCCGAGGCCCTCGAGCTCGCGCTTAAGGAGAGCGACGGGCTCGTGAAGATAAAACATGCGGACGGGACGATAGAGACGCTTTCCTCGAAGTTCATCTGTCCCGAGGACGGCGCGTCCTTCCCCGAGGTCGAGCCGCGCCTCTTCTCGTTCAACAGCCCGTATGGCGCATGTCCGAATTGTAACGGGCTGGGTACGGCCTCGCTCTTCTCCGAAGAGCTTTGTCCGGTCTGCGAAGGGAAGCGGCTTCGTCCCGAAGCGCTTCGCGTCTATCTCTCGGGCAGGAAGAATCCGAAGATAAACAACGGGCTCGGCATGAATGTCGTCGACTTCACGAACTTTTCGATACGCGAAGCCAAGGAATTCATGGACCACCTCGAGCTTTCCGAGATGCGCATGGAGATCGCGCGGCCAATTATCCGCGAGATCACGAGCCGCCTCGAATTCATGTTGAACGTGGGGCTCGACTACCTTACTTTGAACCGCTCCGCGGCAACGCTCTCGGGAGGGGAGGCCCAGCGCATCCGCCTGGCTTCCCAGCTTGGTACGGGGCTCGTGGGCGCGCTTTACGTGCTTGACGAACCCACCATCGGCCTTCACCAGCGAGATAACGACCGGCTTATTTCGACTCTGATATCGCTCAAGGAGCTCGGCAACACCATTCTTGTGGTCGAGCACGACGAAGATACGATCTTCGCTGCCGACTATATCGTCGATATCGGCCCGGGCGCCGGAGTCCATGGAGGCGACGTGGTCGTCTCCGGCTGGCTCGAGGACCTGCTTACGGCCAAGGACAACCCGAGCGGTTCCCTGACCCTCGCCTATCTTCGCGGGGAGAAGGAGGTCGCCGTGCCCGAGGAGCGCCGCACGTCGGAGAAAGGCAAGCTCCAGATACGCGGGGCGACGCTCCATAATCTCGTGAACCAGAACGTGGACATCCCGCTCGGGAAGCTCGTCTGCATCACGGGAGTGTCCGGTTCCGGAAAGTCGACCTTCCTGTACGACATCCTTCATAAGAATCTTGCAGCGCGGCAGGCAAAGCGCGAAGCGAAGCTTTCGCATATTTCCTCGATGGCCGGAACCGAATATGTCGGCCGCACGGTTTTGATCGACCAGTCGCCGATCGGCCGGACGCCAAGAAGCAATCCGGCCACCTATACCGGCGCCTTCACCCATATCCGCGACCTCTTCTCGGCGACCTCGGAAGCGAGGGCCAGGGGCTGGAAGCCCGGCCGCTTCTCTTTTAACGTCGCGGGCGGGCGCTGCGAGGCCTGCCAGGGGAACGGCATGATCGCGGTCGAGATGCACTTCCTTCCTACCGTATACGTCGTCTGCGACGTGTGCGAAGGGAAGCGCTTTATGAAAGAGACGCTTGAAGTGACATTCCGGGGAAAGAATATCTACGAAGTCCTCCAGCTCACGGTCGAAGAAGCCGAAAAGTTCTTTAACGATATCCCCGCTATCGCCGACCGACTCGCTTCGCTCAATTCGACGGGGCTCGAATATCTCACGCTCGGCCAAAGCGCGACCACGCTCTCGGGGGGAGAAGCCCAGCGCGTGAAGATCGCCTCCGAGCTCTACCGGCCGATCACGATGAAGACCATCTATCTTCTCGACGAGCCCACCGTCGGCCTCCACTATGAAGACGTTCGCAAACTGATTGAAATACTCCAGGAACTCGTCCGGAGGGGGAATACGGTGGTCGTGATCGAGCACAATCTCGATGTCATAAAATCCGCAGATTACATCATCGACTTCGGGCCGGAAGGAGGGACGGGAGGGGGGAAAGTGGTGGCGAAGGGGACGCCGGAGGAAGTCGCGGAGGCGAAGGGCTCGCATACCGGGCACTATCTTGCGAGGCTTCTGGAGAGGCATAGGAAGCAAAAGAAGAAAGACCAGGGTTCATTCCTAGTCTAATGAAAACTAACGGGCGGGGAGGAAGCGTCTGCTTCCTCCCCGTTACCTTTATTTGAAGGGGCCGTACAGAATGACGTATCCCAGGCTAAGCAGCCCGAGTATAGTGATAATAGGAGGCGCGAAGATAAGCGTAGCTCCAAATCTTGCACGCTCCTTCTTGTGGCGTAGATCCCTCTCCCTCTCAGGAGTTACTCCTGGTTTCATGGCACTATCCGGCGTTACCGCCGGCTCCCTATTTCACCCGACGCTTTCGGGCTCCGAAATTTATATACTATAGTATGATACAATAGTCAATATGCAGCGCGAAGACCTGAAAAAATACGAGCTTCCCGACGTCCCCGGCGTCTATCTCTTCACCCGCGGCAAGGGCAGGTCGAAGAAGATACTCTATGTCGGCAAGGCCTCGTCGCTACGCGACCGCGTACGCTCCTATTTCGACGACGACCTGATCGCGACCAGAGGCCCCAAGCTCGTCGATATGATTACGAGGGCCGACGGGCTCATGCACGAACCCACCCCCACGGTTCTCGAGGCGCTCGTCCGCGAGGCTGCCCTCATCCGCCACTATGATCCGCCCGCGAACACCGAAGGCAAGGACGGCAAGTCCTTCCTCTATGCCGTCATCACGGACGAGGAAACTCCCCGCGTGCTTGCGGTCCGCGGGAAGGATATCGACTTCGAAAAGCTTGTCGCGAACGGCCAGAAGCTCCGCGAGGCATACGGCCCGTTCCCATCGGGAGCACAACTTCGGGAAGCGCTCCGGCTCATCGGCCGCATCTTCCCGTTTTTCGATACCGAGCGGCCTGTTACCAGCACGGGGAAGCAGACAAGGGCGAATATCGAATTCAATACGCAGATCGGGCGCTATCCGCGCGGCATGGACCGCGCGAGCTATCTGCGCTCCATCAGGAACGTCTGCCTCTTCCTTTCGGGACGCGTGAAAACACTCAAGAAGACGCTTGAGAAGGATATGCGGCAGGCGGCGAAAGAAGAGCGGTTCGAAGATGCGGCCGTGATGCGCGGCCAGCTCTACGCGATCGATCATGTGCAGGATGTCTCGCTCATAAAGCCCGGGACCGAATGGGTGCCGGGAACGACGAAAGCGGTCGATTCGGGACCGCGCATCGAAGCGTACGATACGGCGCATATCTCGGGGACGAACGCGATCGGCGTCCTTGTCGCGGTCGAGGGGGGTCTTCCGATAAAGAAGGACTATCGCACCTTCAAGATACGCACGGCGCGAAACGACGATATCGCCTCGCTTAAGGAAGTGCTCGGAAGGAGGCTCGGGCACCCCGAGTGGCCGCTTCCGCGGGCGATCGTGGTTGACGGCGGAAAGACGCACAAGAAAGCGGCGGAGGAGCTTTTAAAGGAAGTCGGAGTCATGATTCCGGTCGTGGCAGTGGTGAAGGACGAGAAGCACCGTCCGCGGGAGGTGCTCGGGGCGCTTCGCGCGGGCATTTCGGAAGCCGATGCGGTGCTTGCGAATTCCGAAGCGCACCGCTTTTCGCTCAACCGGCACCGGAGAGCGCGTTCCGCCGCGATGCGGAGATAGCCCTCGCATCTTTTTGCGGCCCGCAGCTGCTATACTTTCCCCATATGCAAGGCACAGTCGTCGGAGTGCTCCGGGGAGGGCCATCAAGGGAGCATCACGTATCCCTTCGCACGGGGCACACGCTCCTTTCGAGCCTTCCTTCCGCCCGCTTTTCGGTACGCGATATCTATATCGATGTGAAGGGAGTGTGGCATGAACGAGGACGGGCCATTTCTCCCGCGGACGCGCTTCGTACGCTCGATGTTGCGCTCATAGGGCTCCACGGCGAATACGGAGAGGACGGGGAAGTGCAGCGGCTTCTCGAGCGCGCGGGCGTCCCGTATACGGGCTCCGACGCGCTTTCTTCATTCACGGCCATGCACAAGGCGCTTTCCAAGGAGCGCGCGAAAGACATGGGGCTGCGCACTCCCGACTATCGCTATATCGAGCGGATGGAAGATATCGAGCCTATGGCGAAGGATGCCGTGCGCACGTTCATGCAGCCGGTCGTCATAAAGCCGGTGCGGTGGGGTTCGTCGATCGGCGTTTCCCTCGCGAGCGGGTATCAGGAGATTCATACGGCCGCGTCCGAGCTCTTCGGTCTCGGGGCCGACGGCGTGCTTATCGAGGAATACATCCGCGGAACCGAAGCGACCGCGGGCGTTCTCGAAGGGCTTCGGGGCGAGCCGCTCTATGCGCTTCCTCCGGTCGAGGTCGTTCTCCCGCGCCCCGAAAGGCTCTTTTCGTTCAATACGAAATACTCCGGGGCGGCGCAGGAAACGGTTCCGGCGCGCTTCTCCAAAGCGGTTAGGGACGCGCTCGGGGACGCGGCCCGCACGGCGCACCGGGCGCTCGGGCTCCGGCATTATTCCCGCTCCGATTTCATCGTTACGCCCCGCAACATCTACTACCTCGAGACCAATTCGCTTCCCGCGATAGCGGAGGAATCGCTCTTCGCGAAGTCGCTCAAGGCGGTCGGGGTTTCGCTTTCGGAGTTCGCGTCGCACCTGGTCGGGCTTGCTCTGAAGCGTTAGAAACGGTACAGTCTTTCGACGGGCCGTTAGCTCAGTTGGTAGAGCACCTCATTTGCAATGAGGGGGTCGCAGGTTCGAATCCTGTACGGTCCACCAAATCTGATTTTTCAGCAACAACCTGCTGATTTATCTCGTAAATCCAACCTAATTTCGCGGTTCCAAAACCTGTATTTTTATCGTATCTAATTCCTTCGGGAAGGACGAGTTTTTGGAACCGCTTTTGGGCGTCTACCCCGATGCTGCTCCATGTGCGGGGCAGGTCTGAAATAAACGTGGTAGCGTAGGCTATTGCTGCTTCTATGTCGAGCTTATCGAGGTTGTTTTCTCGAATGGTGATTTGCTTTGCGGCAATCTCATTGTCGGTCTTCTCGATAATCTCCTTGCCGAAGTCCTCGCTGACCGTGCCTTTGCGAATCATCTCTGCGTACTCGAACTTCTTTTGGCGCAGCTCCTCAAGTTCGGTTTGCTGCTGCTTGATAATATCGTCGAGTAATGAGGCATTGCTGCGCCATACTTCTACGACAATCTCGCTGAACAGCGCGAGGAACCCTTGCTTTGGAGTGATAGTGCCAAGCCATGCAAGAAAGTCTGTGTGCATCTTTTCTTGCGAAATGTTCTTGGCATACATGGGGCACTGCTTATTGTGGCAATGGTAGTAAGAATAAACGCCGCCGTTGCCGCGCGGATGACTGCCACTCAACCCGATACTGCAAGCGGCGCAGCGTACGTCCCTTGTGAGCGGGAAATCGGGGTGATTCTTGAGCTTCTTGATGACCTTCGGAACCTTTCCTTTGCGGATAAGCTGTACCTGGATAAACTCCTCGGGCGTAATCATCGCCTGGTGCTTACCCTCGACTTCTTTGCCCGTGAACGGATTGAGGATGATGCCCGCATAGAACTTATTGGAAAGAATCTCGTCAATCTTCTGCGGATAGATTTTGCGGCCTCGCAGCGTCGTGAGACCCCATTGGTTTGCGAGCTTTGCCAGCTCGACGTTGCCACTCACTTTCTTCTCAAGACAGGCACGGAAAAGCGCCTGAATTATCGGGAAGCGCTTTGGGTCTGGGTCATCGGCTTCCGTCTTTTTCATGCCGCGCCTCTTGAATTGCTTGCAGGTATAGCCAAGCGGCGACTTCCAGGGATAGATACCCTGATTTATCTTCTCGCTCATACCATCAGAGCACTGCTGCTTCCTGATAGCGTTCTCATAGTCCGCTGATGCGGCCGCAACCGTCTCGACTAGTTTCTCAATCGGCTTATTGCCGATAGGTTCGGTAACGGAAAGAAGTGTCGTCCCATAACCGGACAACTTCTTTCTTATAAAGAAATGGTCTTCTGTGCTGCGAGAAAATCTGTTGACACGAAGCACTAGGAACGCATGAATCTGGCCGTTGTGCTTGCGGCAGAACTCGATGGCTCTCAAGAACTCTTTTCGATTATTGAGCGATAGGTCTTTTGCTGATTGCCCTTCCTCTCGGAATACTTCGACGACTTCATAGCTGTTGCGCTCGCAATACCTCCTGCACTCTGCCTCCTGAAACTCCAAGCTCGTACCGTCAACCTGCTCGTCGGATGAGACGCGCACGTAGATGATTGCTTTTCTTGTTGTGGAAGTTTTCATGCTCATGTGTTTTATGTTAGGCGGTTCACTGCATCGCGGAGACCAGCATCGCTGACGTGCAGATAGCGGCTCGTGGTCTCCAGCTTTGAGTGGCCGAGAAGATTCTTGATAGCAAAGAGGTCAACACCGTTGGTCAAAAGCGAAACACTGAACGTATGACGCAGCGAGTGAACACCTACGTGCTCCTTCTTGATACCTGCTTTCTTGATGTAGTGCTTGATAAGGTGGTATACGCTGCCGGTGCTCAATCCATTGCCAAGCCGACTGATAAAGAGATATGGCACATCGGTCTCCGGCCGCTTTTCGAGATGCTTGCGCAATACCTCGACTACCACGCAGTTGAGCGGGATAGTGCGTTCTTTATCTCCCTTACCGCGCACCTTGATGGTGGGCTGCGCCGAATCAAGACTGACGCTGGTGAGCTTGAGCCCTACCAACTCGGAGAGACGGACACCCGTATTGAGGAATGTGATGACAATGGCGAGGTCGCGTGCAAGGTAAAACGGTGTTGCGGTGCGCTTTACGGCAGCAATCAGCGCTTCGTATTCTTCTTTGGTCAAATAGCTCGGCTCCTTGTGCGGTAGCTTCGGAGTCTCAACTTCGGCGGCAGGATTTATCGTAAGAGCATCAAACTGCACCAGGTATTTGAAAAAGGATTTTATTGAGGAGAGCTTGCGGGCGCGGGTTACGGCGCTGTTCGGCTTCTTGATGCCGTTATGCGTGAGTTCCGAGAGGAAGGCGCGGACATCATCACGCGATACTTTCTTGATATTGCTTTTGCCGCGCGACTCCAAAAACTCGGTGAACTTTTCCAAGTCAAGTCGATATGCAGCCATCGTACGCACCGATGCGTTTTTGTCGCTGTGAAGGTAATTGATGAATTGTGAGATATAATTCTGCATAATCATTTTTGAGGCGGAAACTGCTCGACAAGAGCTGCGGGCAAGCGTTCGACCAACTCCTTCCGTACCAAAAGCGCATCTTCATCACCGCGCGAATCAACGCCAAGCGTAATGCTCGTGCCGAAGCAGTGCACGCCACGCTGATTTATGCAGACGAATCCTGCGGCGAGCGCTAATGCTGGCGACTCGACCACGCTGCTGTGCAATATTTCACTGTCGAACACGAGAGCTTTCCCTGCGGTAGTGACGACGTACTTCATGGGGATGCGTCCAGCGATGAAGTCCTCCCATTCTTTTGTTTTTGATGTGTCGTATTCCATAGTCATTTCTTGGGTAGCTTGCTATCGAGGTACAAGCCGGTGAGTCCTACGAGAGCAATGATGAGCGCCGCAAGCCATTCTTGGTCGAATCCCGATAGAAGCTCATCGAGATGCAGCCAGAGGAAGACAATCGCTCCGATGATGAACAGTGCTTTGCCCGTGTTCCAAACTTCTCGCCAGGTTATCTTCGACCTTGTAGGGATACCGGCATCGGCCGTATTTTCCGCTAGCTTTTGCGTCCGTTTTCCAATGTGATTTTCGTTGCTCATAAAATATTTTTGCTATTGCTGATAAATGCTTCGTACTCCTCACGTCGAATGAGCCATTTATTTCCAATGCGAAAGAAGCCTGGGATTTTTCCGGCTTCAATCCATCGAAGTACCGTTGCGCGCGATACGTTCAAATCGGCAGCGACTTCAGATACATTTATCGTTTTACTTTGGATTTCTTCGCTCATAACATTTAGTAGATATTTACTTCGATACGATGATTCGTTTGTACGTGTTTGTTATCCACTTGACCTGCAACACGCACTTGGTATGATTTACTTGTAGTCGGATGCTGCTATTTGCATCATTTGAACGGCTGCTAATATCTATTTAGTGCCATTGCCCCGTGAGGGGTCTTTTTCGTTCTAGGCTTTCCATGTTGCTGCTCTGTTTCTTTCCACGGGTATGGCACCTCACTTCCTCTCAATGACCTCTGCAAGTGGTGCATGGGTATGCAAGTGTCATAAAGAATGAACTCGCAGGGGTGTCATCTACTCCATGCCCGCCGGATTCTGTGAAAACAAAAATCCGGTGGTGGTAGTTGTCGGTTTGTCCCTCGCACTGTGGGCGGGGACACCCTCACCATGTGGAAGTTATTTTGTCGAAACTTCCTTCTTGGGATTCAGGTAGCCCTCGACAATTTCATCAAGCAGCTCTGACATTGCCATTTCTTCTTCTGCTGCTCGCAGCTTCAACTTTTGTGCGTTTGATACTGACATACGAACTTGCCGTGTAATGCGCTTTTTACGTGCTTGCCAGCCACGCTTCATCGCATTACTCATCTGCTGCTGATAGTGCTGGTGCATTGCATCCTCTATTTGCTTCGTGAAATCTATTTTTTGTACCTTTGTCGACATAGATTAGTTATTACGACTCTTATATCCTTCATCTCCCCGAAGATGCCGGAATCTGAAACCTAGTAATGAACTCATAGCATCCGTCCAAACCTTCAATCAGTCGGGCTTTCACCTTCAGCATCGCCTCATCACGGCGACACTTTCCCGAACGTTTGTCTGACAAGGCTAGACGGCCAGTTATCGTTTGATGTGCAGGTGAAGTCCCCCGTCGCAGAGTCGTCAGGCGGAGCGGGGACTGGTATCTGCACACCAATCCGATTATTCGGCCGGTTTTTTATCGAGGACTCGCCGACGACCTCGTGCTTTGAGCTTGTAGAGAGCTACGCCTGCATTTCGGCTGGCGCGGGCAGCGTACTCACAAAGGGTGATGGCATTGCCTTGTCCTTTGCAGATACGAGACCTTTCTTTTGCCAACTATCAAATGCGAGATTTGCAGCGATGTAGAGTTCATCACGGACAGCCTCAACAGCCTCATCGGAGAGGAGGTTTGCTTCGTTGCCTAGAACTTTTTTGCATTGCGCGATGCTCAACATAAGGGTTGGCGTCGGCGCGTTGTGAGCAGTTTCTAATTTGTGGAGCTGTTCAAAAGAAAAGACCCGCAGAAGAATCAGAAAACCACTGTGTAAACAGTGTCTTACTAGTTCCTATGCGGGGCGGAGTTGGTGCCTGGCTATCGAGAAGTCTCGATGTGCTCTGCGGCTAAAAAATTTGCCCTTGCCGTATTAGTTGACGTTGATATGCAACGTGCTGACTGGGTACAGTTTAGTGCTGTAGACAATGAGACGCAAGCGTTTTTCAACAATGCTTGTGGAGAGCGACCATGTCAATATGACAGTTTAGTCAATTTTGTCATAGTTTGATATACTATGACCATCGGCGTGAGGGATTATTATTAGACCGCCGCTTCAATATGGCTTCAAAGGACAAAAACTACCTGACGATTCAAGAAGTCGCCAAAAAATTGGAGGAGCGGCACTTCGACATCACCGAGCGAACGGTGTATCGCTATGTCCAAAAAGGAAAGATACGGGCAATCAAAATCGGCGGCTGGCGTATCGAGAAAAAAGATTTTGAAAAGTTCCTCGAAGAAAGCTCAAACACCAAGAAATAATTTTATGAAGAACCAGCCAACAAAAGTAAATCTCGCCTCCGCAAATCTCTCCGAGGAGAAGCTGTTTGAGTTGCGGCGTATCCTTCCCGAAGCGTTCAGCGAAAACAAAATTGACTGGGAGAAGCTCCGCACGGTTCTTGGCGACGCGGTGGATGCTCATATCGAGAAGTTCGGCTTTACCTGGGCGGGCAAGGGCAACGCCATCAAGAATGTTTTGATACCGAGCAAGGCCACGCTCAACCCCGCTCCCGACGAGAGTGTGATGTTCGACGAGAGCCAGAATCTTTTTATCGAGGGCGACAACCTCGAAGTCTTGAAGCTTTTGCAAAAGGCGTACTTTGAGAAGGTGAAGATGATTTATATAGACCCGCCGTACAACACCGGCGGCGACTTCGTGTACAAGGACAACTTTACCGCACCGCTTGATAACTACCTCCATCAGACCGGCCAGAAGAACGGCAACGGCGAGCATCTCACGACAAACAAGGAAACCAACGGCCGCTTCCACAGCGATTGGCTCTCAATGATGTATCCGCGTCTCAAGCTCGCGTGGAATCTTTTGCGCGACGACGGCGTTATCTTCATCAGCATTGATGATAACGAGGTGCATCATCTCCGCATATTGCTAAATGAAGTGTTTGGCGAAGAAAACTTTATTGGTGAGTTTATCGTCGTACGTGCAGAAGGGGGTGGTTTAGCACATCAGTATGTGAAAGGACATGATTATCTGCTTGCATACGCAAAGTCTATTACAGACTTTGAACCACTCCGTCGCCCGAAAGATATTAGAGGCAAAATTATTGAGAAAGACGGCAAGGAATACTGGATAGAAGAAGACTGGCTCCGCCGAGAGTTCGGTAAGTACGGCACTCTCCTATACGAAGACATTGAGGAAGTGAAGGGGGCTAACAAGAAAGCGGAAATTGACGCTGGTTTGCAGAGCGGAGAGTATCAACTGATAAAGAAAAATGGCGGCCATATTGTTGGTCGACTTCGCCTAATTGAAGAAGATGGCTCCAAGTTCTACAGCATCCTCAAACATCTTTCTGCGAGGGGAAACGATGATTTGCAGGAATTGGAAATGGGCAAACTCTTTGACTTTCCAAAGCCGGTATCTTTGCTGCGCGAACTCATTTTGGGAGCCACGTTCTTTAGTAAGAATGACGGCGATATTATTCTCGACTTTTTCGCTGGCTCTGGTACCACGGCTCATGCTGTAATGGCACAAAATGCGGAAGATGGAGGCAATCGAAAGTGGATTGCTGTTCAACTACCGGAGAAGACCGAGAGCGATAGCGAAGCGTTCAAAGCCGGATACAAAACTATTGCCGACCTTACTAAAGAACGTATACGCCGCGCCGCAAAGAAGCTAGAAAATACTGATGGCTTCAAAATCTTCAAGCTCGCAGCATCAAACTACCCCGAGAACGCTTTTGAGTTCGACCCAGATAAAACAGAAGACGAGAACAAAGCCGCCTTCGAGGACTACTTGAAGCACGCAAAGCGCGCCAAGCTTATTGACGACCTAGACGAGACGAGCGTCATCTACGAAAACATCGTCAAGGAAGGATTCTCGCTCAACTCCAAGATTCAGGAAGGCGTGCCAGGAAACAACAAGGTCTACACCATCACCGACGGCGACCGGCAGTTTTCTATCTGCCTCGACCGTTCGATTGATGACACGACCGTAAAGAACATCACGGAGTGGGCTAAAGGAGCGACCTTTATCTGCTTCGATAATGCGCTCTCTGACAGCCAGAAAGCAAACCTCGGCCTCCACGTGGAGCTGAAAACGATATAACTATGAAGTTCAAGTTTGACGCAAACCAAGATTTTCAAATAAACGCAGTCAACGCCATCGTTGGCGTCTTTGAAGGTCAGCCGAAGCGTCAAAGTGTGGTAGTAAATGTGCCCGCACTTTCCGTTTCCGGCTCATTGCCGCTCCAAACTACATACGGCATCTATCCGAACGAGCTGACGCTTTCCGACGAGGAGGTGTTTGCCAACGTCTGGAAGATTCAAGAGCAAAACAAAATCGGCAATGGCGGCACGGTTGAGGAGTACGACTTTTCTATCGAGATGGAGACGGGTACGGGTAAGACGTATGTGTACCTTCGTACCGTCTTTGAACTCAACAAGCAATACGGATGGAAGAAGTTTATCGTTCTCGTGCCGTCCGTCGCCATCCGCGAGGGCGTCATCAAGACGCTCCAAATCACCAAAGACCACTTCGCCGAGCTGTACGACAACGTGCCGTACCGCTTCTACGAGTACCAGTCCAAGAACATCTCGCAGGTGAAGCGCTTTGCGGAATCCAGCAACCTGGAGATTATGGTGATGACGGTAGGTGCGTTCAACAAGGACGCGAACGTGCTCTATGCCGCCCGCGACCAGATGCAGGGCGAGCAGCCTATCAGCTACATCCAGCGCAGCAACCCCGTCCTCATCCTCGACGAGCCGCAGAATATGGAAGGTGAAGCGACGAAGGAGGCGCTCAAGAACTTCAACGCGCTTGCACGCCTGCGATACTCCGCGACGCATCGCAATCCGTACAACCTCATGTACCAGCTCACGCCGTTCGATGCGTATCAGCTCGGCCTCGTAAAGAAGATTGAGGTGTATTCCGTTACGGATGACGACACCGGCATCTCGCGCCCGTCGCTCAACCTCATCTCCGTTGAATCCGGCAAGGCGCTCAAGGCAAAGTTAGAGGCCATCGTGAAAGATGCCGACGGCGCATTGAAGCGCAAGAAGCTCACCGTCAAACAGAACGACGACCTCGCGCAGAAGACCGGCAACGACGTATACGCCGGCTATATCGTGGACGAGCTTGACGCCGATGCGCCAGACCTCGGGCAGATTGGTAGGATTCGCTTTCGCAACAACGTGGAGATTCGCCAGGGTGAAGGCGTAGCAAACAACAACGAGCAAGTGATGCGCGAGCAGATTGAGCAGACCATCCGCCGCCACTTCGAGAAACGCAACCAGCTCCGCGATATGGGCATCAAGGTGCTCTCCCTCTTTTTCATAGACAAGGTAGACAACTACGTTCAATCAGACGGGTTTATCCGCTCTGCGTTCATAGCCGAGTTCAATCGCCTCAAGAAAGACTATGGCGCTGACGGCATGGACGTGGATACCGTCCACAAGGGATATTTCGCCAAGCGCGGCGAGGAGTATTTGGAGCGAGAGTCCAGCATCGCCGAGAACCAGGAAGCATACGAGCTGATTATGAAGGACAAGGAGCGCCTGCTTTCCTTCGATGAGCCGACGGAGTTCATCTTCTCGCACTCCGCACTCAAGGAAGGATGGGACAACCCAAACATTTTCAATATCTGCACCCTGCGCGAGACCGTTTCAGTCATCCGCAAGCGCCAGGAGATTGGCCGAGGTATGCGCCTCTGCGTCAATCAGGACGGAGAGCGTATTTTCTTGCGCAGCGTCAACCTGCTCTCCGTGATTGCAAACGAGAGCTATACGGAATACGTCTCATCGCTCCAGGGCGAATACGAGGAGGACGGTATCTACAAGTCTGCGCCGTTGCCGAACAATGCCAAGCGAAAGACCACGGTGAAGCTCAAGAAAGATTTTGATAAGGACACGGACTTTGCTGGTATCTGGGAACGCATCTCGAAGAAGACCCGCTATGTCGTGCAGGTTGATAGCGAGCGCGTCATCGAAGCGTCCGCAAAGCAGATTGCGAAGCTCCATCTCGCAAAGCCCAAGATGCGCGTCGAGCGCGCGGGCGTGAACATCGCGGCCGAAGGCATCACCGCAAACATCGTAGGCACCCGTGCCGAGGATTTGAGCCAGACCAAACGCACCATTGACCCTATCGAACTCATCAAAAACGAGACCAAGCTGACGCGCCACACGGTCGCGGAGATTTTGGCGAAAGCGGACAATACCGACTCCTTCCTCAAGAATCCCGAACGCTTCTGCTTCGAGGCAACGCGCATCATCAAGGCCGAGCTGGTGAAGGATTACGTTTCCCAGATTCGCTATGAGGTACTGCCGGAGCAGTATGACCTCAAGCAGTTCGAGGACATCCCGAGCTACAAGGACGCGACGCACAAGGTGAACAACTCCATCTACGACGCCATCGTGTATGACTCCGACGTGGAGAAGAACTTTGCCGTCGCCCTCGATGCCGACGAGCGCGTGAAGCTCTTTATCAAGATGCCCAACTGGTTCAAGGTGAACACGCCTATCGGCGGCTACAATCCCGACTGGGCAATCGTAACGGCCAAGCGAGACCTCCAGGGCAACGAGGAGAAGGAGCGCGTGTATTTCGTGATTGAGACGAAGGGCGACATCTCCAACCTGCGCGAGAGCGAGGGACAAAAAATTGCTTCCGCGAAGAAGCACTTTGAAGTCATCGAGGTGAACTACAAGGAGGTCGAGAACTACGGGCAATTTGCTGAACAACTATGAACTTCTATGGACTCTTTATCGGGATAGACAGATATGCCTCTCCAAGTATCAACTGGTTGAGTTGTGCAAAGCGTGATGCAGTAGCACTTCATGCGCTCTTTACTGACACACTTGGCGGCAGCACGAAACTACTTACAGATGAACAAGCCACGCGCCCTACCATTGAAGCGGAGTTTGCAGAACTGGCTAAATGCAAAGAGGATGACGTGGTAGTCATAACCTTCTCTGGACACGGTACTACTACGCACGAGTTAGTTGTCCATGATGCGGACAGAAGTAATTTGCCAGGCATGTGCATCCCGCTTTCAGTTGTAAGCGAGTGGGTTGCAAAAATACCAGCAAAAAAGTTGCTGTTTATCTTGGATTGCTGCTTTTCTGGCGGCATGGGTGCGAAAGCTCTCCAGGTTGATGTTGTCTCACGTGATATAACTTCAGCCGATGATTTGCTCAAACAACTTTCTGGAGATGGACGGTTGATTTTGACCGCATCGCTTGCCACAGAACCTGCTTGGGAGAACCAAAAGCTCGGCCACGGCTTTCTCACATATCATCTGCTGACAGCAATGCAGGGTACCGAAGAAGTGAAAAAGGCAGGTAAGATTACTGCGTACCGCTTACTTGAATACGTAACGGAAAGAGTGGTAGATGACGCAAAAAAGATTGGTAAAGAGCAACATCCAACTCTCCGCGGCACGATGGACGGCTCGTTGACGTTTCCTGTATTTACTCCTGGCACGCTATACGCCGCCGCGTTTCCAGAGAGAACAAAAGCAAAAGTTAGTGCAGATATTCAATCGCTTGAACCCTATGGATTCCCCGAGACCATACTAAAAGCATGGGCGGGTGCGATACCATCGCTCAACCAGTTGCAGATAGACGCTATCAACGACTTCGGGCTACTTGATAGTGAGCACTTGGTTGTTTCCGCACCAACATCCTCTGGTAAGACAATGGTTGGTGAACTTGCTGCCATCAGTGGCGCACTGAAACGTCGGAGAGCACTTTTCTTATTTCCTTTGAAGGCGCTTGTAAATGACAAGCTGCGCCATTTCAATAGCACATACGGTGCGTTTGGTCTGAAAACCATCAAAGCAACTGGCGAGAGTACAAGCGATGACATGCTCCCTTTGATGCGTGGCCAGTATGATATTTGCTTGATGACGTATGAGAAGTTTTCTGCGCTCGTTCTAGGCTACCCGCATATCCTTGAGCAAATCGGAACCATTGTAGTTGATGAGGTGCAGATGATTGCCGATGAATCACGTGGAGTGAATCTTGAGTTTATCCTTACACTATTGAGGATGCGACGTAGAGAAGGAGCTGAACCGCAGCTCATTGCTCTTTCTGCCGTAATTGGTGATACCAACGGACTGGAGCGATGGCTTGGCGGCCGACTGCTGCGCAGAACAGAGCGTCCCGTGCCACTTGATGAAGGAATTATCAAAGCCGACGGCAGCTTCCGCTATATCGAGTCTGACACTGGAACGGAGAAGACCGATACGTCTTATATTATCCCTGAATCACGCAAAGGTTCGAGCCAAGACTTGATTATCCCTCTAGTGCGAAAATTGGTCGGTGAAGGTAAAAGCGTGATTGTATTCCGTGAGACACGGGGTGAAGCGCGCGGCTGCGCCCTCTACCTCGCAAGCTCTCTTGGATTGCCGGCCGCACAAGTTGCCCTCGATACATTGCCGAATAGCGACCCGTCCATCTCATCCAACAAGTTGCGAGAGGCACTTGGAGGCGGTATCGCTTTTCATATATCGGATTTGGATACCGAGGAGCGTCTTGTTGTAGAGGAACAATTTAGAGCCAGACCTACAGCGCTCAAAGTGATAGCCGCGACCACGACTCTTGCAATGGGAGTGAACACCCCTGCGGAGGCGGTTATCATTGCCGGTCTCACACATCCAGGAGACCATCCGTATTCAGTTGCAGAGTACAAAAACATCATCGGTCGTGCTGGACGACTTGGCTTCTCGCAGCGTGGCACTTCCTACGTTGTCGCAATGAATGGTAGCGATGAACACCACATTTGGAATAGCTACGTTCTTGCATCCCCAGAAGACCTGAACTCCCGCTTTTTGGCAGACCATACAGACCCGCGCACATTGATTGTGAGAGTTTTGATAGCTGCTGGTCGTGCGGGTTTGCCAGCACAGCAGATAGTTGAGTTCTTGGAGGAGAGCTTTGGCGTGTTCCAGCAGAAAGCAATAAACGCTAGCTGGAAATGGGATGAGCAACAGCTTCTGCAAGCTCTCGCTGACTTGAATGCGCACGGATTGGTTGAGAAGGATAAGGATGATGTATACCACCTCACAGAACTCGGAAAGCTGGCGGGTGTTTCTGGCGTTGAGGTGGAGTCAGTCATTCGAGCTGTGAACGCTTTAAGCGGTCTGCCGACCACAGACATCAACGACCCTGCACTCATTACGCTCTCGCAAGCAACCGCGGAGCTTGACCAGGTATTATTCCCGATGAATAAGAAAAGCACGCAAAAAGAACCGCAGGCATGGGCTACTGAAATACGAAATCAAAATGTCCCTACTCAAATAACACAGGAACTTGGGCGCAACACCTCGGATACAACGCAACAAACATTGCGCGCTAAAAAAGCAGTAGCAAGTCTACTTTGGATAACTGACCGGCCGCTGAATGAAGTAGAGACAACTATGACACAGTTTGGCGGTGGGCTAGATGGTGCCGCTGGTGCAATTCGTGGTGTTGCTGCACGAACGTGTGATGTGCTGCCTACGATTGCTCGCATTGCCGAACTGCTGAATCCTGGTTTTGATTTGAGCAATCGAGTATCACGACTGTTGATACGGCTTGAGATTGGCGTACCGGCCGCTGGTGTTGAACTCGGCTCTCGCATCGGCAGAATACTTACTCGTGGTGATTATCTCAACCTTCTCAAAGCAGGCATCTCTACTGCTGAACAATTTGAGACAGCAGACGAGAAAGTCCTTTTGTCGTGCCTCGGAGACAGCACCGATAAACTTGAACAAGCAAAGCTCGCATTAGAAAACACCTCACAGGAAGAACCTGCTCCGATGATGCCACCGATTTTACCAGCCTATGAAGGATAAAAATATGATGAAAAAACGAACAGCAGTAATACTCATCGTCGTCGCTATCGTGGCAACATACGCTGTCATCATGTGGGCGTATTACGGAGACCCTTCATGGTCTAGCAGCAGCGACACCGCAAGCAGCACCGAGATACCGGCAGACTGCAACGTGCTCGCGTTCAACCTCAACGGAGAGATAGCAACATACCTGCCGCAAGATAGTATCAGTGAGACCGATTCCGTCTCATCGGCCGATATTCTCGATGGTCTCAAGCTGGCGAAGGAGAACCCGCAAATAAAGGCGGTGCTGCTTTCGGTTGATTCCGGCGGCGGGAGCGTCGTAGCCGGTGAGGAGATAGCCAACGGCTTCAAGGCGCTCGGCAAGCCCTCTGCGGCGGTTATCCGCGACCTGGGAGCTTCTGCCGCATACTGGGCGGCTACCGGCGCAGGCAGGATATTTGCCTCGAAGGTGTCGGATGTGGGTAGTATCGGCATCACCGCCTCATACCTCGACAATACCGTTGCGAACGCAAAGGACGGTCTCACGCCCGTGGCAATCGTCTCTGCGCCGTATAAGAACGAGGGCGACCCCGACTTTCCGCTCACGGCAGCAGGCAAGGCGGACATACTCGCATCTATCAAGAAAGACCATGAGGTTTTCGTGGACGAAGTTGCAGCAAACCGGAAGCTCGACCGCAGCAAGGTAGCAGCGCTTGCAGATGGCCGAACGTATGTTGGCACCGACGCCGTGGACAACGGACTGATTGACGGCATCGGCAGCATTCCCGAAGCGACCGACTATCTTACTCAACAGATTGGTGAGTCTGCGCAGGTGTGCTGGTACTAACCGACGCGCGCAGCATCGTCATATCTTTCTCGCTCATTTTTCCGGCCATCGCCCGATTGAGAATGTTCATCATAAAAGTTGCCGTCTCGCGCTTGTCGGCGTTTGATTTGATATTCAGAGACTCCTTGCTGTGCGCAGCGCGCATCACATAGTTGAACACGTTTAGCACGTAGTTGCGGCGCTTCACGATGATGTCATCGTCGTAGCTGCTTTCATCGTCCTGGTCGCGCTTGAGAATATCCATCGCATCGTTGAGCAGCTCGCCTGCAAGGGTGCTCGCGCCCATCTCTAGCGTCTGCGCATCCGGCACGATGGCGGCATTTTGCTCATCCCGCACCTTGATGATTTGCCGCAGCTCCCGCTGCTCCTGCTTGTAGCCCTGCTCGGCGAGCAGCTCCGCGTCCCACTTCTTGCGCCACAGGCGATATTGCTTCTCCCAGGGAAAGAAGGTAAACGGGGCGATGGACTTGTTGAAATCGTTGATGATACGGATGGCGCTGCGGTCTGGTTCCTTGCGGCGCTCGGCCAGGTAGAAGGCGCGGAAGGACGGGAGAAGCTCCCGAAGCTCACCGACCCTCTGGTATTTGCCGTCAAAGCCCTCGTAGAAGGAGAAGATGGGCTTGGTATCGTTTTGTGGTGTTGATGTGTCCATAGGGGCTATAATGAGGCTATATCGCAGCGTGCTGGGGCTGGAGAATGGCTTGCCACTCCTGCAATCCTTCAAGGACTTGGTTCCAGTTCGCGCGGATGTAGTCCACATCGTCGGAGTTGGTGGTAGCTAACTCCTCAAACAGCCTGGTTTTACTTAGCTTATTTCCGGTTCTATAACCCTCATTTTTGGCATACTCCAATTTGCGCTCAAAGAGGAAGAAAAAGAGCCGGTGCTGACCATGCACATCGAACAAATCCCAAGTAGATACGGGGCTTTTTAGCATTCCCATACTCTTATCAAGGGCGGTTCTATAAGGTATTCCTAAGTCCTTGCTGATGAGGGTCGTGCCCTCCATTTTCTCAAGCTCGCGTGCGCTGTCTTCTATCTGAGCTTCATACGTGCGCACTACAGCCTCAGAATTGGCCTTACGCGCCATCTCTGACAGCTCCTTGAGCTTCTTCTTCAACTCCTCCTTTCGCTGCTCCTGAAGGTAATCCTGCCATTCAAATATTCTTGACTCCTGTGCCCATATTTTATCGAACACGCTAGAAGCAACACCAGTAACGGCAGGCTTGAGTCGGTTGCGTGCGAGCACCTTCTTGAAATCATCCTCGACATCCTTCTTCCGAAGGGTCTTGAAGTAGAGCTCACACTTCCTGTTCTGGCAGAAGTAGTATTCGTACTTCTTCTTGCTGCGGCTCGTTGATGGAGCTGCTGAAAGATGGCCATCACATAGGGCGCAGGTAATGAGGCCACGCAGTGGGAATTGGTCTGAGGTGTCTTTGCGAGGCTTGGCCTTTGCTTCGTCCTTTCCAAGCCGTGCCTGAATGCGAAGGAAGGTGTCAGGTTTAATAAGACCTGTGTGCTGTCCGTCTCTTCGAGACACGCCCCAGGGGAGGTATTCAATGAATCCTGCAAAGAAAGGGTCTTCAAGCATTCCTGAAACATGGTCTAAGCATCGAACAGGCTCCTTACCAGCCCACATACCTCGCTCCACCATAAAGTTGGCGACATCAATCTTTCTTGGCAAATTGCCGCTCGCGAATCCTTCAAGAGCAGGCTTGATTACCTCGTAGCCAAGCTTATTCGGCTGCGCAACCTTTCCACGGCCAAGAATGAACACCATGTCATACCCGCGCTTCTTACTGAATGGCCAGTAGCCTGCGAGCAGCCGAGCTTCCATCTTGTTGATTACCTGTTCCGCGTTCTGCTCACGGTCGAGTTCAGCCTGCGCTGCGAGTACACGCTCAACGAATCTTCCCGAAGGGGAGTCCTCGAAGTTGAAGTTAAGGCAGAGCGGAATAATGTCGCACTCAGTGAACGCTTCCATCAGCGCCATATGAAACTTCAGGTCGCGTGCAAAGCGTTTGAGGTCGTCGAAGACAACAACGAACTTCTTATCGCGGTTTGCACGAACATACGCCAATAACTCTCGCATGCTTGGACGGCGCATGAAGTCGCCACCTCCTGTGTACGTGTCTATGAAGGACCGGTCATAGGGTATACCAAGCTCTGTAAGTCGAATCTTGCATCGCGTCTCCTGACTTGATTGGCCACTGCCATTCAGCTCCTGGCTCGAGTTTTAAATATTTTAAGGATCTAGACGCCTTTAGAAAATATGCACGGAATATTGAAAGCATTGATCGTATTGATAAAGAACTTGAGGATAAAGTAGAAAAAGTAACCAAAGAGATAAAAGCTCGAGTTAAGCAGCAGCATCCTGATATGTAATTGAATCTTGATATGAATTTTTACGACAAATACATCCTCCCTAAATACCTCAATTGGACGATGAGAAAGAAGGATTTCGCGGTGATGTGATTCACCACAATAAACCGTCCAGGGCTGGCACGAAGACGAGCAATCGTCCGAATGCCAGCCCTTTCCCATTTCTGATAGAATATCACTCAACCAACTCCAATATGACAATTGTTGAAAAAGTTAAAGAACTTAACTTGCCGTTCGGACAATACGTCGTTATCGGGAGCGGCCTCTTGGAAGCTCTCGGTATCCGCAAAGCGCAGGATATCGATGTTGCCGTCCTGCCCAACCTGTATGACCGGTTGCGCGCGAGCGGGGAATGGGGAGAGGAAGAGAAATACGGCAAGATCTTTCTCGTGCGGGAAGGCATCGAGATAAGTCCGAAGACTTCCTGGGATGAATACACGACCACTACGGAGGAAGCCATAGCTTCGGCGATGATAATCGACGGCGTTCCCTTTATGAGCCCTAAGGAGCTTATAAAATTTAAGACGGCTATGGGGCGCGAGCTGGATTTCAGGGATATCGATTTATTGAACGAGTATCTCGAGAAGCATAGGGATCAGGAGCCTTCATAGGCGGTCTTTCTCCGAGGAAGAATATGCGGTAGTATTGCCATAGGCAGCAGCGTATTGTGCCAAGGAGGCGCACATGACTCGTCAAGAAACTTCGGAGGCTGAACATGCTCAAGCAAAGAAGGCGAGACGCGAATTCTATCTATACAGCGTCCTGCCGTGCTTGGCGGTATTTGCTCTCTCAACGCTCTTCGCGCACGTGAACTTGTTTGGCGGACGCGATCTGTGGGGAGTCCTCTCGGTCCTTTCGGGCGCCCTGGGATTGGCGTGGGCGACGTTTCCGCTTTGGTTTCGTGCCGCATCAGGCATGAGCCGGTAGAAAAGCAGGGCCGTGCGGGATATTCCCCGCACGGCCTATCGCGTTCGAGCTCCACTTATTTCCCCTGCCCGTAATACTTCTTCAAAAGCGCCACGTGCTCGGCATAGGTGGCGCTGCAGTGGAAGTCCCCGTACTTGTCGTGGAAATAAAAGAGGCACGGCGTATTCACGGGATTGAGCGCCGCAAGCACCGCCGCGACCGAAGGGCTCGCGATCGGCGTCGGAGGAAGGCCCCGATTCGCATACGTGTTGTACGGTGATTTTATGTATTTATCCTTCGGCACGACCGTCGGCCACCAGCTATTCGCGGTTTTTGCCTTCGCATACTGGAGCGTGGCGTCGATCTGGAGGTTCATGCCGGTAAAGAGGCGGTTCCAGATGATGCCCGAGATAAGGCGCATATCGTCGAGCCCGCCGGTCTCGCGCTCGATGAGCGAGGCGATTGTGAGCGCCTGGTCAAGCGGGACGATCTCGGCGGTCGTTGTGCCGTAGCGGGAGACGATATCCTTGTTGAATTTCTCGTTGACGAGCGCCTGGGCCATGGACGGGGTGGCTGCGGCGTCGACGAGATAGATGCCCGGCGCGAAGGATCCTTCGGGGAGCGGGAGATTCGAATATTTTCGCGCGGTCATGAATTCGCTCCGCCCGGCTGCGGTCCATCCGAGCGCCTTCCCGAAACTTGCAGCCACCTGCTCCTTGCGGAGCCCGGGCGTAATGGTGACGAAGCGGGTATCCGCGGCGGCGATGCTCTGATACCAAGGGGTATCGGAAATCGCGATAGCAACCGCCTGGAAAAGGTGTTCGAAGATATCCGCCGCGCCTCCCGCAGCGGCTTCGGCCCGGAGCGGGGAATCGGGGTTTTCGAACAAGGCATTCACCTGCGCGTTTTCGACGATGCTCTTGCTTCGGGGATTGACCGTAACGGGAAACTGCTCGGGTATCGAAGGCGAGTGCGCCTCTTGCTGCCGTATGGAAACTTCGAGGATGGAAGGCAGGGACAGCACGATTCCTCCGGCAAGAACGGCTCCGGCCGCGAGAACCACTAAGATCGGCGAGACGTACGGTATCCAGCGGCCCTTCTTCGGCCGCGCTGCATAGGGGATGAGCTTCACGAAGATATTGTAGCGCAAAACGGCCGCACGGGCGGCCGTTTTGCTCGAACAGTTTGCCCCCATCGGGCCGCCGGGAATCGAACCCGGTCTACATCCACCCCATGGACGCGTACTACCGGTATACTACGGCCCGTTTCGTTCGCTGGTCCTGTGTCCTGTCGGGCCGCCGGGAATCGAACCCGGTCTTTACGCACCCGAAGCGCACGTACTACCGGTATACTACGGCCCGACACGACACACGACCTGTGGACCCTAGGGAATTCGAATCCCTGACCTCGTCAATGCGAATGACGCGCTCTACCAGCTGAGCTAAGGGCCCGTTCGGAAGAATATAGCACGAGGAACCGGCTATTTGGAGTCTTCTTCCCGCTTCCTGAAGAGGCCATAGAGGCGCTCATAGTATGCGAGGGCTTTCCCTTGGAGAAGAAGGCGCGCGCCGACCATCTCGGCGCCGACGAACACGAGCCAGGAGCCGGGCGTGAACGGGGTTACGAGCGCGAGAAGGCCGATGACGATCAGCGCTACCCCGATGATTTTCTTCCATGGCAGGTTCATAGGCATTCATCATAGCCTTTTCGAGCTCCCTTTGATATCGTGAGCGGGCAATCGAGGGCGATTAGCTCAGTTGGTTAGAGCGTCCGCCTCACACGCGGAAGGTCACAAGTTCGAGTCTTGTATCGCCCACTTTCAACTAAGGCCAGTCAGCATACTGCCCTCATGCGCAGCTACTCGAGGAAGTTGACAAACTTTATAGTTTCGATATAAAGTCACCACAACGGACGCATTGAGTCCGTTTGTACATCTCACCCAGCTCGGCTCTAGGAGGGCCTACGGAAATGCTTACCAGCAATCTGTTCTACCGGACCAAGGAAGGTCGTGGGGGGATTCGCTTCGCGAGCCCTTTCTCCATCCTACTTTCTGGCCTATACACCTGGGTCCCGCTCGCCAGTGCCGTCGGCTACTTTCTCGTCGAGAAGGGCCATTTCGGAGCGGATTTCACCATCCTAGCTCCGGCCTCGGTCTGTGTCGGCGATCACCACGCGCTGATGTGCGCTGGGCCCTTACAGTTCAACACCTTCGTTCTCGCCGAGTTCGTGGCGGCCGGGGTGATGGCTTCCTATATCGTGAAGACGGCGCTGCGGTTCATCGGCAACATCGAATATGCGCCGTCGACCCGCAACAACGAGCGGCTCTCGCCGCTGCTGTTCATCGTCCTGGCGATCATCGTCGGAGTCGTGGGCGGAATGAACCAAGCCGTTCCTTTCGCCGCCGTTTCGGTCGCATCAATCGTGCTGGCGAAAGCTCTGATCAGGCAGCCCATCCTGTATCTCGCGAAGAGCTTGGCCTATCTGAACGTCGCGGGCGCCAAAGCCTTCCTCGAGATCGTGGATTGGAACACCAATGTGTGGCCGCTGCGGAGCAGCATCGAACCGCAGCTGGAAGAAGTGGGCTGACCGCTTCCTCACAATCTAGTACGCAGCGCCGGAGCCTTTCCGGCGCTGTTCATTTTCCCTGGCGCCCTCTTTTTCTTTCTGCCATACTCGGTCATATGAGTCCGAAGCCAAGAAAAGAACCCGAGATATTCGAGCACGTCACGACCTGGATCGGCTCGACGCTTTCCTTTACGCTCCACACACTCGCTTTCCTCTGTGCATTCCTCATCGGCCTTTCCGGCATCGCATCCTGGAACACCGTCCTCCTCGTCCTTACGACCGTCGTCTCGCTCGAGGCGATCTATCTTTCCATTTTCATCCAGATGACGGTAAACCGGCAATCGGAGGAGCTTGCGGAGGTGAGCGAGGACGTCGAGGATATCCAGGAAGACATCGACGAAATCCAGGAGGATATGGATGAAGTCCAGAAGGATGTGGACGAAATACAAGGAGACATCGGCGAAATCCAGGAAGACGTCGAAGACTTTACCGAAGAAAAGGCTCCCGCACCGGAAGTCGTGACCCTCGAACAGCTTACGATCGACGTCCGGCGCGTCCTTGCCGATCTTGAGGCACTAAAGGAAGGGCGATAACAGACTGCGTGTCTTTACTTTTAAATTGAGGGTGATATAATAAGGCCAGGCTATTGAGGAGGACATTCCAATGCCAAAACAGGAACTCGTACGGTTTGGCGAGCTGCTAACCCGCGCGCGCGAGAATCAAAAACCGCGCATGAACCAGACGCAGGCGGCGTCGAGGCTAACTGCTTTGACCGGAAAAACCTTCACTCAGAGCCGGGTGGCTCTGCTTGAAGGCGGGAAGATAACCGATCCGAAACCGGAACTCATCCGGGCGCTCGTTACCGTGTATGGAATTCCGTTCCGGGATTTCATCAAGATTCTCGCCGAGGAGAAGTACGGTCTTACGCCCGGGCAGGCGCAGATCGCCGCGATGTCGAGACTTGACGCCGAAGGCCTTTCCGCATGGATGAAGCAGTTGCCTGACGGGCAATCCGTCTGGTTTACCGCTCCGCGGCTGCTCCGTTCGGCATACGACTCAGTACTCGCTGGCATCAGCTCCGTTCTCGAGCGGGGCGGCGAGGTCGTCGTCTGGGTCAGTGAGTCCGATTCGGGCGCGAAAAGCAATACCCACCGCTTCCTGCTCATGCTTCGGTACCGCCATAAATATGACGGGACTGTGCTCCGCACGGCGCTCATCGACGACTTGGAGGTGGCGCTTCTGACCGACTACGTCATAGCGAACCCGCTTGGCGTTTTGACCGGCACGGGAAACTCGGAGGGGTGGCTCGCGTTTGTGCGGCAGGAAGGTCTGCTGTGCCTTGAAATGCCCAAGGATATGCTCGAAGAACAAGTGATAAAGACCGAGGCACTGGTCAGGACACGCGCGAAGCCGGTGGATATCTCGCTCATACCGAGATAAGCATCAGATCAACTTACCGAAGGGCCCGGAGAAGTCTCCGGGCCCTTTTCTTTATTTACCGCAAACGTAAAGGCGCATTTTACTCTTGAGACGTTTAAGGAAAGACGATAAGATTTCACCCACACAAGGGCCCGTAGCTCACTTGGTAGAGCGCCGCGATGGCATTGCGGAGGTAAGGGGTTCGATCCCCCTCGGGTCCACAAAATTAGGCATCGCTTTACAAGGTCTACCATCTGTCGTACGTTTATCCTGGATTCATTCGAGTCCGCGCATCCTTGCGGATGCCTTGACACTATAAAGGGATAATAAGCGATGAAATCGAGAACCATTGAACGGGGCGCCCTGACATCGGGCGACCTGCTTTCGGTGACTGCCGGAGGCCGCAACTACGGTCTTGCTGAACTCACGACAAACGCTATGTACGAACAATCCGTTTCGAATGGCTTCCAGCCGATGCTCGATGAGATCAATTCGAGCCTTGAGCTCATGAAGCTCGGTGAAGCCGCGAACCGCGACCGCATCTATGCCGCCTACGCCCATGACATCGAGCTGCTCAATGAGTATCGCAGCGGCTTCGAGAAAATGGTCAAAGCGGCGGTGAAGTACTCGATCCTTCCGGGCAATACCTACGGCAGGTCGGATCAGGAATGGGGATTCATCTCCGGCTCCATGCCTGTGCTTGCGCGGGAAGCGTTCTTCGACTTCAGGGCCGAAGTCGCGGCTCTTCCAGCGCGGGAGCTGCTCCAGCATCTGAAAGGTCAGGCTGAAGCGGCGGTGCCGAAGCTATTCGCTCTCGTGAGTTTCTGGCTCGACGCGCTGGTCGCCCGCGAATTCGTCGGCCTCTTGATGGTCGCGAGCGACGACGCGGCCCGATATCACTACTTCCGTCCTTTCAGGACCGAAACGGTGCTTGAGGACAACTACAAGCCGCCCAAGGCAATCGAAGTCGACGAGACCTTGCCGTTCGGTCAGCGCACCCTCTATCAGCGGTCGTTGGGGAAACTGACTCGGATCGACCATGACATCGAGCGGCATGATCACGACATTGTTGGCATGAGGGTGCATACGGTCGAGCAATATCCCGATCGGATGCCTCCCCGGGTTGTGGGCTTTCTCGAACAGGTGCCGCCGATCATTTTGCGGCATCTCCGCATCGTGTCCGGTGTCATCGTTCGGGAACAGATCCTCAAGCGTACCGTCGCGACGGAAGTCACCGACACGCGCCATACGAGCACCTGGCGTGATTCCCCGGCGATCGTCATCGGCGACATCTATGTACCCGTCGGCTGGAGCGATAAAGATATGGGAAACGCAGCATTCTTCTCCGGGCAGCTCGCATGCCCGCCTCCGCCGACCAGGCTCGTGAAGTTCATAACCTGGCCGCGACGGCATCCAGTGTTGGCTACGATCGCCTGCACGACGCTTGCGGTGCTTTCAGGGGCCACCTGGAGGTTCTTCGGGTAATTCGAAGCTGCCTTCATCAAACTTCAGCGGGGGTCTCGGCCCCCGCTTTGTTTTTATTACCACAATCCTGGGCTTAGCTCAGCTGCGCCGAATAAACGTACTCCTCGTGTCCACAATAGGCAAAAGACCACACGAATTTTTGTTTTTTGAAGCTAATCTGATACTGTTGCGGCAGGTAAGTAGGAGGATTCAATGAACCGCATCAAGCCTACAGATTCTTTCGCACAAGCTGACATTGATGCTCTGTGTGGGCAATACAGAAGTTTCATAGAAAAATTGCGGGCAAGGTGGTTACGGTATAACAATCACCGGTTCACAAGATGGGTACTCTATGAACTGGATGCCGGAGAGCGTCAGAGGGTCGATGGGGTCATCCGTCGTTGGGAGGAATATATCACTCCCATCGCCGAGAAGTGGTGGAAGCGGTATGGGATCGGCATTCGCTGGCCTGCAAAATCATCCGATCCCTGTCAGTTCTATTGGCTCGAAGGCGCACGCGCCTAGCTAAGGTTGTCTTCAGCTCAAGAAGGCGCCCACGATTTCCCGTGGGCGCTCTTTTCTATATCTCTACCCAAAAGCTTTGATCACAAAAGGTCCGCCAAACGGCGGACCTTTTGTGATTCTAGCGGCTTAAAACTAGGAAAGGTGCGCCGAGACGAGCTTGGTCATCTCGAACATGGTCACTTCCTTCTTTCCCCCGAAGATCGGGAGGAGAAGGTCGTCCGCGAAGATGTTCCGCTTATTGGCCGGGTTCTGGAGGTTCTTGTCCTTGATATAGACCCAGATCTGCTTGACGACTTCGCCGCGCGACATCGGGCCCTTGCCGACGACCGCCTCAAGCTCGGGCGTGAGGTTCATGGGCTTCAAAAGGGCCGGGTTTGCTTTTCTAACCATAGATGGTGAATGTAAATTCGATTATCGATAATAAGGACCTTGACTGGCCAATAGTACCCCAGGCGCCCGTATTTGTCCCCAGGCTGTCCCCAGGGCCTTGCGCCCGGGTTTTGAAGCCCTATACTCCCCAAAGTCTCGTCGGCGCCTGCGGGCGCATTTCATTCGTTCCGAACCAAGGGAGGCATGCGTGAAGAAACATCAGTTCGTCGCCGCCTTCCATGGTTGCAGGGGGCGCATCCGGCTTGACCCGCCGACACTGCTTGCGGCGGTACAGCGTATCGGAGGCGACATCGGGCTCTCGGTCGGGCCCGGCTCTCCGGGTTCGCATCCGAATCTTTTCCTCGATTTCGAGGAAAGAACCCGTACGGTCCGTATCGACTTTCGTTTCCGCTATGAGAATGAGGAGGAATTCCGCATTCCGCGGCTTCTTATAGAGGGAATCAAAGCCCTCTTGGTGCCAGCGAGCATGGAATCGGAAGAGAAGCCCTTCAAAAAAAGGCGCCAGCGATGAGCGGCGCCTTTTGCTTTGGCCGGGCGGGGAGTCGTGATAAAATCAGTCCATGCATGAGGGGATCGCAATCCACCTGGCGCCTTTGGCGCTTTTTCATATCGGGTCGTTCGCAGTGACGAACACGCTCTTCACGACGCTCCTGGTATCCCTCCTCCTCATAGTCTTCGCGTATTTCGCCGGGCGCTCCTTGAAGCTCAAGCCCGGCAAGTTCCAGGCGGTCCTCGAGCTCATCATCGTGTTCCCGTATACTTTCGTGCGGGATACCCTCGAGGACGAGAAGGCAGCGGAGAAGCTCTTCCCGATCGTGATGACCATCTTCCTCCTCGTTCTCACGGTCAACTGGTTCGGGCTTTTGCCGATAGGCGAGGGGATAGGGTTCGGAGGAGAGCACGGTTTCGTGCCGCTCTTCCATGCGAGCTCCACCGACCTCAACTTCACCCTCGCGCTCGCGCTCGTCGCCTTCTTCACGATCGAGATATTCGGCATCGCGGCCCTGGGCGCGTTTAAGTATGGAAAGAAATTCATCACCTTTGCGTCGCCTATCGCTTTCGTAGTAGGCTTGATAGAACTCGTCTCCGAAGTGGCGCGGCTGATCTCGTTCTCCTTCCGCCTCTTCGGAAACGTGTTCGCGGGCAAGGTACTCATACTCGTGCTCGCGTCGTTCGTGCCGCTTCTCCTGCCCGTACCGTTCCTGGCGTTCGAGCTCTTCGTGGGCTTCATCCAGGCGGCGATCTTCGCCCTCCTCACGCTCTTCTTCACGAAGATCGCGATCTCGGGACACGCGGAGCACGAGCATGCGGACGGCCACGACGGCGCGGAGCACGGCCTTGCGCATGCGGTGGTCGACGAGCGCGACCTGCCGCACGGCATTACAAAAACAACCATCACCACCTAAATTCATATGGAACTTGAAGCAGCAAAGGCGCTCGGCATGGCCCTCGCGGTCGGTCTTGGCGTCATGGGTCCCGGTATCGGCATCGGCATCCTTGTCTCGAAGGCGCTCGAAGCCATCGGGCGAAACCCCGAGGCCTCCGGCCCGATCGTCGTCAACATGTTCATCGGTATCGCATTCACCGAGGCGCTCGCGATCTTCGCGCTCGTCGTCGGCTTCATCATCAAGTTCACCTAGTTCCTGCTATCCATGGAAGCCCTCATCACCACCTTCGGCGTCGACTGGCGAAGCCTCGCGCTTGAGGTGGTGAACTTCGGCATCCTGGTCGCGCTTTTGACCTGGCTTTTGTATAAGCCGGTCCTCAAGATGGTGAAGGAGCGGGAACAGGTCGTCGCCAAGGGCGTCGAGGACGCCGAGGAAGCGGCAAAGAAGCTCTCGGAGGCGGACGCGAAGGCCCTCGAACGCTCGAAAGCGGCCGAGAAGGAAGCAGAAGAGACCGTGCAGACGGCGCGCGGGGAGGCTTCCGGGGAGAAGGCGCGGCTCCTTGCAGAAGCGCAGGCGAGGGCTGCCGCGGTCGAGCGCGATGCGGAAGCGCGGGCAAAGGAATCGGCGGAACGCGCGAAGCGGGAAAGCGAGAAGGACATCGCACGCGTCGCGCTTCTTGCCGCCGAGAAGCTCATGAAGACCAAATGACCTACGAAACCCTCGTCGAGCACTTGAAGCGCACCGGCCGGATGAAGCTCCTGCCGAGAATTTTGAGGGAACTCAAGATGAAGGAAGCGCGAGCGCGGAAGCTCGCGCCCCGGAAGGAGACGGCGGAAGAAAGTCCCGCGCTCATCAGCGGCTCTCGCTCGATAGAGAACGGCATCCTCACGGACACCACGGGAAAGCGGGCGCTCCTTGAGATTTATAAGAAAGTCACGGCCTAAGCATGCAAAATATCATCGAGAAAATAGAGCGCGAGATCGCGGCCTGGAAGCCGGAGGGAGGCTCCGAGGAGGTCGGCATCGTCCGCACGACGGGCGATGGCATCGCCGAGATCGACGGACTCTCAGGAGCCGTGATGACGGAAATGGTGCTGTTCGACCCGACCTTCGACCGCTCGCTTGAGGACGCGCTCAAAGATCCTTCGCCCGTATACGGCCTTGTCCTCAACCTCGAAGAGGACAGCGTGCGCGCCGTCATTCTCGGAGATTCTTCGAAGGTGTATGAAGGCATGCTCGTCCGGAAGCTCGGGCGTAGGCTCTCGATTCCCGTGGGCGATGCGCTCGTGGGCCGCGTGGTTAATGCGCTTGGAGAGCCGGTCGACGGCAAGGGTCCGGTCAAAGAGACGAAAGACCTTCCGATCGAGCGCGAGGCATACGGCGTCATCGACCGCGCTCCCGTGAACGTGCCTTTGCATACCGGCATAAAGGCTATCGACGCCATGATCCCGATCGGCCGCGGCCAGCGCGAGCTCATCATCGGGGATCGCGGCGTCGGGAAGACCGTGATCGCGATCGACACCATTTTGAACCAGCTCTCCGAGCCCGAAGCGTCCCGTCCCGTCTGCATCTATGTCGCCATCGGCCAGAAGGAGTCGAAGACCGCGAAGCTCGTCGCGGAGCTCGAGGAGAAAGGCGCGATGGCGTACTCGATCGTCGTTACCGCTCCCGCTTCGAGTCCCGCCGCGCTTCAGTATCTCGCCCCGTTTGCAGGCGCGACGATCGGCGAGCATTTCATGGAACAAGGCAAGGACGCGCTCGTCGTATATGACGACCTCTCGAAACAGGCAGTCGCGTATCGCCAAATGTCGCTCCTTCTTCGCCGCCCGCCGGGCCGCGAAGCATATCCGGGCGACATCTTCTATCTCCACTCGCGCCTTCTCGAGCGCGCGGCGAAGCTTTCCAAAGAGAAGGGCGGCGGCTCCCTCACGGCGCTTCCTATCATCGAAACCCAGGAAGGCGACGTGTCGGCATACATCCCGACGAACGTGATCTCGATCACGGACGGCCAGATATTCCTCGAAGCGAACCTCTTCAACCAGGGGCTTCGCCCGGCCATTAACGTCGGCATCTCGGTCTCGCGCGTGGGCAGCAATGCGCAGACCAAGGCGATGAAGAAGGTCTCGGGGAAGATCAAGCTTGAACTTGCCCAGTTCCGCGAGCTTGAAGCCTTCATGCAGTTCTCTTCGGATCTCGACGCCGAGACCAAGAAGCGCATCGACTCCGGCCGCCGCCTTACGGAAGTCCTCAAGCAGAATAAGGGAGAGCCTCTGCCGTTTGAGATGGAGGCAGCTGTCATCTATGCCGCGACGAATGGGTACTTCGATCGCTTCGCTCCGGAAGAGGCGAGCCAGGCAGAAGCGAAGCTTAGGGACTTCCTGCTTCGCGAAGGAAAAGATGCTCTCTCGGCTATCCGCGAAGGCAAGCAGATCGATGAGGAGACGGAAGGGAAGCTCAAGAAGGTTCTCGATACGTTTGCGGCACACGTGAGCTAAAGCATGGCCCTCAAGGACATCAAATCGAAGATAAAGGCGACGCAGCGGACCAACAAGGTCACGCACGCGATGGAGGCTGTCTCTGCCGTGAAGATGAGAAAGACCCAAGGATCGGCGCTCGCAGGACGCCCGTATGCGAGAGCCGCACTCGCAATTCTTGCACGGCTTTCGGGGAGTAGCGATCTCGCGCGCCATCCGCTCGCGACACTTCGGCCCGTGAAGAAGACTGCCTTCGTCGTGATTACGAGCGACAAGGGGCTTGCAGGTGCCTTGAATGCAAACGTACTCAAAGCCGCGGCGCAGGCGCTTGAGGGGAAAGCGCAAGAGAGCATCACCATCTTCGCGTACGGCCGCAAGGGTTCGGAGTATTTCTCACGCCGCAGCTACCGTATCAAGAAGACTTTCGAGAACAAGAGCGATACTATCGAGCTTTCCGGCATGGAAGAGCTCTCGCTGGAACTCTCGGCAGGATTCCTTGCCGGGGAATTCGACGAAGTCCTTGCGGTCTATAGCAACTTCAAGAGCACGTTCGAGCAGGCGCCGACGGTACGGAAACTCCTCCCGCTTTCCCTTTCCGCCGTGTCGGAGCTGGTTTCCGACATCGCTCCGGAGAAAGGGAAGTTCGCGGAGACCGCTCCGATCAAGGCACCTCCGGCCTACACTATCGAGCCCTCGGCCGGGGAAGTGCTCGGCGTGCTTATCCCGAAGCTCGTCGCCGTCTCCCTCTATCACATGCTCCTTGAGGCGAAGGCGTCCGAGCATTCGGCGCGGATGATCGCCATGAAGAACGCGTCGGAGAAGTCGGAGGAGGTGGCGCACGACCTCACGCGCCTCTTCAACAAGATCCGTCAGGCGGCGATCACGCGGGAGGTGTCGGAGATCGTTGGCGGGCGGGAGGCGCTTGCTTCATGACGCATGCCGAAAGACTATACGAAATGGCACGAGGTCAAGTCCGCGATCGAAGAACACAGGAATCCCCCGTTCTTCAACGAGCGCGAGGTATGGTGGAGCTCGCTCGGCGCGAATATCGGAACGGAACAGGACGGGAAGAACGCCCGGTTTGAGCGTCCGGTAATCATCGTGCGCAAATTCAATAAGGACTTGTTCTGGGGCGTACCAGCCACGCTCCAGAGCAAGGATGACGCATTCCATTTCGGCTTCATGCTTTCGGGAATCGAGCAGCGCGCGATCGTCTCGCAAATCCGCACATTGAGCGCGAAACGGCTCATCCGCCGCATCGGCAAGCTGCCCGAGCCGAAGTTCGCAGGACTTAAGGAGGCGATCGAATCCTTGATGAGGCGATAAACGAAGCGAACCCCTTGCGGGGTTCTCGGGTGCCTAACGGCAATTTACCCGGTCACTATATCCCCTCGGGGATGAAAAGTCAATTAACGACCGAAGCGAGGCTTGTGGACGGCACTCCGCATCGGGTATAATCGTGTCATACGCCTGATACACCGGCCGAACCGGAGGGATCAGGCTCGGGCGGACCGGGCGTTATCGGCACTAGCTCGGCCTGCCGACGTCGCGAAAGCGATACCCCGCGTGCCAAGCCTTCCCGCGAAGTTCGGAAGTAGCGGGGCGGGCGGGTAATCATACGAACACTATGGCCGCCCACGGGCGGCCATAGTGTTGTTAGGCAAATTGATTGCAAATTTAGGGAAAAGAAAGTTTAATGCATACGATATGAACGGAACTATTACTCAGATTATCGGGCCGGTCGTGGATGTGCATTTCCCGGAAGGAAGACCCGCCATCCAGGACGCGCTCACGATCGAAGCTACCGGCGCGCACGGCCGCATCGTGCTCGAGGTCGCTTCGCACCTCGGACTCGACCGGGTGCGCGCCATTTCAATGAACGAGACGGCAGGGCTCTCCCGCGGCGAAGCGGCCAAGGCCACGGGCGCAGCCATCTCCGTCCCGGTCGGCGCTAACTCCCTCGGGCGCCTCTTCAATGTGCTCGGGGAGCCTGTAGACGGAAAAGGGCCGGTCGCGGAAGGTACTCCGCGCCTTCCGATACACCGCCAGCCGCCATCTTTTGACGAGCAGACAACGAAGGCGGAAATCTTCGAGACCGGCATCAAAGCTATCGATCTCATCATTCCCTTCCTTAAAGGCGGGAAGGTCGGGCTCTTCGGGGGAGCTGGCGTCGGCAAGACCGTGACCATCCAGGAGCTTATCCATAACGTGGCTTCTAACCACGGCGGATATTCGGTGTTCGCGGGCGTGGGGGAACGCGTGCGCGAGGGGAACGACCTTTATCACGAGATGGCGGACTCCGGAGTGCTTCCGCAGACCTCGCTCGTCTTCGGGCAGATGAACGAAGTGCCGGGTGCCCGCGCCCGCGTCGCGCTTACGGGCCTCACCCAGGCCGAATACTTCAGAGACGAAGGTGGCAAAGACGTTCTCTTCTTCATGGACAATGTCTTCCGCTTCATTCAGGCGGGCTCCGAGGTGTCGTCGCTTCTCGGCCGCGTGCCTTCGGCCGTGGGGTATCAGCCGACCTTGGCGGAAGAAATAGGCAAGCTCCAGGAGCGCATCACCTCGACCAAGAAGGGCTCGATCACGTCCGTGCAGGCGGTCTATGTGCCTGCCGACGACCTCACCGACCCGGCACCGGCGACGACGTTCGCCCATCTTGACGGTACCGTGGTACTCTCGCGCCAGCTCGCGTCCCTTGGCATCTATCCGGCCATCGACCCGCTCGAATCTTCCTCCGCCGCGCTCACGCCCGAAATCGTCGGCGAAGAGCACTATCGCGTCGCGAACAAGGTGAAGCTCGTGCTTCAGCGGTATAAGGATCTGCAGGACATCATATCGATTCTCGGCATGGAAGAGCTTTCCGAGGAGGACAAGACGACGGTGACCCGGGCGCGCAAAATCGAGCGCTTCCTCTCGCAGCCGATGTTCGTCGCCGAGCCTTTCACGGGCATTAAAGGCCAATACGTGCCGCGGGAAGAGACGGTGCGCGGATTCGGCGAGATCGCGGACGGCAAGCACGATGACAAGCCGGAGAGCGCCTTCTATATGAAAGGCTCGATAGACCAGGTCGCATAATGGCAAAGACATTTCATCTGACGATCGCGAAAGTGGGCGAAAATCTCTTCGACGGAGAGGCGGTTTCCACGACGCTCCCGGGACTTTCCGGGGAGTTCACCGTTCTTGCCGGACACGAGCCGTATGTTTCGGAGCTTAAGGCAGGGACCGCGAGAGTGAAAACCGCGGACGGGCAGACCCGCTCGATTTCCGTTCCCGCAGGCGGTGTCGCCGAAGTTTCGGGGAATCAGGCGACCATCATTCTATAGACTCCGCGATTTCTCTGGTATGATTGCGTCCGGTTGGAACAAACGGATGCAAGGAGAAAGATAATGGGACCCGAGCTCGACCGCAGACTCTGGCCTGCGGTAATCCGCGCCCAAAATCATGAGTGCGAAGTGATTGCCGTTGCTACGCAAACCCGCCAGCATGTGAGTTGCAGCCTGGTGTGCGTGAACGGGAATTTTTGCGTAGTCCGGAACGTGGCCACGAGCAAGCACCATGGTCGTATCTATATCAGCGTCCATTTCAGTGCGCAGTTCTGGGAATGTGCCGCTGGCATATTCTCCGTTCGGGAAGGCGCCCGTCCGGACTTCTACGTGATTCCGGTGAACGTCTTCGCGTATTGGAGAAATCAGTTGCACGCGACGATGCCATTCCCTGGCAAAGAAAGTAATGAGCCGGAGAACGGCGGGTCAGCCGTCCACTGGCCTTCCTATAGGGATCGATGGGACTTGCTGAGCAGACAGGAGGTGCGCGGGGGCGCCTAGGCGCCCCCGTTTCCGTGCTACATTTGTTCCGGATGCCTAGCAAGAAGGAAGACCGCCATGCCGATCATCGATACTGGCGCGGATTTCAAAACAAATGTTCGCGAATACGGGATCATGATCGCGGCGCTTCGAAACAATTGCCCGCAGGTAAGCCCGGCGCGCGGCGATACCCGGCACCACCGCCTCCTCCAGCGTTCGGTCTATGTGGAAGGGCTCCTGTGCAGCCTGCACTTCTGCAGATGCGCAGCGGCGGTGAGAAAAATCTCAAGTGACAGGATGTACGTTCAGCTGATGTGCCCGCGCGGCGCGGTCCGGAAGCAGGCGGCGTTCATGGCTGGCGGCATTTTTGACGGTGACGATTACCGCGGGATGTACATTATTCCGGTCAGGGATCTTGGAGCCCGCACGCACGTTTGGGTCTCAGCCGATCCTGAGGTGGGGATCAGCCTCACAAAGCGGAGCTTGGATTTGCGTCGGTATTTCAACAACTTCGCGCTTCTCGCTCCGCCCCGGATTCCGCTTGCCGCGGAATAACTCCCGAGAAAGGCAGGGGTGCCGCACCCCTGCCTTTTCTTATTCCCCATGCAGGCGTGCTATAGTCTGCATCGGTTTGTAAACCAAACGGAGGAACTTATGGGCGGCGAGACGCACGACGTTTCGGATTTTCTCGACGGCAACCTGTTCACGCCTTGTTTCGGACGATATGTCGACAACATCGGCGCGAAAGCGCTGGCAGCGTATTTCCAGGAGCGGAAAACCTCGACCCCTAGAATACGGGATCTGATTGTGCTTGGAAGAAGGAATCTGTCGAAGATACGCTGGTTCGGCAAAGCAAGGGCGAGGACCGTGGCGTTCTGGCTGAGCGAGCGAGGCTTCGTGCTCCCCGAGTAGTCATAATTGAAATCTCAGCTAAGCGGGCCCTTCATTCAAGGGCCCGCTTCGTGCTATCATCCCGTACATGTCGGTCCAAGGATTCCTCCTGAGGCAATATGCGAAATGGAAGATGAAGGGCGTACCCGCCGACAAGCGGGACCAGATGCTCGCTTTCGTCGAGAAAGATCCCGAGCTGTTCAAGAAGATCGGGGAAGAGGTCGAGCGCCGGAAGAAAGGCGGCGAAAGCGAGATGAAGGCGACGATGGAGGTGATGAAGAAGTACCGCGCGGAGCTCCAGGGGCTCATGAGCCGCTAGTATGAAAAAGATTTTCATACTGACGGGCAATCCCGATAGCGTGGAGACGCTCTCGAACGAGCTTGCCGTTGCCTATGAACAAGCCGCACGGGAAGCAGGACACGAGGTGCGAAAAGCGAATATCGGAGATCTGGCCTTCGACCCGATACTCCACAAAGGGTATAAGGTTATCCAGGAACTCGAGCCTGATCTCAAGGTGGTGCAGGAGCACCTGCGCTGGTGCGATCACTTCGTGCTCGTCTATCCGAACTGGTGGTGCACCATGCCCGCGCTCCTCAAGGGATTCTTCGACCGCGCATGGCTTCCGGGCTTCGCATTCCATTTCCGCAAGAGCGGATGGGGATGGGATCGCCTGCTCAAAGGCAAGAGTGCGCGCGTCGTCATACTTTCGAAATCGAAGCCGTGGCAGATACGCTTTCTCTTTGGCGACTACACCAATGAGATCTCCCGCGGCATCCTCGGCTTCTCGGGGTTCAAAGTCCGGCTTACGAAAATAGGCGGAAGCGAGAATCTTTCGGAACTTCAGAAAAGCCGGTGGCTGGGGCGCATTTCGGCGCTCGGGGTCCGGGGCACATAGGGTTGAATTCTAGCTTGAAACGCAACAACCCGTATTGAAAAGCGCATACCCGCAGGTACGCTAGGAGTGTTGAATCACCTAAGCACCAACGGGTATGCATACACACAATACGCGCGACATGCGCGTTTCGCTAGGCGCGCTCCTGCGCGCTGGTGTGAAGAAAGCTGGGATCGCGCGGCAACTGGGCGTCCACCGCTCGACCATCTCAAGGGAGTTGAAACGGAACGCGAAGAAGAACGGGCGGTATCACGCCACGCACGCGGACGTGCGTGCGAAGGCACGCCGCATGAAGAGCAAGGAGGCGGGACGCCTCCTTGCAAACAATCAGCAGTTGGCTGACCTTGTCGAGGCACTCCTTGACCCACTCGTCTCTCCAGAGGTGATCGCACACCTTCTCGACATATCGCACGAGACGATATACGCGTGGCTATATCGCACCCGTCCTGATCTGTTGGCTCGTCTGCCGCAGCGAGGAAGGAAGCGCCGCCGATATGGCTCAAAGCGTACGCAGAAACAAGGATGGACCAAGAACGTGCGTTCCATTGAGGAGCGCACAGAACCTGGCTGGGAGGGCGATACCGTCAAAGGCGCAGGTCGTGAACGCATCCTCACCCACGTGCACCAGAGCTTGTATCTCGTTGCCGACCTAATCCCGAACGGCACGGCAGATGTCGTGCATGCGGTACTGAAGTCGCATCAGAAAGTCACCGGGACCATCACGTACGACCGCGGGAGCGAGTTCGCACTCTGGCAGTTCATTGAACGTGATACCGATGCCACCGTGTACTTCGCACACGCACACCATCCGTGGGAGCGCGGGAAGAACGAGAATACCAATGGCCGCCTGCGGCGACCATTCCCCAAACGGCTGAACCTGGGTACCATATCCAAAGACGACCTTGCGGACGTGGTGGACCTCATGAACCACACGCCGCGGAAGTCTCTCTCCTGGCAGACCTCGTGCGTGCGCTTTGGGAAGGCGTGTTGCGTTTCAGATTAGAATTCAAGAGGTTTTCTTGCCAAGAAGGTACTTTGATTCTACTATGGCCTCCGGAAGGCGGCTCCTCGTTTAGGCCCGCTCGCCCGGTGCCAGATCCTCATCACCTTTGGCCCGGCGACCTGGTCAGCGCAGTCATAGATGCTATGCGACTCCTCGGAATCTTATGTAGTCGTGAGCCGCCTTCCGTAGCTCCATATAAGGCCTCCCCGGGCCTTATATTTTTTAAAGACAAGGACAGCTGGAAGCCGGGGCGGATTTACGGAGTCCGCCAAAGCACTTGACAAATATTACAAGATAGAACATACTTTACTTCAGAGTGTGTGGGTTCGGCACAATGCGTGTACGCTTGGTGTAGTTTTTATGCGGGCATCAGTGTCCTCATGAAAGCCGCTCGGTCCAGTGGAAATGGAAATAATGAAGCTGGATACGGCCGAACCCACTATTCTTTAGTTTGCATGGGCGGGACGACACATTCCTTCGGATCGCGTATGGCCCCCAGTCGCCGCGATGATCGAGGTCGAGTCTGTCGTCCCGCCCCAACAAGTCGCTTCTTCGGAGGCGGCTTTCTTTTTGTCCTGGAACCAGGTACTTTTGAATAATGCTCAAGATCGGCATCGTGGGCCTTCCGAACGTCGGCAAGTCGACGCTTTTTAATGCGCTCACCAAGCAGGCGGTACCCGCCGAGAATTATCCGTTCTGCACCATCGACCCTTCGGTCGGAATCGTCGGCGTTCCGGACGAGCGCGTTGCCGCCCTCGCCAAATTCTCGGGTTCCGAGAAAGTGATTCCCGCGGCGATCGAATTCGTCGACATCGCGGGACTCGTGAAAGGGGCGTCGAAAGGAGAGGGACTCGGGAACCAGTTCCTCACGCACATCCGTGAAGTGGACGCGATACTCGAGGTCGTGCGCTTTTTCGACGATGCCGACGTGCTTCATGTGCACGGGGATGTCGAGCCCGTCCGGGACATGGAAATCATCAACCTCGAACTCGTCCTCGCCGACAGCCAGGTCGTCGTCGCCCGTCTTGACCGCCTTACGCGGGACGTAAAGGCGGGGATGAAGGAAGCAGTTGCGGAAGCTGTAGTGCTCAAGAAGCTCGAGCAGGCCCTTTCCTGCGGCACGTTCGCCAACCATGCCGGACTCACCTTGGAAGAGCTGAAGCTCGTAAAAACGCTCAACCTCCTTACCTTGAAGCCTGTCCTCTATGCCTTCAACGGCAAGTCGGGCGGGCACAACCTCGACGAGCTCAATGACGGCCGGGCCGAGCGCGCGTTCGCGTACGTGAAGGAGCAGAAAGCCGGCTATGTGCTCGTCGACGCAGCCACCGAGCGGGAACTCAACGATGTCGCCGATGATGACCGGGAAGGCTTCCGCCGGGAGCTCGGCGTTCCGGTAGACGGGCTCGGGGAGCTTATCCGCAAAAGCTACGACACCGTCGGCCTCATTTCATACTTTACGACCGGACCCAAGGAAACCCGCGCGTGGACCGTTTCGAAGGGAAGCACGGCTCCGGTTGCCGGAGCCGCAATTCATACCGATTTCCTCGATAAATTCATCCGCGCGGAAGTTATCGCTGCCAAGGATCTTCTCCTGGCGGGCTCGTACGCCGCCGCGCGGGAGAAAGGTCTGGTGCGCACGGAAGGGAAGGAATACGTGGTACAGGACGGGGACGTGATGGTGTTCCTGCACGGTTGACAAAGCGGAGTCCTATGTGTTAGGGTTCCTCCGGCCGTTCACAAGAGCGGTTCTTCCCAACTACAGGAGTTAGTCATGAAACTGAGGGGATTGGCCGCGGCGCTTGCCGTCGCGGTAGCGGGTGGCAGTCTCGGAGGCTGCGCGAGTAGCGGGCTCACGCTCATCACGGGCGATCACAATACTGTGACGCAGAGCAATGGCATCACTATCACGGCATCCAAGCTGCAGTACCCAGACGCTGACCGGGCACGGCTTTCTCGGCTCATCACGCAGACGAGCGGGAGCCGGTGATGGAACACATCAATTTCTACGCCATGAGCGGATTCACGATCCTTCTCGTGACCCTCACAACGCTCGCATTCGGATTCGCGCCGGGCCTTCGCCGGTGGGGATTCCTCGGAGGACTGATCTTCTGGACGGTCTTCGGCATGGTGATTCTTGCAAAGTATTTCCACGCCATTGACCTCATCCGGTATGTCATTCCGCACCGATAACAGCAGAGCGGAATCAGGGCTTCTTTGTCGCTTGGAGCATCATCTCTAAGTTTCAGAAAAGGCCCGGGCTGCAGAACGCGCCCTTGATTCCCGCCAAGCCACGAGAAAACCTCTCGTGGTTTTCTTGTTTTCACGTATGGTATAATCAGCGTCCTATGGACCACACAACCTTTCCGCCCGTTCCGAAAGAACATCATCCGAGATTCGTCAAATGGGCCGTCGTTATCGGCATCGTCGTCGTCCTGAATGTTTTCTTCGTCGTCCTTATCTCGCTGGTCCTTCCTTCGCCCCAGTATGCCGACTTCTGCCCGCAGGCGCAGGTGGTTCCCACATATGATACCGAAGCGTCCTGCACAAAGGCGGGCGGCCAGTGGACCGCGACCCCGAACAACCTGACCGAGCCGACGGAAGCGAAGCAGCCGAAAGTAATCGGGTACTGCAACCCCGACTACTCGTGCAATCAGAAGTTCACCGCCGATTCAAGCGAACACGAAAGGAACGCCTTCATCGCGCTCGTTGCCCTTGGCGTCGTCGCGCTCATCGCGGGCGTCTTCGTTCCGGGCTCCTCGATCGTATCCTCGGGCCTCGCCTACGGCGGCGTGCTTTCCTTCGTGATCGCATCTGTGAGCTACTGGGGCGATGCGGGCAGCTGGATACGGCTCGGCATTTCCCTCATCGCGCTTATAGCCCTTCTCTATATCGGCCTTAAGCGATTCAAGGATTAGGGATTGAGGCGGCCCCGTTATGGCAAAAAAAGGATACGATCATGCATCCATAGAGCGGAAATGGCAGGAGCGGTGGAAAGAGCAGGACATCTATCGCACTTCCGAAGATCCGCAAAAGAAAAAAGCCTATGTGCTTGATATGTTCCCGTACCCTTCCGGAGAGGGGCTGCATGTCGGGCACCCGAAAGGATATATCGCGACCGACGTGTATTCTCGGCACATGCGCATGCGCGGAAGAAGCGTCCTTCATCCGATGGGATGGGATGCGTTCGGCCTTCCCGCTGAGAACTACGCCCTCAAGCACAAGGTGCACCCGAAGGTCGCGGTCGGGAAGAACATCGCGCGCTTCAAAGAGCAGCTCGCGAAAATCGGCTTCGACTACGACTGGTCCCGCGAGATCAACACGACCGATCCGAAATACTATAAGTGGACGCAGTGGATATTTCTGAAGCTCCTCGAGCACGGGCTCGCATACCAGTCGAACGAGCCGATCAACTGGTGCCCGTCGTGCATGACGGGACTTGCGAACGAAGATCTCGACGGGAACGTGTGCGAGCGCTGCGGCACGCCGGTCGAAAAGAAAAAGCTTCCGCAATGGGTGCTTAAGATCACCGACTATGCCGACCGGCTCCTCGCCGATCTCGACGCGCTCTCCTGGCCCGAGCACATCAAGCAGGCGCAGCGCAACTGGATCGGCCGGAGCGAGGGACTCGTCTTCGCTTCACCGGTCAAGGATACGGATATGGTCCTCGAGACCTTCTCGGCACACTTCGAAGCCTTCAAGGCCGATACGTTCCTCGTTATCGCGCCTGACCATCCGCTTTTGCCGCAGCTCGTCGCAGGCCTGCCGGAAGAGAAGAAGGTTCTTGCCGAAGCCGGGAAAATGGTCGAGAAGCGGGAGGCCGCGGGCCTCGGGGGCGTTAAAGACATCGAAGGCGTCTTCACGGGAAGATACACCGTGGATCCCGTGGGAAACGGGGAACTTCCGATATGGGTTGCAAGCTACGCGCTTGCCGACTACGGCACCGGCATCGTGAAGTGTTCCGCGCATGACGAGCGCGACTTCGCGTTCGCAAAGAAATACGGCATTCCGCTCAAGGAAGTGCTCGAGCCGGTACATACGCAAACGGACAATTCGTCCGCGTTCCGGAAAGACGAGCCGTACGTCGACAACTACGGCGTGATCGTCGTGCTTAAGCACTGGGCCGAGGACAAGTATCTGGGCCTTCGCTGGAAGAACGCCCCTGACTGGGGAACCCTCCTCACCGGAGGCATCGACGAGGGCATGTCGCCCGAAGACACGGTGCTCAAGGAGATCCGGGAGGAAACGGGATATACGAGCGCGAAGATCGCCAAAAACCTCGGCAAAGTGCACGGCCGCTATTATCATGTCCCGAAGCAGCTTAACCGCTTCGGTCATACGCCAATGTTCCTCGTGGAGCTTCAAAACGGGGAGCGAAACGAGATAAGCGAGGACGAGCAGGCCCGGCATGAACTCCTCTGGCTCACGAAAGACGAAATGCATTCCTTTCTGACCGCCGAGACGCATAAATACGCGTTCCGGAAAGCCACGGAGGACGTGTGCTGGACCGACATGCAAAACGGCATCCTGAACGCGCCGGAGGAATTCGCGGGAAAGATCGCCGCCGACTGCCGTGAAGCGATAGCGGACTATGCGGTACAAAACGGCCTTGCCCGCAGAAAGACCGTCTACAAAATCAAGGACTGGGTCTTTTCCCGCCAAAGGTACTGGGGGGAACCGATCCCGATCGTGCATTGCGAGAAAGACGGCGCCGTTCCCGTGCCCTATGAGGACCTTCCCGTGCTTCTTCCGGAAGTGGAATCATACGAGCCGACCGGCACCGGCGAGTCTCCGCTTGCCGCGATCACGGACTGGGTGAATACGCGCTGCCCGAAGTGCGGAGGTCCCGCAAAGCGCGAGACCAACACCATGCCGCAGTGGGCCGGATCCTCCTGGTATTACCTCCGCTATATGGATCCGCATGACGATACGCAGCTTGTTTCCACCAAGGATGAGAAGTATTGGGCGCCGGTCGACGTGTATGTGGGAGGCGACCATGCCGTTCGGCATCTCATCTATGCCCGCTTCTGGCACAAGTTCCTTTACGATACCGGCTTCGTCTCGACCGCGGAACCCTTCGCGCGGCTCGAGTTCCTGGGCTTCATTCTCGCCGAGGACGGACGAAAGATGAGCAAGCGATTGGGTAACGTCATCAACCCGGATGATGTCGTGGCCGAATACGGAGCGGACGCGCTTCGTCTCTATACGCTTTTCATGGGGCCGTTTGAAAATACGACGAGCTGGAGCACGGGCTCCATCGCAGGTACGTCGCGCTTCATCGAGCGGATCATCAAGGCATCGGGCACGGTGCAGGAAGACCGGGTAGCAGCGTTGGATGCGCTCCTCCATCAAACCGTCAAAAAGGTCAGCGAGGATATCGAGGCGTTTAAATTCAACACGGCGGTCAGCCAGATGATGATTTTCATGAACGCGCTTGAGAAGGCCGGAAGCATTGGAAAAGGGCAATGGGGGGTATTCCTGCGCCTTCTTGCGCCGTTTGCGCCGCACGTGACCGAAGAGCTCTGGGAAACGCTTGGGGAGACGCCTTCGATACACCTCGCGCCGTGGCCCGAATACGACCCCGCGCTCCTTATTGAAAGCGCGGTCGAGATCGTCGTGCAGGTAAACGGCAGGCGGAGGGGGTCGATAACGCTGAGTCCCGACGCTTCGGAGAGCGAAGCGTTTGAAATGGCTAAAGAGGTGCCCGCGGTCGTCGCGGCGCTTGGCGGAAAAGAGCCGGGAAGGGTCGTGTATGTTCCGGGTAAAATCCTTAATTTGGTGGCCGCTTGACGCAAAACGGCCCTAGGTGTATAAATAAGACCATATATGGCAACTAAAACGAAGACGGGCGCGAAAAGCACAAAAGTAGGCGGCGCTGCCGTCACTTTCGACAATGCGGGACTCGTGAAAAAGCTCCTTGCGGAGGTGCCTGAGCGCGCCCGCGAGGTGCTTATTTTCCGCTTCGGGCTTGGCACGAGCGCTACCCGCGAGACCCTTGAAGCTATCGGCGACCGCTGGGGCGTCACCCGCGAGCGCGTTCGCCAGATCGAGAACGCGGGCCTTGAAGCGGTACGCGCTTCGAAGGCGTTCGAAGACGCCGAAGAGTCGTTTTCGCAGCTTGAGGCGTATATCGAGTCGCTTGGCGGCATCGTTCCCGAGGACGAGCTTCTCGGCGGCCTCGCAAAGGACGAAAAGAGTCGGAACCGGTTCCGCTTCCTTCTCGTCGTCGGCAGCGCCTTCTTCCGCGAGCGCGAGACCGATGATTTCTATGCCCGCTGGCACGTCGACCATAAGACGGCCGAGAAAGTGCACGATGCCCTCACGAGCCTCTATTCCTCGCTTGAGGACGAAGACGTGCTTCCGGAAGGAGAACTCCTCTCGCGCTTTCTCGAGGAACTCAAGGGAGTCAACACCGCATACCAGACCGAATCCATCCTCAAGCGCTGGCTCTCGCTCTCGAAGACCATCGCCTGCAATCCGCTTTCCGAGTGGGGCCGCGCTTCGTGCTCGTCGGTCCGCACCAAGGGTATCCGCGACTACGCATACCTTGCCGTAAAGCAGGCGGGGAAGCCGCTTCACTTCAGCGAGGTGGCGAAGGCGATCAGCGATCTCTTCTCGAAGAAGGCGCATGTCGCGACGACCCATAACGAGCTCATCAAGGACGAGCGCTTCGTGCTCGTCGGCCGCGGCCTCTACGCGCTTAAGGAGTGGGGCTATGCGCCGGGAATCGTGCGCGAAGTCGTCGCAGATGTTCTCAAGAAGAACGGTCCGATGACCAAGGAGCAAGTGATCGCGGAGGTGAAGAAGAGCCGGTACGTGAAGGACAATACCGTGCTCGTGAACCTCAACGACACCCGCTACTTCAAGCGCCAGAAGAACGGCACGTACGCGCTCGCGTAACCTTTTCCCGATACAGCGCTTCGACGCGCCCCTTGCGGGGCGCGTCGTGCGTTATACTTAAGACGTGAGCATGCTCCCTTTCTACGACGCGCTTGAAAAGAAAATTAAGAAATCGAAGGAGCAATCGGGCTTCGGGCTCGCTCCGTGGCCTTTGTTCTTCGCGGGGCTTGCAATGCTCTTCGCGATACTTGTCGTCGCGCCGTCCATCATCCTGCCCGCGCTTTCCTTGGCCTTTTTCCTCCTGCCTTTGTGGCTTCCGCTCGCGCTTGTGGGTACGGCTTGGGAGATATGGGTCGACCTTAAGCGTTCGGAGTTCATCGCGTCCCAGGAATACATCCTTCTTGAGATCAAACCCCCGCGCATGATCGAGAAGACGCCGCTTGCCATGGAGGCCGTGCTCTCAGGCCTCCACCTCTCGCCCGGCGAAGGGACCTGGTATAAGAAGTATATTAAGGGCGCGGTGCGGCCATGGTGGTCGTTCGAAATCGCGTCGCTTGAGGGCCAGGTGCACTTTTTCGTCTGGACGCGCGCGGGATACCGCCGCATCATCGAGACCCAAATATACGCCCAGTATTCGGGTGCGCAGGTCGTCGAGGTACAGGACTATACGAGGATGATTAATGCCGACCCCGGCGAATGGGAAATATGGGGCTGCGACTTTACCGAAAGCAAGGCCGGTCCGTACCCGATCCGCACCTACGTCGACTACGGTCTCGACAAGGTGGCAAAGGAACCCGAGCAAGTGGATCCTCTCTCGAACCTCATCGAGTTCATGGGCTCAATGGGCAAAGGCGAGTATCTTTGGCTCCAGCTGCCGATACGCGTGCATAAGGGAGAAAAGTACAAGAAGCTCAATAAAGAGGGGAAGTCCTATACTTGGAAAGACGAGGCGAAAGAAGTTGTCGAAGAGCTCCGGAAGAAGACCGTAACGAAGTTCAAGGATCCGGCGACGGGCGTCTCGATGGAGGGATTCCCGAACCCGACCAAGGGTCAGATGGAGACGATCGCCGCCATCGAACGGAACGTTTCGAAGCTGCCGTTTGACGTCGGTGCCCGCGGGGTTTACATTTCGCGCCCCGAGAGCTTTTCACCCACGACGATCGCGGGACTCACCGGCATTTTCAAGCAGTTCAGCTCGGAGGAGTGGAACGGCTTCAAGCCCGCACGCTGGATGACGGCTTTCAACGATTACCCGTGGGAATTTAATGTCGACCACCGCAAGAATAAGACCCGCAAGGCACTTATCGAAGCCTATCGCCGCCGGAGCTTCTTCTATCAGCCTTTCAAAGGCGAATACATGACCATGAGCACCGAGGAGCTTGCGACCATTTACCATATCCCGTCGGGCGCTACCGAGACGCCGGGCTTCCAGCGCATCCAGTCCTCGACGTCGGACGCGCCGGTTAACCTTCCGACCTAAGGCATGCAGGAAGAATCATCGGGTATGCGGGATGCCGTGTCGTTTGCGGGGACGGCGCTCGAGCTCCACTTCGCGGGCTATACCCGGGCGCAGGCGCTCGCGCTGCTTGTCGCGCTTGCACTCGTTTTCTCCGGCTATTGGCTCCTTATCCGTCCTCCCTCCGCATTTCCCACGGGAAGCATCGTCACCGTTCCTTCGGGGCTCGCGGTTTCGGGCGTCGCGAAAGTGCTTGCCGAAGATAACGTTGTCGCATATCCGCGGCTTCTCTCGGTTATCCTTCGCCTAAGCGGAAACGCCGCGCACGTCCAGGCGGGAGACTACAGCTTAGAGGAACCGCTCGGACTTGCGCATGTCGCATACCGGCTCGCAGCGGGCGATTTCGATCTTGATCCCGTGCGTGTCACCTTGCCCGAAGGCCTCACGGCCCGCGAAATGGGTCTCATATACGCAAGGAGTTTCCCGGAGATAACGGCCGAGAACTTCAGGACAGCGGGGGAGCGGTACGAAGGCTATCTGTTCCCCGATACATATCTGTTTCTTCCGAATGCGAAGGCCGCGGACGTCATTGCCACGATGCGGACTAATTTCGATACGAAAGTGGCTAGCGTGACTCCGGAGATCAATGCTTCCGGCCATTCCTTTTCTGACGTGATTATCATGGCTTCAATCCTCGAGCGGGAAGCGAAGACATCGGAGGATAAGCGCATGGTCGCGAGAATTCTCTGGAACCGCATCAGGATCGGCATGCCGCTCCAGGTCGATGCGGTCTTCGGCTATATCCACGGACGCGACACCTACTCTCCGACGTTCGCCGATCTTGAAGTGGATTCCCCGTACAATACCTATCGCAACAAGGGGCTTCCGCCGGGTCCCATCGGCAATCCGGGCCTTGATTCGATCGAGGCGGCGGCAACCCCCGCAAAAACCGCCGACCTCTACTACCTCACGGGCTTCGACGGGCAGATGCACTATGCGAAGACGTTTGAGGAGCATAAAGCGAACAGGTCAAAGTACTTACGATAAAAAGCGAAGCGCGCGACTCGCACCGGATGGTGTCGTGTCGCGCGCTTGTCTGTCCTTGCCTATGCACGGATGGTGTCCTTCTTGGCGTCGAAGTAGTCTTGGGGCCGCCCGCTGCACACGCAGCGGATGTCGACCAGTTCGTTGTGCCAGAGTACAAGCCATTCCTCCTTTCGAAGGCCGTAGATATCGTTGTCGAACACAAGAAGCCACGAAACGTCTCCGATCATGCGGACCCGCATGGAAAGATTGGTTCCGCTCTCGATGTGTCCCGCCCGCTGTCCGTTCCGCGAATCCTTGAGCCAGATCGTGCCGTAGGTTGTAAGCGTGATTTCAGCCGCTTCTTCACGCGGCAACTCATGGATACTCATCTGCCCTCCGTTGCAACAGTCCCTACACGTGGAGACTACGCACGATGGCGGAGATTGTCAAACCATGATTTGCTGTCGACATGCATGTTCAGGGAAAGAAAGTATTCCTCGGTCTCTCCGGAGGCGTCGACTCCGCCGTGTCCGCCGCTCTTTTGAAGGGGCAGGGAGCGCAGGTGATCGGCGTGTTCATACAAGGCTGGTACCCTCCCGGAATGCCCTGCACCTGGGCGGAGGACAGGCGCGATGCCATGCGGGTGGCAGCGCATCTTCAAATACCTTTTTTAACGCTCGACGCGAGCTCGGAATACAAGAAAGGAGTTATCGACTATCTGCTTGCCGAATACGCCGCGGGCCGGACTCCGAATCCCGATGTGATGTGCAATAAGGAGGTGAAGTTCGGGGTCTTTTATGATTTCGCGATGGCGCACGGTGCCGACTGTATCGCGACCGGACACTATGTCTCCGGAGAGAAAGATCAGCGATACTTTCTCTGGGCGGTGCCGAAAGAAGTTCTCGGGAAGACGGTCTTTCCGGTCGGAAATATGGAAAAGAGCGACGTGCGGCGGCTTGCAAAGCAGTTCGGGCTTCCCGTATCCGGGAAGCCCGACAGCCAGGGCGTGTGCTTCCTGGGTTCCGTATCCGTGAAGGAGTTTCTGAGGCAAGAGCTTGGCGAGGATGCGGCGCTCCTCCATACCGTCGGAGAGCGTGTTGACGGGAAGTTCGTCGTCGGGAAAGAAGGCGGGCATCTCGTGCTTTCAGACACGCCTTGTGCTATTCCCCATGATATCAGGTTCCGCGACGCAAACTGGTTTCTCGATTCTTCGAAGATAACGAGCGCCCAGGTACGCTATCGCTCCCCTCATATTCCCGGCAGGGTTTCGGGCAGCACTTTCGTTCCCGCAGAACCTCTTACGGAACCCATAGCGCCGGGCCAGTCCGTCGTTTTCTACGATGGCGGGGAAATGGCGGGCGGTGGTATCATGGAGTGACTATGGGGAAGCTGCATGCCCGGATCGCGATCGGTGCCTTTATCATCGTCAGTATCGCCGTGTTCGCATTTTTCATAGCGCATACCGAAGACGGCGCGGTGCCGGAGAAAGCGACGGAATCCGGCGCGCCTGCCGCAAGCCTCGTTTCAGTCAAGAAAACCGCCTCGAAAGGAGTGCTTACGATAACCGGGAGCGTCCGCACGCCCACTCCCTGCTATACGCTCGATGCGAAGGCGCAGACCGCATCGACCACGCCTCCGAGCATCCGCGTCGATCTCACGGTTCCGCCGGATGACGGCATCTGCCTTCAAAAGAGCGCGGACCAGCCGTTCTCCCTTAAGATTTCCGGAGCCGCGACGGCACCGCTGTTCGTCTATCTCAACGGCGAGACCGCAACGACGACTCCTTAGCACATGCCGAACATCCTCAAATCAAACGGTGAGATAGAGGCGTTCGATCCCGCAAAGCTCGTGGCCTCGCTCATGCGCTCCGGGGCGGGAGAACATACCGCCGAGCGCATCGCCGATACCATCTCGCGCACGGTAACGGAAGGGGCGCGAAGCGACGAGATATACCGGAGGGCGTTCGCGCTTCTCCGGAAGGAAGCGCGCCCGGCCGCCGCCCGCTATTCGCTCCGGAGGGCGATGCTCGAAATCGGACCGACCGGGTTTCCGTTCGAGGATTTCGTCTCGCATCTCTTCAAGCACGAGGGCTGGCAGGTGGAAACGAGGAAAATCATGCAGGGTAAGTGCGTGCCGCACGAAGTCGACGTGTATGCGACCCGGCCTCTGGCAGGATCTAAGACAGGGGAAGTGGAAACCGTCGCGGCGGAACTCAAATACCATAACGATCCGGGGTATAAGACGGACGTGAAGATCGCACTCTACGTGAAAGCGCGGTTCGAGGATATCTGGCACTGCGATCCCAGGGAGCGGACCTGCCCGGTCGACCGCGGCGTCCTCATCACCAATACCAAATTCACGAGCCAAGCCATCCAGTACGCCGAATGCGCGGGCCTCGAGCTTGTCGGCTGGAGCTATCCGCTCCACGACAGCCTCTATGAGCGAATGTACCGCGCCCGCGTCTATCCCGTCACCTCCCTTACGACCCTCAAGGTATCCGAAAAGAAGTTGTTCATGCAGGCGGGCGTCATCGCCTGCGACATGCTCCGGCCCCGCCGCGAACTCTTCGCCGAGTTCCATATTTCTCCCGCGCGCGTCGGGGAGATACTCGCGGAAGCCGAGGCCCTGTGCTCGCTTCCGTATGCTCCCGACACCATGGTCCCCGATCCGGATTCGGAAGCGGTGCGGCGAACTACGGAACCCATCGTCTGACCATGGCCGATTTCAAGAAGCAATACAACCCGAACCGGAGCGCCGACTGGAACTATGGCGGGGGCAAATGGCGGCTCTCCCGCTCGAAGATAGAGCTGTTCAACGAATGCCCGCGCTGTTTCTATCTCGACAACAAGCTCGGTACCGGGCGTCCCCGCGGCCCCGCGTTCACGCTCAACATCGCCGTCGACGCGCTCCTCAAGAAGGAGTTCGACGCGCACCGTGCGAACGCGAGCGCGCACCCGCTCATGGAGCGCTACGGGATAGATGCCGTTCCGTACGCGCATGCCAAGCTCGATACCTGGCGCGAGAATTTCGAAGGCATCGAATATCTCCATGAGCCGACGGGCTTCCGGATATCGGGAGCCGTCGACGATATATGGGTCAACTCCAAAGGCGAGCTGATCGTCGTCGACTATAAGGCGACATCGAAGAATGGAACGATCACCTCGCTTTCGGATTCCTCCTGGGAAGGGTCATACAAGCGCCAGATGGGCGTGTATCAATGGCTCTTAAAGAACAACGGGTTCTCCGTGTCGAACACCGGTTATTTCGTGTACGCGAACGCGAGTTCGGACGAGGATGCGTTTGACGGAAAGCTCGAGTTCGAGGTTACCGTCGTGCCCTGCGAAGGCGATACGGCCTGGATAGACGAAGTGCTGCCGAGGATCAAGGAAACGCTCGACTCGGATGCCATTCCACCCGTCGGAGAGACCTGCGAATACTGCCCGTACCGCGAGCATGCCGGAAAGAAGCTGTTGGCGCTTCAGAAAAAGGCGAGAGGGAAGTAATATTGGGGGATATGAAGAAAGCTGATTTTGCGGAGCGGGTAAGGGCCATCGTGCGGAAGATTCCGAAAGGGCAGACCCGCACCTATGGGCAAATCGCCGCGGCAGCGGGACGCCCGGGAGCTGCGAGGGCGGTGGGCACCGTGATGTCGAATAACTATGATAAGACCGTGCCGTGCCACCGCGTTATCCGCGCGGACGGCAAGATCGGGGAATATAACCGTGGAGGCCCAGCGAAGAAACGCGCGCTTTTGAGGACGGAGGGCGCGCTTTAGGAAGCCACAGGTGCATAAGCGATTGACCGCCCGCAAGGCGGTGTTAATCTTCCCTTCGGAGAAAGCACACTCCGTGGCGCAATTGGTCCGGTCGGACCGATAGAAGGGAGATTGACATGCTTATCATCCGTACGGTGCTGTTTTTTGTTGCGTTTATTGCCGTCTCCGCGGATGCAAAAGTCCGCAGCCCGGCACCTCAGCAACCCGCCCCTGCGGGAGCCCGGGTTGCCGTCCTGTACGCCGCTACGCAAAAACTTCGAGTGTCCGTCATGCAGGCATGTATGCGGCGCAACAACTTGAAGAAAGACTGCCATACTCCTGTCACAATCGGCTGCACGTTATTCCAGCCGTACCTTGGAGGAGATATTCCCGTCGCTACGTTCGCCGGGAGCTTCGGGGAAGACGCCTTCGTACTTGCAGCCGTTTCCGGAACCATCGCCACCGTGTACACGGATGCCAGGCACGATGGAAAACTCGACCATATCCAGATCCTCGCTGCCGATACCGGTTCGCCCCGGGAAATGGAAGCTTTGCGGATCCAAACTGTCGAAGTGCTTAAGAGAGACAAGGCCCGCGGCGCGCCGCTTTCCCAACAAAGTTTCGCGCAGCAGGTCGAGAGTTTCGGATCCTGCATGCGCGAAGCTGTGGAAACCGAAACCCGTCATTAGCATATTCAAGTTCCTGGCGCGTCCCGTTTCCCGGGGCGCGCTTGCTTGTATACTGCAAGCTATGGAAGTGAAAATCGACCCGTCCTGGAAGGATAAGCTCGCGGGGGAATTCGACGAGCCGTACTTCAAGGAGCTTGCCGAATTCGTGCGGGGCGAATACAAAAGCGGGAAGGTCTATCCGCTCCCGAAGAACATCTTCCGCGCGTTCGAGCTGTGTCCGTTCGGGAAGGTGAAGGTTGTAATTCTCGGCCAGGACCCGTACCACGGGGCGGGACAAGCGAATGGGCTTTCGTTTGCCGTCGAATCGAATATCGCCGTACCGCCGTCGCTTCAGAATATCTTCAAAGAAATAGAGAACGAATTCGGGAAGCCCCTGGTACACACCGACGGCGACCTTTCGCGCTGGGCAGTGCAGGGTGTGCTTCTCCTTAACGCCACCCTTACGGTACGCGCGCGGCTCGCGGGCTCGCACCAGGGTAAAGGCTGGGAGAAATTCACCGATGCCGTCGTGCGGGTCCTTTCCGAGGAACGGGAGCATCTGGTTTTCATGCTCTGGGGCAATTATGCGAAGCAGAAGGGCGCGCATATCGATCGTACGAAGCATCTGGTGCTCGAGTCGGCGCACCCCTCGCCTTTCTCCGCCGCGAACGGATTTTTTGGGAATGGGCATTTCAAAAAGGCGAATGAATACCTTATCGAACAAGGAGAGGCTCCCATAGACTGGCTCTAGTATTTCGATATACTCGGCGCATGAACCACACTCCGGAAATAAAGAAGGCGATACAGTTCGCCGCGCGCAAGCACCACGGGCAGTTCCGCGCCGAGGCGGAGCCGCTTCCGTACGTGACGCACTTGTTTTCGGTCGCGCTGCTCCTTGCGGAAGGCGGAGCGGGCGATGAGGTCGTGATCGCCGGGCTTCTCCACGATACGCTTGAGGATACGGATACTACGCCCGAAGAATTGGAGAAGGCGTTCGGGTCACGGGTATTGAGGCTTGTAGAAGCGGTAACGGAACCTAAGCTGGGGCTGAATGGCGAGCAACTTTCTTGGCGGGCTATGAAAGAGTTATGTGTCAAACAACTTCAAGACGGGCCGGACGGAGCGCTTATGGTTTCTGCCGCCGACAAAATCGACAACATAGAATCCAAGGTCGCTGCGTTCGGTCGCGAAGGAGCCGCCCTCCTTGCCCGTTTTTCTCAAAAACCAGAAAGCTACCTCTGGTACCACGGCGCGGTGCTTGAAGAGGCGCGGAAGCGCCTTTCGGGGCCGCTCCTTGAGCGTTTCAAGCGTGCGTATGAGCGTGAACGGATAACGTTCGGAGCCCTTTAAGTGACTACCAGATCCTTGCCCGCTCTTTCGGCTCCCGATAGAGCTTGTCTCCTTTACGCACGCCGAAGGCCTCATAGAACTCCGGAAGGTTCGAGACGGGACCGTTGATTCGGAATTCTCCCGGAGAGTGGGGATCGGTAAGAACTTGCATCTTTACAAACTCCGGGCGCACAACCTCCCGCTCGAACAGTGCGAATCCGAGGAAGAACCGCTGCTCGGGCGTAAAGCCCTGGATAGCCTCGCGCTTCCCGGTACGCGAAAGGGCGGCCTGGTACGCATCGAAGGCGATGGATGCGCCGCCGAGATCGGCGATATTCTCTCCGAGCGTGAGCTTGCCGTTTACGGGCACGCCGTCCGCGACCCGGTACTGATCAAACTGCTTCTCGACAAGCTTCGCCTTTTTCATGAACCGCTTCCGGTCTTCCTTGCTCCACCACGCCCGCATGTTTCCTTTCCCGTCGAACTTCGATCCTTGATCGTCAAAGCCGTGCGTTATTTCGTGCCCGATGACCGCGCCGATGCAGCCGTAGTTTATGGCATCATCCGCCGAGAGATCGAAGAACGGCGGCTGGAGAATCCCGGCAGGGAATACGATCTCGTTCATGTTGAAGTTGCAGTACGCGTTCACGGTCTGCGGGTACATACCCCATTCGCTGCGGTCGATCGGACGGCCGAGCTTCTTCATTTCGCGGCGGTGTTCGAACTTTGCAGAACGCACGAGGTTCCCGAAATAGTCGTCCGTCCGGACGACCAATCCGCGATACGAACGCCACTTATCCGGGTATCCGATCTTCCGGTTCATCTGGCTGAGCTTCCGTACCGCTTTCTTTTTGGTGTCCGGAGTCATCCAGTCGAGATACTTGATCCGCTTCTCGTATGCTGCAAAAAGATCGTCCACAAGACCGTTCATGCGAAGTTTCGCTTCGGACGTGAAGTGCTCCTTCACGTATGCTTGCCCGAGAAGCTCTCCAAGGCTTCCGCTGGTTGCCGCAAGCGAGCGCCGCCACAGCGGTTTAAGCTGCTTGCTGCCCATGAGGGTTTTCCCGTAGAACGCGAATTGCTGCCGTACGAATGCGCGTGAAAGCGCACCGGCGAAGTCGTTTATAAGGTGCCACCGGAAATAGACCTTCCAATCCGCGAGCGGCACCGTCTTAAGCATGCCGTTTACGGCCTTCAGGAATCCGGGCTGCGTAACGATGAGGTCGCCGGAACACGCCGCGCCGATGGAATTCAGATATCGCTTCCAGTCGATGCCCGGAGCGATCTTCCGGAGCGCTGACGGAGAAACCTTGTGATAGGTTTTCTCAAGGTCGCGGGCAAGTTCCTTTTTCATGGAAGCCCTGGCGAGCATCGTTTCGATACGCATGACGGTTTCGGACGCGGTCGTACAATCCTTGGGAGAAAGTCCGAGCAGCCTGTGCATGGCTTCGATGTGCCGGACGTATGCGCCGCGCACGCGCTTCGATTCGGCGTCGTCCTTGAGGTAATAATCGCGGTCGGGCATGCCGAGTCCGTCCTGTTGGAGATAGAGGGCGTATCGTTCGCTGTTCTTCAGGTCCTGGTCGATCATGCCGCCCCAGAGGACTCCGATTCCGAGTGTGTGGAATTCCGCGGTGAGAGAAAGGAGGTCTTCCGTGGTTTGAACGCGCCCGATACGGGAGAGCCACGGCGCAAGGGGAGCGGCTCCCAGCTTCTCCCGTCTCTTTTCATCAAGACCCGAGCGATAGAAGTCGCGGATCATCTGTTCCGGAGAACCGGCAGCATAGCGGCCGCGGGCTATGCGCTCGACAAGCTTTTTGAGTTGCTTGTCAGTTTCCGCCCGAAGCGTCGAGAAGGTTCCCCAGCGGGACTCGTTCGCCGGGATTTTCGCTTTCCTGAGCCACGTACCATGCGCATGGCGGAAGAAGTCGTCTTGCGGGCGAACGTTCGTATCCATGCCCCGCACGTCGAATCCCCAATGCTTTCGTGTTTGTTTCATGCGGATATCTTAGCCGAATGTGTAGGGAATCGCTAAGAGCTTGACAAGATATCAACTTCCAACTACTATATTTACGGTAACCCTGAGGAGGCGCCAGAGTGGCGCAAGATCGATGAGGATATTGTTTGCACTGCTCGGTGCACCGGCTACGACAGCGGCATTGCTTTATGCCGTCGAAGGAGGAGGAGCCTTGGGCACTCATTGGTTTGAGTTGATTGCGGTGTTCGCAGGCACCCTTTCAGCTACGATCGTCTGCGAAGGTTTGCGCAAGTAAACGAGACAATGAAGCCCGCCCCATCTCAATTCAACGAGATGTGGGCGGGTTCTTGCATTCATGATATCTTTTCGAGACCATGATCGTTTCCGAAGTGCGAAGCCGATATTTGAAATTCTTCGAGAAGCGCGGACACGCGATCATCCCGAGCGCGCCCATCGTTCCCGGGAACGACCCCACCACCTTGTTTACCAGTAGCGGCATGCAGCCCCTCGTTCCGTACCTTCTCGGCAAAGACCATCCGGCCGGGAAACGCGTCGCGAATTCCCAGATGAGTTTCCGCGCGGGAGACATCGAGGAAGTGGGTGATAACCGCCACACGACATTCTTCGAAATGCTCGGCAACTGGTCGCTCGGCGACTATTTCAAGAAGGAGCAGCTTCCGTGGTTCTTCGAATTCCTCACAAGCGCGGAAGAAGGACTCGGGCTCGATCCCGCGAAGCTCTATGTCACCGTTTTCGCAGGCGACAAAGAGGCTGGAATGGAGGCCGATATGGAAGCGGTCGGAATATGGAAGGAGCTTTTCAAAACCAAGGGGATCGATGCGGCGTTCTCGGATATAGGAAGCGAAGAGGCGGGGTATGAAAAAGGAATGGGTCCGAACGACCGTATCTTTGCCTATGACGCGAAGAAAAATTGGTGGAGCAGGGCGGGGGTTCCGGCGAACATGCCTCCCGGAGAACCCGGCGGCCCGGATTCCGAAGTCTTCTACGACTTCGGGCTTCCTCATGACCCGAAATGGGGTCCGAACTGCCATCCAAACTGCGACTGCGGTCGTTTCGTCGAGATCGGGAACTCGGTCTTCATGCAGTTTATCAAGAACCCCGACGGATCGTTCTCGAACCTTCCGAAGCAGAACGTCGACTTCGGCGGGGGCCTCGAGCGGCTCACGTTCGCCACGCTTGGCACCCCGGACGCTTTCCTCATCGATGTCTTCGACGCGGCGCGGACAGTGCTTGAGTCCAGGACCGGGAAGAAATACGCGGAAGAAGAGAGCGTGACGCGCTCGATGCGCATTATCCTCGATCATATGCGCGCCGCGTCCTTCATGCTCGCGGAAGGCGTTACCCCTTCGAACACCGAGGCGGGGTACGTACTTCGCCGTCTTATCCGCCGCGCGATACGTGAAGCCGACCGGCTCGGAATCAAGGACGCAGTGCTCGCGGATGTAGCTAAAGGATACGGCGAGGCGTATGCGGGACAGTATCCTCATGTGCTCGCCGCAAGCGAGGCGATCCGGGATGATCTCGCGAAAGAAGAGGAGCGGTTCCGCAAGACGCTCGCAGGAGGCATGCGGGAGCTTGAGAAGATGGGGAGCGACATCGATGCTTTTACCCTCTTCACTTCCTATGGCTTTCCGCTCGAACTCACCGAGGAGATCGCGAAGGAACGCGGCATCGCGCTTGATATGAAGAAAGTGAACGAACAGATGACCAAGCATCAGGAAGAATCCCGCGCGGGAGGCGCGCAGCGTTTCGCCGGAGGACTTGCCGACCATTCGGAACAGACGGTCAAATACCACACCGCGCACCACCTTCTCCTTGCGGCGCTTCAGAAAGTTCTCGGGCCTGACGTGAAGCAGCGGGGAAGCAATATCACGAGCGAGCGCCTGCGCATCGATTTTTCATACGGACAGAAGGTGACGCCGGAGCAGCTTACGGAAGCCGAGGACATTGTGAACGAGATCACCGCGCAGGAACTGCCGGTGACAAGAACGGTGATGCCGAAGGAAGAGGCCGAGAAGCTCGGCGCACAAATGGAATTCGGGGTGAAATATCCGGATATGGTCTCGGTATATTCCGTGGGGCCAAAAGATGCGACCGAGGCTGACCCGAAGATCGGCGAAGCATTTTCGCTTGAGTTCTGCGGCGGGCCGCACGTGGCAAACACGAGAGAGCTTGGCGAAGGCGGAAAGCGCTTCAAGATCCAGAAGGAGGAGGCTTCCTCCGCAGGAGTCCGCCGCATCAAAGCAGTGCTTGCATAACGGGCGTGATATACTTTCAAGCGTTATCTAACGCATAATCATCGTACCTATGCCGCGAACCCTTAACGACATCATCCCGCCCTCGCGCAGGCGCAAGATGGAAGAGGAAGGCGCGCTTCCCCCGGAAGCTTCATACCGGCAGGCTCCGCCTCCGCAGCAGCCGATGTACGGCGGCCCGTCCCCGCGCCGCTTCCCGTACGCGACCGCGCTCATCGCGCTCGTCATCATCGCCCTTTCGGTGGGTGCACTCTATCTTTTCTCCGGGGCGAAAGTGACGATCGACCCGTCAAGCGACACGGTCGCCGTCGCCGGAACCTATAGCGCGACCGCTTCGGGAGGGGCGCTGCCGTTTGAAGTGATATCAGTCCAGAAAATCGGCACGCAGTCGGTGCCGGGAGAAGGAACCGAGACGGTGAATCAGGCGGCGCAAGGTACCGCGACCGTGTTCAACACCCAAAAGACCCCGCAACGGCTTATTACCAATACCCGCTTCGAGACTCCGGCCGGGCTTATCTTCCGTATCCATGCGCCGATCGTCGTTCCTGCCGCCAAGGACGCGAATACGCCGGGAAGCGTAACCGCGACGCTCTATGCCGACGCCGCGGGAGAAAGCTATAACATCGGCGCGACGACTTTCACGCTTCCGGGCCTTGCGGGCTCTCCGGCGTTCACCGCCGTCACGGCAAAATCATCGGGCCCGATGGCCGGAGGGTTCACGGGTACCCGCCCGAAGGTCGCGGAGGCGACCGCGAACACCGCGCGGGGAACTCTCAAGACCGCGCTCCAGGGCGATCTTGTAACCGCGCTTAAGGCGGAAATCCCTGCCGGATACGTGCTTCTTCCCGGCGCGACGTTCACTTCGTATCAGGACCTTCCGAACGCCGCGGGCGCGAACGGCACGTCGGTTGATGTGAAGGAGCAGGGCACCGCGACCGCCGTCGTATTCCCGTCCGCGCCGCTTGCCTCCGCGATCGCCGCGCAGGTGCTCCCGGGCTATAACGGCGAGCCGGTGAACATCCCGGACGCGGGGAAGCTCGTGCTCACCCCTTCGACCGGAGCCCCGGCGGAAGGCGCGACGACCTTCGACTTCACGCTCTCGGGAAATACCACGATCGTCTGGACCGTGGATCCGGCGCGCATCGCCTCGGCGGTCGCGGGAAAGACCCGTGAAGCCGCGCAAGTGGTGCTTTCGGGCTTCCCCGAAGTGAAGCGGGCGCTTCTGGTGCTCCGGCCGTTCTGGACGGGCGCCTTCCCGGGAGACCCCAAAGACATCGACGTGGTAGTTAACCCGCCGTCCGGCAGTTGACGGTATCCCGGGCTCTTGCTAGGATAGAAAACGCATCGCATGAAAGATACGGGAGGTATAGAACCGGTAACAGGCACCGTTGAAGAGGTGCTCCCTAACTCGTTATTTCGGGTCAGGATGCCGGACGGAGAGCTCCAGCTCTCGTATCTTGCGGGGAAGATGCGGCTGCACCGCATCCGCGTCCTCGTCGGGGATTCGGTCGAGCTCGTGACCGATCCGTACGGCGGAAGGGCGCGCATCGTGAGAAGGCTCAGCTAATTACACACATGAAAGTACGCGCATCTATTAAAAAGCAGCAGCCTGGAGATTTGCTCGTCCGCCGCGGCGGGCGTCTTTATCGCATCAACAAGCTGAAGCCGAGACGAAAGGCGCGTCAGGGTTAATTTTGAATATCTAAGTACTACCTATGCGTATCGCCGGCGTATCCATCCCAGACGACAAGCAGCTCGCCTACTCGCTGCCGCTTATCTACGGCATCGGCCCTACCCGCGCGCTCGATATCCTCGCGAAAGCGGGCATCCCGGCAACGAAGAAAGGAAGCGAGCTCTCGTCGGACGAGGAGCAGAAAGTCCGCTCCCTGGCCGAAGGGTATACGATCGAAGGGGAACTGCGCCGCGAAATCGGACAGAACATAAAGCGCCTTAAGGATATCCGTTCATGGAGGGGCAACCGCCACGAGCGGCACATGCCGGTGCGAAGCCAGCGCACGAAGACCAATTCCCGCACCGTGCGCGGGAACGTGCGAAAGACCATGGGATCGGGACGCCGCACGCTCGAGAAGACTTAATCGTACGCACCACTAAATCATCATGGGTAAGAAACGAATCATCAAGAAGAGCGGGCGCGGCATGGACCAGGGACGCAAGGAGCGCGCCCTCTCCAAGGTTTCGAAGCGCCGCCTCGAGCGCGGCGTCCTCCACGTCGAGGCTACCTTCAACAATACCAAGGCCGTCCTCACCGACGAGAAAGGAAACGCGGTCATCTCTTCTTCCGCGGGAGCTCTCGGCTTTGCGGGCGCGCGCAAGTCGACTCCGTTCGCCGCGACGAAAGTGGGCGAGCTCCTCGGCGAGAAGGCTGCGGCGATCGGCGTCAAGGAGGCGAGCGTTATCATCCGCGGCATCGGCGCCGGGCGCGAGTCGGTGCTCCGCGGCTTCTCGGCGAAAGGCATCCAGATCCGCGCCATCAAGGACGCGACCCCGATTCCTCATAACGGCCCGCGCCCGCCTAAGGCCCGCCGCGTCTAATCCATCACCATGATCACCGGACCACGATACAAGATAGCGAAGCGCCTCGGGGCGAGCGTGTTCGAGAAAGCGCAGACGCAGAAGTTCGCGATTTCCGCCGAGCGCAAGGGAAAGGTACGCAAGGGCCGTCCGCGCGGCGCTTCCGAGTTCGGCAAGCAGCTTCTCGAGAAGCAGAAGGTGCGCGTGACGTACGGCGTCGGGGAACGGCAGTTCAGCCGCTACGTGAGCGAAGCGGTAGAGTCCGGCCACAACCCGGCCGAGCGGCTCCACCAGACGCTTGAGCTCCGGCTCGACAATGTGCTCTATCGTCTGGGACTCGCGAAGACGCGCCGCGGTGCCCGCCAGATGGCATCCCACGGGCATGTGACGGTGAACGGAAAACGCATCACCGTCCCTTCCGCGATGATCCGCCCGGGCGACGTCCTCAAGGTCCGCGAGGGAAGCCGGAAGTCCGTCCTTTTCGAAGGATTCAAGGAGCGCTTCGCCGAGAGCCCGCTCGCTTCGTGGCTTACCTTCAATCCGGAAACCATGGAGGGAGGCGTGAAGGAGATGCCGACCGCCGCTTCGGCGGATCCAGCAGGCGACCTTCTCGCCGTGCTTTCGTTCTACAGCCGTTAATTTAATAATCTAGGTAATACGATTGAGTTATGGAACACCACATCACACTGCCAAGCAAGCCGCGCATCGTCTCCGAAGAGGGGATGGCGGGCATGTACGAGATCGATTCGCTGTATCCGGGCTACGGCCACACGCTCGGCAACAGCCTCCGCCGCATCATCCTTTCCTCGCTTCCGGGCGCGGCCGTCACCTCGGTCAAGATCGAGGGCGTGCCGCACGAGTTCGCCACGATGGAAGGCGTGCGCGAGTCGGTCATGGAAGTGCTCCTCAACCTCAAGCGCGTGCATTTCACGCTCCACACCGACGAGCCGCAGACCATCTCGCTTTCCGTAAAGGGGCCAAAGCACGTCACGGCGGCCGATTTCAAGCTCCCGAGCCAGGTGGAGATCGCGAATCCGGAGCAGCACATCGCCGACGTTTCGGGCAAGATCGCGTTCGAACTCGAAGCGTCGATCGAGCGCGGCCTCGGCTATGTCCCGCGCGAAGTCCTTACCAAAGAGAAAGTCGACATCGGCGCGATCGCGCTTGATGCGACCTTTACGCCTATCCGCCGCGTGAACTACGAAGTCGAGAACATGCGCGTCGGCGACCGCACCGATTTCAATCGCCTTCGCATCCTCATCGAGACCAACGGCACTATCGCTCCCCGCGAGGCGCTTGAGCGCTCGATCGAGATCATGATCCACCAGCTCAAGTCGGTTATCGGCTTCCAGGAGGAAGCGGCACCGAGCCCCGAGGTGAAGCTCGAGGCGGAGTCTTCTTCGGAAGGAACGGCGGACTCGACAAAAATGAAAGTCGAGGATCTCGGCCTTTCGGCCCGCGTCACCTCCGCCCTTACGGATGCGGGCATCCGTTCCGCCGCGGGCCTCGCGCGCAAAAGCGCGTCCGCCCTTGAGGAGCTCGACGGCATCGGCGAGAAGGCTATCGCGGAAATAGAAAGTGCGCTAAACTCCCTCGGTCTCGCGCTTAAGAAGGACTGATACGGCGGGTACACGGAAAGCCATGCGACACAACAACAAAGGACGTGCGTTCAACCGACCAGACAACCAGCGCGCCGCGCTCGTCCGGTCTCTTGCGCGCGCCCTTATCCTCGAGGAACGCATCTCGACGACCGAGGCCAAGGCGAAGGAACTCCGTCCCTTCATCGAGAAGCTCGTGACGCGCTCGAAAGCTGATACGGTCGCGAACCGCCGCCTTATCTCTTCGAGGCTCGGGAGCCCCGAGGCCGTCAAGAAGCTCTTCACGACGCTCGCGCCGCGCTATGCGGAAACGAACGGCGGCTATACCCGCATCGTGAAGCGCCCGGCGACCGCAAACGGCCGCATGACCGCCTATATAGCTTTCGTCTAACATGGAACCGAAACAGTACACCATCGATGCCAGGAATCAGTCGCTCGGACGCGTCGCAAGCGAAGCCGCTTCGATGCTCATGGGCAAGAAGTCCGCGCACTTCGTCAAAAACCAGATCCTTCCGGTCACCGTGACCATCACGAACGCTTCGAAACTCTCGCTTCCCGAGCGCCGCGTCGCCGGAAAGGAGTACACCCATTACACCGGCTATCCGGGCGGCCTCAAGGTCCAGGGCCTTGCCGAGATGATCGAGAAGAAGGGAGTGGGCGAGGTGCTCCGGAAGGCGATCGACGGCATGATCCCGCGCAACAAACTGCGCAAGGGCCGCATGAAGCTGCTTACCATCATCGACTAACTTTATTTATGTCTGACTCTACCAAATACAGCGCGGCAGTCGGACGCAGGAAGACTGCGACCGCTTCGGTTCGGATCACGAAAGCCGATACGGCGAGCGTGACCGTGAACGGCAAGAGCGCGAAAGACTATTTCAAGACCATGGAACGCACCAAAGTCGCCGAGGAAGCGCTTTCGGCAAAGGATCTCGCCGGTACCTATGCGGTTTCCGCGCGCGTCTCCGGAGGCGGCGTCGCCGCCCAGGCGGAAGCCGTCCGCCACGCGATTTCCCGCGCGATCCTCAAGGAAGAGGCGGGCATGCGCGGTACGCTTAAGACCGCCGGATACCTGCGCCGCGACCCCCGCGCTGTCGAGCGCAAGAAGCCGGGACTTCGGAAGGCCCGCAAGTCTCCGCAGTGGAGCAAGCGTTAGTTCGGGAGTGTTTCCCCGGAAGCCTTTATCCCCGTCTTATCTTGTTTCGCTACGATGAACTGCAGGTTCAGAATTCTCGAACGCGCGCTGAGCACCGAACATATCAAGCAGACAATCCGGGAGCCGGATATAAAGCGCGGTGCCGGAGAGGGAACGGTTAAGGTTTGGAAAAGACTTGATGCGGGCGTAAGGATCGTAGTAGTATACTCGCAAGGCAGAATCCGGAACCGCAAGAACGATTATTTCGTAATTACGGCATACTACTTATGAAAATCACCTACGACAAACTGGCGGACGCGGCATATATGACGTTGCGGAAAGGGAAAGTGGCGAAGACCGTCGAAATGAGCGGAGACGTTATCATCGATCTCGACAAGCGCGGGCATATTCTCGGCATAGAGATGCTCGCCGCTTCAAATCAATTCGCAAAGGGAGATCTTGCGAGGAATACGATCCCCGGCATTCCGGTTGAAATAATTTCCCGCTCGCCCGTTACCGTATAAATACCATGAACTGCCCGAAATGCGGAAAGCCGATGGAAGCGGATGCCGGACGCTCCAGGGAAACGACCAATTCGGAAACCGGAACGAGATACGACCATATCCAATACGTGTGCCGGGAAGACGACGTGTGGGTCACTACTGAAATCCCTAAATAACTAAGGACATGCGGGACGAACGAGATGAATTCGAAATAGACGCGGAAGCCGCGGAGAACCGCCGTGCGCAGGGGGAAGACACGGACGCCGCAGATGAAACGGGCGCTGCCGGGAAAGTCGCAAAGTTGAAGAGGGAGATTGAGGCTCTTAAAAAGGAGAAGCAGGAATACCTCGACGGCTGGCAGCGCTCCAAGGCCGACTACGCGAACGCGCAGAAGCGCTTCGACGAGGAGCGGACGGAAGCCGCCGCACGGGGAGCCGCGAGAGCCGCAGAGGCGCTTCTCCCCGCGCTCGACAGCCTCGAGCGGGCCAAAGCCTCGGGAGAGCTTCCGGAAAGTTTCGCGGGCATCGTAAAACAGCTTGAAACGGGGTTCGCGAAGCTCGGTCTCGTCCCGTTTGGCGCCGCAGGCGATACGTTCGACCCGGCGCTCCACGAAGCGCTCGGAAGCGATACGGCCGCATCGGCGGACGAAGACGGAACAATCACGGCGGTGCTTGAGCCGGGATACCGGATGGGCGAACGTGTGCTTCGTCCGGCGAAGGTGCGCGTTGCGCATCTTGCATAGCCGGTTGCGGGGAGTAAAATAAAAGCATCTGCGCGAGCGGGCGTATTTATAAGGGCAAATCCTTAACCTATTTCACAATGGCAAAAATCCTCGGCATAGACCTCGGTACCACGAACTCCGCGATGGCGATCATGGAGGGCGGCAAGCCGCGCATCATCGAGAACGCGGACGGCGCCCGCACGACCCCTTCGGTGGTCGCAATCTCCAAAAGCGGCGAGCGGCTCGTCGGGACGCTCGCCAAGCGCCAGGCGGTCACGAACCCGAAGAATACCGTCTATGGCATCAAGCGCTTCATGGGCCACCGCTTCCAGGACGAAGCGGTCCGGCGGGATACGGGCATCGTACCGTACGAGGTGAAGGCGAGCGCCGATGGCGGCGTCGTGGTGCATCTTGGCGACAAGGACTACCGCCCGGAGGAGATAAGCGCGATGATCCTCGGCAAGCTCAAGGCGGACGCGGAAGCGAAGCTCGGCGAGAAGATCACGGAGGCCGTGATCACCGTTCCCGCGTACTTCGACGACGCGCAGCGAAACGCGACCAAGGCGGCGGGCCAGGTCGCGGGGCTCGACGTGAAGCGCATCATCAACGAGCCGACCGCGGCGGCGCTCGCGTACGGTTTCAATAAGAAGAAGGACGAGAAGATCGTGGTGTATGACTTCGGCGGCGGCACCTTCGACGTGTCGGTGCTCGAAGTCGGGGACGACGTGATCGAAGTGAAGGCGACCGACGGGGACAGCCACATGGGCGGCCGTGACATCGACCAGAAGCTCGTGAAGCATATCGCGGCAGAGTTCCAGAAGGAGAGCGGCATCGACGTCACGAAGGATCCCCTTGCCCTCCAGCGCCTCGATGAGGCTGCGGAAAAGGCGAAGCAGGAGCTTTCCTCTTCCGCGGAGGCGGAAATCAACATTCCGTTCATCACCTCGGGCGCGGACGGGCCGAAGCATCTCCTTCTCAAGATCACGCGCGCTACCCTGGAGAGTCTCGCGGACGAATACGTTACCCGCTCGATCGATATCACCAAGCGCGCGCTTGAAGCCGCTGGCCTCAAGCCTTCGGACGTGCAGGAGATCGTGATGGTCGGCGGCCAGACGCGCATGCCGAAAATCCTCGAGGAAGTGAAGAAGCTCTTCGGGAAGGAGCCGAACCTTTCGGTGAATCCGGATGAAGTAGTCGCTATCGGCGCGGCCATCCAGGCCGGAATCCTCCAGGGCGACGTGAAGGATATTCTTCTGGTGGACGTCATCCCGCTCTCGCTTTCGATCGAAACCATGGGCGGCGTCGCGACCAAGCTCATCGAGCGCAACACCGCCGTCCCGACGAGCCGTTCGCAGACCTTCTCGACCGCCGCAGACAATCAGACTTCGGTCGAGATACACGTGACCCAGGGCGAGCGCGCGATGGCCGCGGACAACAAGTCGCTCGGCAAATTCATGCTCGACGGCATTCCTCCGGCACCCCGCGGCATGCCGCAGGTCGAAGTATCCTTCGACCTCGACACCAACGGTATTCTCACGGTGAAGGCCAGAGAAAAGACCACGGGCAAGGAGCAGTCCATCCGCATCGAGGGCTCGACCGGGCTCTCGAAGGAGGACATCGAAAAAATGAAAGCCGACGCGGAAGCGCACGCGGGCGAAGACCAGAAGAAGAAAGAACTTATCGATGCCCGGAACCTCGGCGAGCAGATGGCCTATACCGCCGAGAAGGCGATCAAGGATGCCGGAGACAAAGCGCCAGCCGAGGTCGTCACGGAAGTGAACGAGAAAATCGTACTCGTGAAGCAGGCGAATGCCGGAGAGGATCTCCCGGCCATCAAGTCCGCAAGCGAGGCGCTCTCGGCGTCGCTTTCGAAGATCGGAGAAGCCATGATGAAGGCGCAGGAAGCGCAGACGCCGCCCGCAGGAAATCAAACCCCTCCGCCGGAAGCAGGCGCGACCGACGCGGAATTCAAGGAGAAGGAATAGAAACGATCGTACGAGTGAAGGAAATCAAGACCCGCTCTTCGCGGGTCTTGACACGTTACCACTGTATACTGTATAAATAGTCCCGGATCAACACAACGCGGAGTTTGCCATGTCACATGCTTCAGTAAATGAAGGGAACAAGGCTTCTGTTCCTTCCGGAAAGCTCTCAGACATCATCTTTGCCATCGTTTTCGGGATTGTGCTGGTGATCATCGCGGACAATCTGGTGGTGGAGCCGCTCTTCAACTTCTTCACCAGCGAAAGGCCGGTGACGTCTCCGGTCTGCGACGATCCGGATGACTCCTCCGTCTACTGTTATCCGCACAAATGGTGGCAGGTCTGGTAACGATATCCCGGACACGACAGTTTTTCCGCGAAAGGCGGCCGCTTGGCCGCCTTTCTGTATTGCCGCACGATTTTGCGCGCGCCCGTGAAGAGGCGTATACTTTTCATATGGCAAAAAACTACTACGAAACTCTGGGCGTCGAGAAGAACGCGAGCCAGGACGATATCAAGAAGGCCTTCAGGAAGCTCGCGCAAAAGCACCACCCGGACAAAGGAGGCGACGAGGCGAAGTTCAAGGAGATCACGGAAGCATACTCGACCCTTTCCGACGAGAAGCGGCGGAAAGAATACGATTCATACGGGCGAAGCTTTGCGGGAGGAGGCCCCGGCGCCGGGCAGGCGGGAGGATTCGGCGGATTCGATTTCAGCGGATTCGAGCAAGGGGGATTCGAGAATGTCGACTTCGGCGACATGTTCGAGGGCTTCGGCGACCTCTTCGGCGGCAGAAGGGCCGCGCGGGCGCCGCGCGGGCGCGATATCTCGATCGACATCGAAGTATCCTTCAAGGACTCGGTGCTCGGCACCAGGCGTTCGGTGCTCATCGCCAAGGTCGGGCAGTGCGATGTTTGTAAGGGGAACGGAGCGAAGCCCGGTACCGAGCTTGAGACCTGCAAGACCTGCGGCGGTTCGGGACGCGTCCATGAAACCCGCAACTCGATACTCGGTACCTTCTCAAGCGTGCGTACGTGCGCGCACTGCGACGGTACGGGAAAGATCCCGAAGGAAAAATGCCACGCGTGCGGCGGCAAGGGCGTGAAGCGGCAGGAAGAGGAGATACAGATCCAGGTACCTGCGGGAATCGATAATGGCGAGATGGTACGTCTCCCGCAGCAAGGGGAAGCCATAAAAGGAGGGGCTGCCGGAGACCTTTACGTGAAGATCCACGTAAAGCCGCATCCGGTGTTCCGCAAGGATGGCGCGAACCTCGTCATGGAGCTCCCCCTGAAACTCACCGACGCGCTCACGGGCACTACGGTCTCCGTCGAAACCATAGAAGGGAAGACGCTCGAGGTGAAAGTGCCAGCCATGAGCCGCACCGAGGAAGTGCTCCGCATCCGCGACAAGGGAGTGCCCGTGGAAGGGGGACAGCGCGGAGACCTTCTGATCCGCACCTCGGTCACGCTTCCGAAGAAGTTATCCTCGAAAGCGAGGAAGGCGGTGGAGGAACTGAAATCGGAAGGGTTATAATGTTCGCATGAACGCGTTCATATCGTCGCTGTATACCGGCTACGCGCTCTATGCCGTCTTTCCCTATCTCCCGACGGTACTTTCCTGGGGCGGTACGCCGGAAATAAAGCTCGCGCTCACGCTTGGCGTCTATGCTCTTGCCGTAGCGGTGGCTTTTCCCGTGCTCAAGAGATTCATGGGAGCGAGCTTCTCCCGCAGCTTCGCGCCGCTTGCGATCCTCGGGCTTCTCGCGCTCGGGTTCATCATCGCCATGCTCTATCACGTCTTCGGCGCGACGGCAGTCGTGAACCTGCCGCCGCTCCTCGATACGCTCTTCGCGCCCAAAGGCCTCTTCTTTTATTGGTTTATCGCTCCCCTGGTCGGACTTTTCTTCCTTTCCCGATAGATGGGCATCGCGTCCGGTATTTTGCTAGAGCGCAATTTTATGCTATAATTACGATATGAAAGAAGAGGAAAAGCCTACATTCACGTGGCAGGAGAAGAAAACGGCGCTGTGGCGCCAGCTTCGTCCGTACAAAACACCCCTGATGTGGCTTTCGGCCATTGAGATCTTCTTCGCGGTCGGGAACGGCGTCATCCCCTATATCACCGGCCGCTTCTTCGACGCCCTCATTCCGCCCTACCATTCGGTCGTCGTTGCGACGGAGAGCCTGCCGTTGTGGCTCGTACTGCTTCTCGTGTGGCTGCTCACTCAGATAATCACGAACGTCATAAGCTGGGTATCCGACCTTAAGAGCCAGTTGCTTACTACCGAGCTGCATGCGGGAGTGCAGGCGCGGGCTTTCGCCCACCTGCTCACGCTCCCGGTCAACTACCACAAAAAGCACCGGTCCGGAGAGATAAGCAACCTTATCGACCGCGGCGGGTGGATGCTGAGTTCGCTCGTCAACCTCGGCCTGTCCCTTGCGCCGCAGTTCCTGACCATCCTTATCGGCGTCGTCATCTCGTTCATGATCCAGCCGATGCTCGCGCCCGTACTCCTGGCCGGAGTCGCGGTGTACTGCTTCCTGCTTCTCTATATCCTTCCGGCGACGAACGACTATCAGGAAAAGGGCATCGAGATCTGGAATAAAGCGTACGGCGACGCGGCCGATGCGTATACGAACGTGCATACCGTGAAGCAGGCCGGGGCGGAGCAGTATGAAGGAAAACAAATCATAGACGGCCTGCTCGGCAAGGCCGTGCCGATGTACTATCGTTTGGAGAAACTTTGGAGCAATCTTAACTTCTCCCAGCGCATCGTCGTTACTCTTACCCAGACGGTGATTTTCCTGTTCTCCGCCTTCCTTATCACGCGCGGCGAGCTCACGATCGGCGGGCTCATAGCCTTCAACGCGTATGCGGGGATGATTATCGGCCCGTTCGTGTCCCTTGGGCGGCAGTGGCAGACCGTACAGGGCGCGCTCGTGACGATGGCAAAGCTCGAAATCGTATTTGGCACGGAACCGGAAAACTACGAACCGCTCAATGCCATCCGCCTGCCGGATGTCCGCGGCGATGTCGAGTTCGACGACGTCCATTTCAGATATGAGGCGGATCAGCCGGAGATACTGAAAGGCGTTTCTTTTACAGCCACAGCAGGCGAGGTCGTTGCGTTCGTCGGCGAGACGGGGGTCGGCAAATCGACGACCGCCGAACTTATCTCCGGCTACTATTTCGCAAACGAAGGCAGGATCCTGATCGACGGGCACGATATCCGACAGGTGAATCTCCGGGAACTCCGGAGCCGCATCGCCATCGTCCCGCAGGAAGTCGTGCTGTTCAACTCGAGCATCAAGGACAATATCCGGTACGGACGGCCGGACGCGACGGATTCCGAAGTGGAGCTCGCAGCCAGGCGCGCGCATGCTGACGTATTTATCGACAAGTTCCCGATGAAATACGAGCAGGAGGTCGGGGAGCGGGGCATCAAGCTTTCGGTCGGACAGAAGCAGCGCGTCGCCATCGCGCGCGCTATGCTCCGGAATCCGCGCATCCTTATACTTGATGAGCCGACCTCGGCGCTTGATGCAGAGACCGAGCGATACATCACCAAATCGCTCGAAGAGCTTATGAAGGGGCGCACGACCTTCATCATCGCGCACCGCCTCTCGACCGTACGCAAAGCCGACCGCATTATCGTTCTTGAAGAAGGAAAGATCGCGGAAATGGGCACCCACGACGAGCTTATGGCCAATAACGGGAAGTATTCCCAGCTGTATAACCTCCACATCGGGCTTCGCGAATAGTCTTCTTTCCGCGGGCCTGGTTTCATGCTTTACTGCCAGTGGTTGTCGTTTAATGGGGGGTCCACATGGAAATGAAGCTTCCGCTTCTCCACATCCGACAGGTTGTCGAGTCGGGTCTCGGAGCGCTCGACGTGCGGGGTAGAGTCAGGCAGGGGAACGCTTTGTTCAAGCAATTGCATACGACATTCCCCTATCCTTTGCTCCTGGTATACATCGACCGCATCACCAAGAAAGACCGGCAAGTTCGCGTTTTCGTATCGCACAGGGACGCGTGTCCGCACTATCCGTATACTCGGCTGATCATGGCGGTACGAATGGTATGCAGGAACGGCCAGTGGATTGCCGGACTTCCGCAAGAAAGCCATATCCGCCAAGGACGCTCCCTGACGAAAGTGCGTTCCGGGCAAAAGACCGCCTGATTCAGGAGCCCCGGCCGCACGCGGCGGCGGGGCTCCGACTCTTTAATACGTGGTATATTCTTGGCATGAATCTCGTAGAAGATCTGAAGGCGCGCGAGCTCGTCGAGCATCATTCGGCCGAGCCGGAAAAGATATTTTCCGGGAAGCGCACCGTATACCTTGGCGTCGACCCGTCGGCGGACTCGATGCAGGCGGGAAATCTCGTCGTGCTTCTTCTCATGAAGCGGCTTGCGGACGCGGGGCATAACCTGGTCCTTCTCGTCGGCGGCGGCACCGGTATGATCGGGGATCCGCGCGAAAGCGGGGAACGGCAGCTTGCGGATGCGAAGATTGTCGCCCGCAACGCGAAGGCGCTTCAAAAGCAGATGGAGCGGATCATTGGCAGGCGCGTGCGGCTCGTTAACAACGCCGACTGGCTTCTTAAGGTGAAGCTCGTTGATTTTTTGCGCGATATCGGCAAACATTTCACCGTAAACGAGCTCGTGAAGCGCGATATCATCCGCAGGCGCCTTGAAACCCCGGACGAAAGCATCTCCTACACCGAATTCGCGTACTCGCTCCTCCAGGGCCTCGACTATCTGACGCTCTATCAGAAGTACGGCGTCGACGTGCAGCTTGGCGGCTCCGATCAGTGGGTCAATATCCTCTCCGGCGTCGAGCTCATCCGCCGGAAGCTCGGCAGGGAAGCCTTCGCCTTTACCTGCCCGCTCGTCACCGACTCTTCGGGCAAGAAATTCGGGAAGTCGGAAGGAAATGCGGTCTGGCTCGATCCGGACAAGACTTCGCCGTTCGCCTTCTACCAGTTCTGGCTCAACCAGCCGGACGATTCCGTAGAAAAGTACCTTAAATTCTATACGTTCCTTCCGCTATCCGAGATCGATTCGCTCGTGGAGCGCAACAGGGCGAATCCGCAGGCCCGCGAAGCGCAGAGGAAGCTTGCGGGCGACGTGACGACGCTCGTCCACGGACGGAAGGCGGCGGAAGAAGCGGAAAAGGTTTCCGGGGTTCTCTACGGCTCCGGCTCCCTCGCCTCGCTTGCCAAAAGCGAAAGGCTGGCACTCATCGCAGGCGCCCCGGGTATGACGATCGCATTCCGGGCGCTTGCCGGGACTTCGGTGGCGGACGCGCTCGTTGCAAGCGGCCTCGCGACTTCCAAGAGCGACGCGCGGAGGCTCATCGAAGGGAAGGGAGTTTCGATAAATGGGATCGCAATTGAAGAGCCTGATGCCGTCCTTGACCCGAATCAGTTCGAAAACGGCCTGGCGCTCCTTCGCCGCGGCAGGCAGCAGGTCGCGGTGCTTTCGATTGAAAAATAGGCCGTTAGCGGCTATAGTCTAGGGCATTGCGTCGGTGGCAGAGTGGTCAATTGCAACAGGCTGTAAACCTGTCGACTTCGGTCTACGGAGGTTCGAATCCTCCCCGGCGCACTATATATCGCTCCACGGAATTAGGAAGCGCCATTTTCAGTATCTTATCGGAACATGTCAGCAAGATTCCCGCTTGTCTCACCCGCAGCAAAAAAGAAGCAAACGATATTGACTTATATACAACTAAATGTTAATATCGCTTTGAGCAACCGCTCAAGGACTGTACCTCACTCAAACAAGGGAGTTTCCCATGGCCGATCCGGCCAATACCAACACACCGAATGCCTTGTCCGCCACGACAGGCACCACGGAGCTTCTGGAGCTCACAGCCCGCATCGTTGCGGCCTATGTGAGCAACAACCCGCTTCCCGTCACGGAGGTGCCTGGAATGATCAAGAGCGTGCATGCGACGCTCGGCGGCCTCGACACGGCCGACAACGCCGTGAAGACGGACCAGAAGCCAGCCGTTGCGGTGAAGAGCTCCGTGACGCCCGGCTACATCGTCTGCCTCGAGGACGGCAAAAAGCTGAAGATGCTCAAACGGTATCTGAAGGCGAACTACAATCTCACGCCCGAAGAATACCGGGCCAAGTGGGGATTGCCCGCGAATTATCCGATGGTGTCGCCCGACTACGCGGCGCAACGCTCGGCATTCGCCAAGAAGATCGGTCTCGGGCGAAATCCGCCGAAGACGGTGGTCCCCATGAGAAGAAAGGTCGCGCGCTGATTTTTCGGCGGCGCGGCTGTGTCCGGCGGCGGTCCTTCGGGGCCGCCGCTTTTTCTATACCTGGATACTTCATCCGCTTCGTGCTATAATGCTTCCCGGTTGGGTTCCGGCTGCAGGGATGCTGCGGCGCTGTGCGGGAGGCGTTGATGTGCGTACTTGACCCTGGCTCTGCTGCGCTCGCAGAAGAGTGGAGGAAGAGACTCGACGACTGGTGGAAGAACCGCCGGAAAATGCCGAGCGAACTGCTCCTGAAACTGCTTTCGATCGGACGCCGCGAAGCGGCGGGTGGGCAATGACAAGGGGCCGCGCAGAATGCGCAGGCCTCGTTCGTTTTTCTGGTATACTCGAGGCCATGGCAGGCAAACAAACGCTTCTTACCGGACTCCAGCCTTCGGGAGACCTCCATATCGGCAACTATTTCGGGGCGCTCAAGCCCTTCATCGACCTCTACGGAAACTACGAGAGTTATCTCATGGTCGTCGATTATCACGCGCTCACCTCGCTTCGCGATCCGGAAGCGCTCCGGAAAAATATCAAGGGGGTCGTGCGCGATTATATCGCGGCGGGCGTCGATCCCGAGAAAGCGACTGTCTTCAAACAGTCGGATGTGCCTGCGCATACCGAGCTTGCGTGGGTATTCGACTGCCTGGTATCCGTACCGTTTCTGATGCAGGGACATGCGTATAAGGATAAGGTCGCGAAGGGGCTCGAGCCGAATGCGGGATTGTTCACCTATCCCATGCTCATGGCCGCGGACATTCTTCTCTATGACACGGACGTGGTGCCGGTGGGCGAAGACCAGCGCCAGCATATCGAATACGCCCGTGAGGCGGCGAACAAGTTCAATAACACGTTTGCGCCACTCTTTAAGGAACCGAAAGAAAGAATCCTCAAGGCCCAAGGCATCGTCCCGGGAACCGACGGGGCAAAAATGAGCAAGAGCTATAAGAATACTATCCCGCTCTTTGGCACGCGCGACGAGATCGTGAAGGCCGTGATGGGGATCGTGACGGACTCCTCCGGCGGACGCCCGGAGAACGTGTACGTCATACACAAGCTTTTCCGCAGCGAAAGCGACCTTGATGCGCTCTATGCAGAGAAGGCAGGTAAATATAAGGACCTCAAGGAAGCCCTTATCGAAGACATCGACGCATTCATCGCCCCCATGCGCGAAAAGCGCGCTTCCATCTCGGACGAAGACGTCGCCCGCGTACTTGCGCGGGGCGGGGAGACAGCCCGGGCGGTTTCCGAAGCCAAGATGAAAGAAGTGCGCAGAGCGGTCGGCGTTAGTGTATAACTAATCCTATGGAACGTACGCTCATCGGGGAGCTTGGACAGCATGTCGGCGGGACAGTCTCCATTTCCGGCTGGGTGGACGTGCGAAGGGACCAGGGGAAGCTCGTGTTCTTCGACTTCAGGGACCGCTCCGGCATCGTGCAGGGCGTCGTCCTGCCGGGAAGCGCCGCGATCGAGACCGCGAAGGGAATCCGGAACGAATTCGTCGTGACGGTAGAAGGGAAGGTCAATAAGCGGCCTGAGAAGAATGTACAGGCTGAGAAAGCGAACGGAGATATCGAGCTTGAGATAACTGCTATCACGGTGCTTGCCGAGGCGCGGCCGCTTCCGTTTGACATGTCAGAGAGCGGCTTTAACCTCGACCTCACAGCTCAGCTCGACCACCGCGCGCTCGTTCTCAGGCACCCGCGGCTCCGGGCGATTTTCAAAGTACAGAACACGATCATCGATGCGTTTCGGGAATTCATGAGGAGCCAGGATTTCTTCGAGTTCCAGGCCCCCGCGATCACTCCCGCCACCGCCGAGGGGGGTGCGGAAGTATTTCAGGTCGATTATTTCGATAAGAAGGCGTACCTGTCGCAGTCGCCGCAGCTCTATAAGCAGATCGTGATGACGGCTTTCGAGCGAGTGTTTTCCGTCAACAAAATCTTCCGGGCCGAACCGAGCGCCACGACCCGTCACTTGACCGAAGTGGTCTCGCTTGACGCCGAGTTCGGATTCATCAGTTCCTGGAAGGATGTGCGCGATATGTCCGAACAAACCGTGCGATTCATTCTTAATGAAGTTGGCGCACGCTGCGCCGCAGAGCTTAAGCTTCTTGAAACGGAATTACCCGTGATGATCGAATCGACGCCGACCCTTTCGCTTACCGAAGCGCAGGAGAAGATATTTGAGAAAAGAGGCCGCGACTCGCGCGGCGAGAAAGACCTCAACCCCGAGGACGAACGTACGCTCTGCGAGATCATCAAGGAGGAGACGGGTTCGGATTTCGTCTACGTATACGGCTATCCGACGCGCCAGAAACCCTTCTATGTCTATCCGAACCCGGAGCATCCGGAATTCAACGAGGGCATGGACCTGTTGTGCCGCGGCGTCGAATGGCTCTCCGGCGGGCGGCGCATCAACGACTATGCCCAGCTCATGGAGCACGTGAAGGAGTGGGGGATGGATCCGGAAAAGATAGCCATGTTCCTCGAGGCCTTCAAATACGGCGTCCCGCCCGAAGGCGGCTTCGCGTTCGGCGCCGAGCGCATGACCATGCAGATCCTCGGGCTCAAGAATATCCGCGAGGCGAGCATGTTCCCGCGCGACATGAACCGTATCGACAGCCTCCTTCATGGACCAGCTTCTTCCGGCGACTAATTTCACGATCCGCACCGCGGTCTACGAGGGCCCCTTGGAGCTCGTGCTCGACCTTATCGAGAAGCGCAAGCTCCTGGTGAACGACCTGTCGCTCTCCGCGGTCACGGACGAGTTCATCGAGCATGTGAGGAGCCAGGCGGAATTTCCGATGGAGCAGGCGACCAATTTCATCGCGGTAGCCGCGACGCTGCTGCTTATAAAATCGAAGTCGCTTCTTCCGGATCTCGAACTTACGGAAGAAGAACAAGGCGACATCCACGATCTCGAGAAGCGCCTGGCCGAATACGAAAAGTTCCGCAATCTCTCGCGGGAACTCGCGAAGTTCTTCGGGCGCCGCGTCCTTATCGCCCGGGGCGAGCAGGCGCCGGATGTGATCTTCGCGCCCGCGAAAGACATGACGCTTGCGCTTATCGAGGAAGCGCTTGAACGGGCGCTACTTGAGCGGGAAAAGCCGGAGGAGCTGCCCGAAGCGAGAGTGAAGCCCCTGGTCACGATCGAGGAGATGATGGATACGCTTTCCGCCCGCGTCCAGACCGCGTTTACGCTTTCGTTCAGGGAATTCTCGGGGATGGGGAAAAAGGAGAAGGTGGAGGTAATCGTGTCGTTCCTCGCGCTTTTGGAACTCGTGAAGCAGGGAGCGGTCGAGGCGGCCCAGCAGTCTGACTTTGCGGACATAAGTATTACGAATGCCGCGGCGGCAGTGCCGAGGTACGGATAAAGCAAAACGGGGTCGTCTTCAGACGACCCCGTTGTGGCTGTGGTGGGAACTGAGCCGGTCAGCCGAACCGGACGGCGCGCCGTGAGAACAGCAAGCTGACGCCGACGATGACGGTGCCTGCGCCATAGAACCCCGTGACCCAGAAGATCGGATCCGGCGTTGCGTACGCAAAGACGCCTGCCTGATCGAGATTCAGAGCTTTCAGGACGCCGTTCGCGCCGAGGCTCATCCAGACGAGGAATCCGCCGACCGGGACGAAGAGCCCTGCAAACAGGAGCCGTTTGACGAGCTCGCTGCTGGGACGGATGTTCGGTACGAAGAGCAGAACACCGCCAGCGACGAGGAGCACTCCGAGCAGAAGCAACCCGAAACCCGGCCAGAACGCGCCTGGGCGAGAGCCGGTGAGCGCGGAAATGATTTCCGCAACTCCGCCGACACCGCTGACCGTGCCGATGATTGCAAACAAAAGACCAACAAGTGCGAGGAAGATACGCATGTGTTTAACCCTCCAAAGGATTGCTGCCTCTCCACAGACTTATCAGAGTGTGACATACTATTATACTATCTGTCAAGTACTCCCGCGGCGCATCCCCTGTCGAAACGAGTAAGCGCATTGCTCCGAGGCTTAAACCCCGCTAAAATAGGCTCTAATGCTCACGCCTCCGGCCGCTATAGAAGCTTTGCTGTTCGCCTCGGGCGAAGCGATGGAGAAGAAGGAAATCGGGAAACTCCTTAAGCTTTCGCCGGAGGAGGTTGCCATGGCCCTTGAGGGGCTTCGGGAGCAGCTTGCCGGGCGCGGCGTGGCGCTCATCGAGACGGCGGAAACCGCGGAATTGCGCACCTCTCCGGAAGCTTCGGAGATCGTTAAGGCGCTTCGCGCCGGAGAACTCGCCCGGGATCTCGGGAAAGCGGGCCTTGAGACGCTCGCCATCGTGCTCTATAAAGGCGGCTCGACGAGAAGCGAGATCGACTGGGTGCGCGGCGTCAATTCCTCGGCGACCGTACGTTCGCTTCTTCTTCGCGGCCTTATCGAGAGAGTCGAGGATCCGGAAGACAAGCGCCGGGCGAAGTACCGGCCGACGACCGAAGCGCTCGCGCACCTGGGACTTACGAGCGCCGGGGAACTCCCGCGCTACCAAGAACTCGCCGCGCTCACCGAAGCCGCAAGCACTCCCGAAGCCCCGGCCGAAACCGCATGAATACGAACGACCTTAGGGAGCTGGCGGCAAATACCCGCGTATCGCGCGAGTCGGCGCTCGCGCTCCTTGCCTGCGTCGCGATACTCGCGCTTTTCATAGTGATTCCTTCAAAGCCTAAATCGGAAGCCGCGCCGGTCGTAACCGCGGCCACGAGCGCTCCTCCCGACGCCTACCAAAACCTGCCGCTTCAGGGGAAGGCGGCGATCGTGTACGACCTCACGACGAATGAGACGCTCTTCGCGAAAAATGCGGACGCGCAGCTCCCGCTCGCATCCCTCACGAAACTCCTCACCGTCTACGCCGCGGTCCATGAGCTCGGGCTCAATACGACCATAACCATGACGCCGGAAGCGCTTTCGGTCGACGGCGTAAACGGGATAAGCGGGCTCTCGGCAGGAGAGCGCTTCACCCTCAAGGATCTCGCTTCGCTCACGCTCACGGCGTCCGTGAACGCAGGCGCGACGCAGCTTGCGCTCTCGACCGCGGAGCGCGGCGGGAAGAGTCCCGAGGATAGCCTTGCCGCCGCCGCATCCGCCGCGGGTCTTTCCGAAACCTATGCGCTTAACGGGAGCGGGCTCGACGTGTCGGAAGCGGTCTCCGGCGGCTATGGCTCGGCACGCGACGTGGCGCTCCTTGCGGGGGCGCTCCTTCGGGAAGCGCCTTCGATCGCCGAAGCGACGACGCGTTCCTCCGTCTCTATTTCCTCGGAAGCAGGGAAAGCGCATACGCTCAAAAACACCAACCAGGGCGTGATCCATACCTCAAGCGTATTGCTTTCGAAGACCGGCTATACCGACCTTGCGGGAGGGAACCTGGTCGTCGTCTTCGATGCGGGAATCGCGCACCCGGTGGCGGTCGCCATTCTCGGTTCGACGCAGGACGCGCGCTTCAGCGACGTGGATACGCTCGTTGCCGCAACGCTCGCGCACTTTTCCGGTACCGCCTCGCTATGAACGGAACCGACATCATTAAAATCTTCGTTCCGGCGACGCTCGCGTTTATCGCGGGCATCGCGCTCGCGCCTTTGCTCACCCACTATCTCTATAAATACAGGGTCTGGAAGAAGACCGAGGGCAAGATAGCGCTCGACGGCACGCGCGCGGTCGAATTCGAGAAGCTGCGCACCACGGTCCACGCCGGGACCGAGACCAAGACCCCGCGCATGGGGGGCGTACTTATCTGGGCGAGCGTCGTCGTCGTGACGCTTGGGATCTGGGTGCTTGCGCGCATAACGCCGTTCGCTTCGCTTGATAAGCTCGATTTCCTGAGCAGAAGCCAGACCTGGATTCCGCTCTTTACACTGCTTGCGGGAGCGCTCATGGGGCTTATGAACGACGCGCTCGATATCCTTCCGGGAGGAGAGCGGGGGATCCGGCTTCGGACCCGCCTCCTCTTCGTCGCGCTGGTCGCGCTTTTCATCGGCTCCTGGTTCTATGCGAAGCTCGGCGTCGTCGCGGTCGCGCTCCCGCTTCACGGCGTGATAACGCTCGGGTGGCTTATCATTCCGTTCTTCGTAATCCTCACGCTCGTCCTCTATGCGGGCGGCGTGATCGACGGCATCGACGGGCTCTCGGGCGGCGTGTTCGCGAGTATTTTCATGGCATACAGCGGCATCGCGCTCTTCCAGGATCGGATAAACCTCGCGGCTTTCTGCGCAACCCTGGCGGGCGCCATCCTCGCGTTCCTCTGGTTCAATATCCCTCCCGCGCGGTTCTGGATGACCGAGACCGGGACCATGGGACTCACTATGACCGTCGCGGCGGTCGCCTTCATGACCGATACGCTCGGGGGCGGATACGGCCTCGCCGCGCTTCCCGTGATCGCGCTTCCTCTCTTCGCCACCGTCTTTTCAAACGTGCTCCAGGTGCTCTCGAAGAAATTCCGCGGGAAGAAGCTCTTCAGGATCGCGCCCCTCCACCATCACTTCGAAGCGGTCGGCTGGCCGTCCTATAAGGTGACGATGCGGTATTGGATACTCTCGATCATCTGCGCGATTATCGGCATGAGCATCGCCCTCATCAAATAGCATGCGCTCCTTCTCCGGAGACCGGACATTCCTCGGGATCGTCACCATCCTCGCCCTTGGCGGCATCGCGATCTTCTCCTCGGCGGCGCTCGGTCTTCTCGCGCGGACCGGCAGCGCCGTCTCCCATGAGATTCTTTCGCAGGCCGTCCTCGGGCTCGGGGGAGGTATCGTCGCGTTCATCATCGCGCGGCGCGTTCCGCTCTCGTTCGTTCGCAAAGCTGCTCCGTATGCCTTCCTCGCGTCGCTTGCGCTCACGCTTCTGGTCTTCGTGCCGGGGCTCGGGACGCACGCGAACGGCGCGACGCGCTGGATCGATGTCGGCTTCACGACCATCCAGCCTGCGGAATTCCTCAAGATCGGCGTGGTGCTCATGATGGCGTGGTACCTCGCGAAGTACGCCCGGCAGCTCCATGATTTCACCAAGGGCCTTCTCCCGTTCATCGTGATCGTCGGCATCCCGGCGCTCGTGCTTCTCATGCAGCCCAACACCTCGACCACCCTCCTCATCGGCTCGACCGCGGCGGTGATGTATTTTGCGGCCGGGGCTCCGTGGAGGGATTTCGGCGTGCTGCTGGTTCTCGCGCTTGTGGCCGGAGGCGCGATCCTCTTCCTTCGCCCCTACGCGCTCGAGCGGGTCATGACGTTCATCAATCCGTCCGAGAACTCGCTCGATTCGAGCTATCAGATACAGCAGTCCCTTATCGCCGTCGGCTCCGGGGGCCTTGCGGGGCGGGGATTCGGCGAGAGCGTGCAGAAATTCAATTATCTTCCCGAGCCTGACGGCGACTCGGTCTTCGCGGTCTTCGCCGAAGAGTGCGGGTTCATAGGCGCGGTGCTGTTGGTGCTTTTGTTCGCGGCTTTGGCCGCGCGCGGGATTGTGATAGCGGGGGAGTCGCGCGACATGTTCGGCGGCCTCATCGCGCTCGGGCTTTCCTGGCTCATTGCATTCCAGGCGTTCGTCAATATGAGTGCCATGCTCGGCATTATTCCGCTTACGGGCCTCCCGCTTCCGTTCGTCTCCCACGGCGGTACGGCGCTCCTGGTGGTATTGGCCTGCGCCGGGCTTATTTTAAATATCGCGGCGCATAGGAAGCAGACGACGTAGCATTAAAAGCGAAACGGCGCGTGTTTCCACGCGCCGTTTAGTATTCATTTGTAACCGAATCAATCTTTCAGCTCCCCGATTGCTTGGGCAATCAGGAAGCTGGCGCTGAGGATGATGAAACCGATTCCGAAAGCACAGAACGCCATCGAGAATTCAAGGCTCGGAATCGGGAGGGACCTGCCATACATCGGAAGAATCATCGGCAAAGCGATTCCATGGGCGATGCAGAGTTGGCCGACGACAAAGGGAAAGAAAGCTTTTTCCATACTGCTAACCTCCTGGGCTGGTTTGAGCGGATCAGCTCCGCAAGATCAATTACTTAAATATCTTAGCATTATGCGTATATATTGTCAATACATGCACTCGAATTCCAGCCTGAAACGCAACAACTGACTTCTTGAAAAGCGCATACCCGCAGGTACGCTAGGAGCGTTGAACCACCTAAGCGCCATACGGGTATGCACACGCATCTTAACCGCGACCGCAGGGTCGCGCTAGCCGCTTTGAAAAAAGCGGGAATGAACCAGTCAAGAATCGCGAAGGAGCTCGGCGTACACCGCTCGACGATCAGCCGGGAGCTCCTGCGAAATGCACAGAAGAACGGTCGATACCATTCGATATGCGCGGATCGCCTCGCGCGCGGCCGAAGGAAAGGGTCGAAGAGAGAATCGCGCCTCCTTGAGAATGATGCGGGTCTGGAGACGCTCGTCGAGGCGCTCCTCGATCCTCTGGTATCTCCCGAACTGATCGCGCACGAACTCGGTATCAGCCACGAGACCATATACGCATGGATCTCGCGCTCAAGGCGCGATTTGCTGCCGCGGCTTCCGCAGCGCGGGAAGAAACGGAGACGATACGGCTTAAAACGCTCGAAGAAACAAGGCTGGACACGGCAGGTGCGCTGCATCGGGGAGCGGCCCGAAGCAGGAGAGAATTGGGAGGGCGATACCGTCAAAGGACGGACGAGAGCGAGACTGCTCGCGCACGTCGAGCGGCGAAGCCTCTATACGGTCGCCGATCTCATGCCGAACGGTACTGCAGATTCGGTGCATGCAGTATTGAAAAAACATCAGAAGATATCCGGTACGGTCACGTATGACCGCGGCAGCGAGTTCGCGCTCTGGCAGATGATCGAGCGCGATACCGGCGCAGCGATCTATTTTGCCGATCCGCACCACCCCTGGCAGCGCGGGAAGAACGAGAACACTAACGGAAGACTGAGAAGAATGTACCCGAAGCGTTTCGACTTCGGTACGATACGGCAACGGGACCTCGACGCCGTGGTGTCGCTCATGAACCACACCAAGCGAAAGTCCCTCTCTTGGCGGACGCCGTGTTCGCTCTTCAGGGGTGAGTGTTGCGATTCAGATTAGAATTTAAGGCGTATGCGTAGTAAAGGCCAATAAGTACGGGATGCTATACTTCTCCCCATGAAAATCGTGTTCACCGGAGGCGGCTCGGGCGGCCATTTCTATCCGATCATCGCCATTGCAGAAGCGATACACAACCAGGTGCGCGAACAGCGCCTCGTCGCTCCCAAGCTGTACTACGTCGGCCCCTCTGCCTTCGATGAGCAGGCACTGTTCGGCGAGAGCATTACTTTTATAAAAAGCGCGGCGGGAAAGCTCCGCCGCTATCCTTCGCTCTGGAATATCACCGATCTCTTCGTAACGGCGTTCGGCATCCTCTGGTGCCTCGTGACGCTCTTCCGGATTTATCCGGACGTCGTCGTCTCGACCGGCGGCTATATGAGCGTGCCGACAATACTCGCGGCGCATTTCCTTGGTATCCCGATCGTTGTCCACGAGTCCGATGCGAAACCCGGAAGGGCGAACTTGCTTGCTTCCAGATATGCGGCCCGCATCGCGATCGCGTTTGACAGCGCCGCCGCCTACTTCCCGAAGAAAGCACAGCCGCACGTCGCCCGCACGGGCATCGCGGTGCGCTCGGCGCTCTGGCGGCTCGAGCCTGAAGGCGCGAATCAGGAACTCGGGCTTGATACGAGCGTGCCGACCGTCTTTATCGTGGGCGGCTCCCTGGGTTCCAAGCGCATCAATGAGACCGTCCTCTCCGCGCTTCCAGGGCTTGTCGAATCAGTGAACGTAATCCATCAGACCGGCGCGGCGCACATCAAGGAGGTCGAGGCCACGGCGAAGGTGATTCTCGAAGGCGACCGGAACGCGACCCGGTACCATCCTGTCGCTTACTTGTCCGTCCGCGCACTCCAGCAGGCGGCAGGTGCGGCAACGGTGGTCGTATCTCGCGCGGGGGCCGGGACTATTACGGAGATATCGCTCTGGAAGAAGCCCGCGATACTCATTCCTATTCCGGAATCCATAAGCCACGACCAGCGCACGAACGCCTATGCCTATGCCCATACGGGAGCCGCGGTCGTGATCGAAGAGGCGAATCTCGCCCCCCACCTCCTTACGTCCGAAGTGAAGCGGATCGCGCTTGATAAGGAGCTTTCCGCCTCGATGGCGGAGAAAGGCGCTGGATTTGCGGATCCCGACGCCGCAAAGCTGATCGCGGGCGAGGTTCTTAAGATCGCGCTTTCGCACGAGGAATAACGTATGGTCGTCACCCGCATTCCGCCCTCGCCGACCGGCAAGCTTCACATCGGGACCGCGCGCACCGCGCTTTTCAATTATCTCTACGCCCGCAACCAAGGCGGCACGATCGTGTTCCGGAGCGAAGACACGGATCGCGAGCGGAGCAAGCGCGAATACGAAGACGAAATCGTCGAAGGCCTTTCGTGGCTCGGACTGTCCTGGGATTCCTTTTCCCGCCAGAGCGAACAGGCCCCGCGGCACCAGGAACTTCTCGAAAAGATAATCGCGGAAGAGAAAGCGTACGTGTCCGAGGAGGAAAGCAAGAACGAGGCGGGGAAGAGGGTCGAAGTGGTCCGGCTCAAAAACCCAGGCCGTTCGATATCCTTCCACGACGAGATCCGCGGGGAGATCACGTTCGATACCGCGGAACTCGGCGACTTCGTCATCGCGCGCGCGATCGACGACCCGCTCTATCACTTCGCCGTCGTCGCCGATGATTTGGATGCGGGCGTGACGCACGTCATCCGCGGCGAGGACCATATTTCAAACACGACGCGCCAGATACTCATCCAGGAGGCGCTCGGCGCACCCCGGCCCGCGTATGCGCACCTGCCCCTTATCCTCGACGCGAAGCGCGCGAAGCTTTCGAAACGAAACGGGGATACGGTGGGACTCGCAGAATACCGCGCGGAAGGTTTTCTCCCCGAAGCGCTCATAAACTATCTCGCGCTCCTCGGGTGGAACCCAGGAACGACGGAAGAGTATTTCTCCCTTGCCGAGCTTGTCGAACGCTTCTCATTCGACGGCGTACAGAAGGGAGGCGCGATTTTCGACCGGACGAAGCTGCTCTCCATAAACCAGCACTGGATGCGCGGATTGTCGGATAACGAGTATATCGCGCGCGGCGAACTCAAGGCACCGGATGAAGCGAAGCTCCGCAAGGCCCTGCCGCTGCTTCGCGACCGCGCGAAAACATTCGGGGAAGCCAGAGAAATGCTTCTCGGCGAGCTTGCCTGTCTTTTCTCCGCTCCGACACCCGAAGCAAGCCAACTCAAAGCCAAGGAACCGGAAGGGGAAGGGGAAGCTGCCAAAAGCCATTTAAGGGCAGCGCGAGCACTTGTGGAAGGGCTTAGCAGCTTCTCTTCCCCCGAGGCTATAAAAGAGGTGCTTATGCCATACGCCGACGGCATCCCGAAGGAAGCGGGCGGCAGGGGCGCGGTCCTCTGGCCCCTTCGATATGCGCTTTCAGGACAAGAACGCTCTCCGGACCCTTTCAGCCTCATCCATATACTCGGGAAAGAAGAATCGCTCGCGCGCATCGATACTGCGCTTGGTATACTGGAGTGATGCGCTCCACGCTGCGGAAGATTCCCGCAATACTCTTTCTGATTTCGCTTGCCATCTTTTCGGCATCCTTCGCGCATCCGCTTCGGGCCGCGACCGCCGACGAGATACAGGCCCAGATCGACGATCACAACAAGCAGATCGAAGCCCTGAACGAAGAGATCTCGAAGTATCAGGCGCAGCTCGACGTACTCGGGAAGCAGAAAACGACGCTCCAGACCACGATCAACTCGCTCACCACGTCCGCGCAGAAGATAACGGCGAATCTCAAGGTCACCCAAAACCAGATCGGCTCGGCGAACCTCAAGATCAACCAGCTCGCGCTCCAGATCGACGACAAGCAGCAGTCGATAACGGCCGATCACGCGGCGGTCGCCGAGTCGCTCCGGCGCATAAACGAAAGCGAAGCGGACACGCTCGTCGAGCAGCTCTTCTCGACCGGCACGCTCGCGGACGCATGGCGGGCGCGCGACGCTTCCGCCCAGTTCACCGCGGCGCTCAAAGGCCACGTATACGATCTTGCGAGCGCGAAGGCGGCGCTCGCGGAGAATCTCGGGCAGGTGAGAGCGACGCAGGCGAAGCTCGTCGAGCTCAAGAACGAGCTCACCACCCAGCAGCATTCGCTTGCGGTCAGCACGGCGGCCCAAAAAACACTCCTCACGCAGACGCAAAGCCAGGAGTCGACCTATCAGCAGCTCATCGCGACCAAGAAGGCTCAGCAGGCCGCGTTCGAGTCCGAACTCATCATGCTCGCCGACCAGCTGAAGCTCGCGGTCGATCCGTCGCACCTTCCGACCGTGGGAGCGGGTGTCCTGTCCTGGCCGTTCTCGGCGACCTTCATGCAGAATTGCGCGGCGCGCACGAAGGTATTCGGGAACGCGGACTGCATCACGCAGTATTTCGGCAATACCGCGTTCTCGACCGCCAATTCGCAGATATACAACGGGCACGGGCATAACGCGATCGACATCGGCGCGCCTATCGGTACGCCGGTGCTCTCGGCGCTCGGGGGAACCGTGAAGGGCACGGGAAATACGGATGCCGTTCCCGGCTGCTATTCGTTCGGAAAGTGGGTGATGATTGATCACCCGAACGGCATCTCGACCTTGTATGCGCATCTCTCAGAGATCGACGTATCGAAAGGGCAGGCCGTCACGCGCGGACAGCAGCTCGGCTATTCCGGCATGACCGGGTACGCGACCGGCCCGCATCTCCACTTCGGCGTTTATGCGACCCAGGGCACGCAGATCATGACCTTGCAGCAATTCCGCGGCGCGGTCACTCCCTGCGCGAACGCTACCATGCCCGTGGCGGCGATCGACGCGTATTTGAATCCGCTTTCGTACTTGTAGACAATATAGAAAAATAAAGTAGAATGATCTTGTGCTGACTTAACGCAGGAGAGTATCTTGACAATCAAACTGTTACCGGTGCGCCGCCTGATGGCACCATCCTTCCCCTCAAAGCCTGTCGAGATGGCGCTCACTCTCGATACCCCGGAAGGAGAACTATTCCTTACGGGCGAATCTCGACGGAACCTCCGTAAGAAGATCGCGAGGCAACTTGCAAGGCTTGCCTACAATTCGGTCGAATTTGGAAAGGATCGGGTTGTGTACATTGTGACTCCCGTGAACACGGAGAACGAAAGTTGCCTCGTCCTCGATTTGCGTGCCACAGAAAGCGCCTTCGATATGTGGGTGCGCGAAGGCACTCAATGCGCGGAGCAGGTTTCGCTGTTCGCCCAGGTGCTCGCAGCGGGAAACAAACCCAATCCAAGATTCCCGATAGCTTGGTGGGCTCCAAAACAACTCGTGTTCTGGTCTTTTCAGCGGAAGGTCGCCGACGCATTCTGTAACGCCGCTTCGGATCTACCGCTGATTCCGTGCATGTAACCGCTTCGTCTCCAGAACCCGCTTCGCGGCTTCGGCAGCGAAGCGGTTTCTTATTTATTCCTAAGATCGTGCGACTTCCACAGCGCAAGGCACGCATAGCTGCGGTGCGGGCTCCATGACTCTGCGATTTTTAGAAGCTTCTCGCGCGGAACGCCCTTCTTGAGTTTATAAATCCGCTCCATCGAGCGTACGAGGCCGAGATCGCCGACGGAGAAGACATCGGAGCGCCCGAGCGCGAAGATGAGGAACATCTCCGCCGTCCATGCGCCGATACCCCAAACCGAGCTTAAGGAGGCGATGGCCTCGGCTTCCGGGAGACGCTTGAGCGCGAGGAGGTCGAGAGACTTGGTTTCGACCGCCTCCGCAAGCGACTTGAGCGTCTTCGCCTTCGCTCCTGAAAGTCCCGCGGCGCGAAGGGACGGGAGGGAAGCGGCGAGGATCGCCGCGGGAGTAACGCTCCCGCCGCAGGCCGCTACGACGCGTTGCCATATCGCGCGGGCCGCGCCTGTCGCAAGCTGCTGGCCCACGACCGAGCGAGAGAGCCGCTCAAAGAGTCCTTGCCTAGTCCGTACCTGCCCGAGCTCCGGCGGAAGCTCCTTTCGGACGGCCCGGGCGGCCGCATGGAGCTTCGGGTCCGCCCGCCTGAAGTGCATAAGCGCCTTGTCCCGTCCGGTCATTACCCCCTATACTACTACCAATGCTGAAGCTCATATTCTGGATCGTCGTCGGCGTCCTGGCGCTCTCTTTCTTCGGTATTTCCCTTCGCGCCATCATCACCTCGCCGATCGGCCAGGACAACCTCGGCTTCCTATGGATGCTCGTCGTCCAGGGCTGGGATGCGATCGTGCAGTTCTTCACCTCGCTCCTTCCGCACCAGTTCGTCTAACGTCCCCGCCGATGCAGAGAGGCTTCTCGACCCTGGAGGCCGTGCTCGCGATGGCAATATTCGTTTCCGCCATCGCCGCGGTTATGCTTACCGAGTCCGGAAACCAGTCGCTTCTTGCGGACGGCGCGCTTGCCGGCAGCGCAAGAGAAGATGCCCGGGCGCTCCTTGCCGAAGAAGCGGCTCGCGCACTCAAAGATTTCAATCTCGTGAATCCCATACGGAACGCTTCTGCGAGCGCATCCGCGCGCGTGTCGCTTCTGCCCGATTATCTGACCAAGCTCGTGACGGCCGCGGCAACGTGGAAGGATGAATTGGGCCGGACGCACACCACCGAGCTTTCGACTCTTCTCACTAATTTCGAACACGCGACCGGCGGCGATACCTGCAGTTCCGCGCTCGAAGGCGACTGGAGCTCGCCGACAGCCAAAAGCTACGCGCTTTCTCCCGGAGATCTCCTTCCTGGCAATGAAATCGGCGCGGCGGTGAGCGGCCTCGATGCATACCACGACACGCTCTATGTCACAGCTGACGAAGGAAGCGGCGCCACGCTCTTCCTCTTCGATACGTCAAGCGAAGGCAAGCCCCGCTTTATCGCAAGCGTCGATAACGCGCGGGGAACCGATGGCGGGCTCGCGGGCGTCCTTGCCGCCGGAGATTATGCGTACCTCGCGGATAGCCACAGCCGCGATGCGGACTGCATGCCGGGTACCGACTGCGCGCAGCTTCAGGTCGCGGACGTGAAAGACCCGAAACGGCCGGAGATTGTCGCAAGCTATCTCATACCGACGACGACGCCCTCGTTCGTGAAAGGGTCGGGAGGACAGGCGGCGGGGAAAGCGCTCGCGTATCAGGACGGGTTTCTGTATCTCGGGCTTTCGAAGACCGCGAACGGGCCGGAATTCAATGTGATTGACGTGCGGGATCCCGGGTCCCCAAAATGGCTTGGCGGATACGGCATCGGCCGGAGCATAAACGCGATCGTTATTGACAGAGGCCATGCATACCTCTCGACCGACGATAACAAGAGCGGCGGGAGGGCGGTCGCGGTACTCGATATTAGCGACCCGAAGCATCCGTATCAGATCGCGAGCTGGAGCGCGCCCGGAGCCGGATTCGCAAACGGCATACGGAAAATCGGCGATACCCTCTATCTGGGCCGCTCGTACGCAAGCGGCGCGCAGGAAGAATTCCATGAACTCGATGCATCCCGTCCGGAAGAAGGTCTTCCGATACTTGCAGGTGCCGACATCGGAACTGCCGCACATCACGCAAGCGTGCGATCGCTTATCATCCGCGACACGCTCGCTTTTCTTCTCACGAACGATGATATCGAACTTTGGGACATCGGCGACGCGGAACATATCGGCCCCGCCGCCGCGCCGATACCGCTTCCGGAAGGAAGCCAGGGAATCGCGCTTGACTGTGAAGGCAACAGGCTTTATGCCGCTTCAAACGCGGGCGATACCGGCTACGTCACGATACTTTCCGCCCGCTAGCATGAAAGGCTTCACGCTCATCGAAATGCTCGTGTATCTGGGCCTTGTCACGCTCATCATGGCGGGCGTCACGGGAGCGGCGCTTAGTATCAGGGAATCGAACGGGCGGGATGCCGTCCGCGCGCTTATAGCCGAGGAAGGGCTGTTTCTCCTCGCAAAGATCGACCAGGCGCTTGAGGAAGGGAAAGAAGAGACCCTGGTATGGGATGCGAAGGAGGAAACGCTCTCGCGTATGAGTGACCCGGGAGAAGCCGTACGGCTCAACGGCGGAAATGTGCGGGTATCCGCGTTTTCCCTTGAAATGATACCGGCCGCCCTGAACGCGCCCGCGCACACGAACGCGGCGCTTACGCTCGCCGCGACTTCCTCAAGCGGCGCGCTTCTTCGCCAACAGTTCACGACAACCTATTATGCAAAACCTTAGGCATCCTCGCGGATTCGCCGCGCTCATCTCCGTTCTTATCATCTGCGCCATTCTCGTCTCGATCACGCTCGCCGTCGGTCTTTCGTCCTTCTTCGCCCGGGCCGATCTGCTCGATGCGGAAGGCAAGGCGATATCCCGGAATCTCGCGCGCGGATGCGTTGACGCCGCCATCCTTCGGCTTGCGAAGGACGGATCATACAGCCCGAAGGGCGAGCGGATCGCGGTCGGTGACAGGGGGTGCCGTATCGAGTCGATAACCTATGCCAGGAACAATGTGCTTGTCACCACAAGCGCGGAGGTGAACGGCACATATACGATTCTTCAAGCCGCGGTACGGGAGAAATCAGAAGCGCAGCGGATGAAGCCTGCTATCCCCATCTTCACCGTCCTCGATGTCGCCGAAATCACGGAAGCGCCGTGATACATTTCCGATATGAAAACGAACGGCTTCACGCTCATCGAAATACTTATCGTCATCGGCATGATCGCCATACTGTCGGGCGTGGTGCTCGTCGCCGTGAATCCCGTCCGGCAGTTCGCGCAGGCCCGCAACACCCAGCGGACCGCGAACGTGAGCGCGATCTTAAACGCGATCGGCGAGCGCATCGTCGACAACAAGGGCGTATTCCAGGGAGATGACGGATCGTGCAGCGCGGCGCTCCCGCAAAGCGCGACTGTCATGAAGTCGGGCGGAGGCTACGATATCCGTTCCTGCCTCGTCCCGACCTACATCAGCGAACTCCCGTTTGACCCGCTTACGGGCTCGAATGCCTGCGACGGCGGCGCTTCCTGCAAAAGCTACGACACCGGGTATACCGTCCGGCAGGATTCCGAAACGCTCCGCATCAGCGTCTGCGCTCCGGAGGGGGCCGAGCCTGCGATCGAGGGAAGTTCGGAAATGTGCCTGACGAGGTAATAAAAATGGAAAACCGCTCCGCCAGGGGAGGCTGGCGAAGCGGCTCCACATGCGAAACGGTTATGCGTCCTCGGCGACGCCCAGCCTGACCGGAATGATGCCGGACTTACCAAGGAACAGGCAGTTCAGGATCTTCTTCTCCGCGGCGTCGAGCAGCAGGAATACTACGATCCCGTCGACCCTCGTCCGCTTCGCCGCATAGGCGTTAAAGGCGTCGAGCGCGGCGTTCCTAGTGGCGTAGGAGCGGTCGTTCATCGGGTTCGAGGCGGTCATCCAGGTTTCAAGCTGGACAAACGAATATGCTTCCTTGTCCAGGTATGTTCCCCTGAGTTCGAATCTGCCGGTGTCGAAGTGAAGCAGCAGGCGCGTCTCGTCGGGCGGTCCCGGGTCCGTAAACGCGCGCGAAGCTCCCTGCCAGTTATTGGCATAGAATTGCACCGTCGAGATCGCCGGAAGCTGCATCGTCTGAAACGCGCCCGGGTACACAATTCGCATCAGCGCGTGGTCGCTCAAGTCGAAGACATCCGTGCCGCGCGCAAGCCAGAACTCGTTTTCGCCCTGATAGGGGACATCAAGCGTGACGGGTATGGTTTCACCCGGAGCATTGGCCTGGCAGGTGCCAAGGCCATAGGGCGTGATCACTCGTTTCGTTGCCATGGCGGCTATCCTTCTGTTGTGCGCTTCCAAGCGCGTTTCATCCGCTATAAAAGTGCCATTTTAGGCCCTATATGTCAAAGCCCGGGTGCTAAGAAGACCACGGCTTTCGGCTATTGACAAATTATGGTGGGTTTGCTATAGTAGCCCTACGAAGCGACCTTGCGTTGTTTCGTACCAAACCTTACATGAATCCACTTATTGCCCTAGTAGGGGCTTTTCTTTTGGCCGGTAACGCCCAGGCGGCCCCTGCGCCCGAGCCTCTTCCTGCCATCGAGACACCTGCCTATGAGGTGAAGCTCACCGCGTATAATGCGGTGGCGGCCCAGACCGACAATGACCCCTTCGTGACCGCTTCCGGCGCCTTCTCTAACCCCGAAGTCGTCGCGGCGCGCTCGAAGGACCTCGCGGACAAGCTCCCGTTCGGTACCATTATCAGCATCGAACGCACGGCGGAAGCGACGCCGACCTGCGGCCTCAACCTGGTCGCGCACCAAGTCGGATACCGCGTCATCGCCGACAGCATGAATTCCCGCAAGGTGAACCAGGTAGACGTGCTCCTTAACCAGAACGATACCGTCTCGCACGAGGGCCGGGCCGTAAACCCAAGTCTCGTGCTCGGTATCTGCGACAGCGTGACGATCCATGTCGTCGGACATGTCGACCTCAAAGACATCCCGAAGACCCAGGAAGATCTCGCCCGCCTCGTCGAAGGCAGCACGCTCGCGGTACGATAAGCGCGCGCGATATACATACGAAAAGCCGCTCCCCGGGGAGCGGCTTTTCGTATGTGCTTGCTAGTCGAAAATGCTTATCAAATACGAATCGATGGTGCGCTGGTCGAGATCGTAGAAGTTCTTGTCCTGGTTGTGGAGGTACCGGGCGAGCTTTACGCCCACAAAGCGCCAGTGCCACGGCTCGAACTGATAGTACGTGTTGCCCTGCGGATAGGAGAGTATGAAGCCGTACTTGTAGCCGTATTTCTCCAGCCAGGCGTACGCTTTCGTGGCCGCGAAGCTGTCGAAGGCGGTTCCGAGCTCGGGGGTCGTGAAGTCAAGAGCGGTCCCGAGCTGGTGCTCGGAATATCCCTGATCCGCGGAAAACTTGTTGGCTCCGGTGCCGTAGGTGACGACGTAATTCGACTTGAGGGCGGCCTGGGTTCCGAACGAGCGGTACGCGGAAATAACCCGCAAGTCGATACCGTCGTCTTCCGCATCATCGATCATGTCCCGCAGGAAGGAATACGCGTGTTCTTCGAACTGCGCGGGCTTCTTGGGGTCGAAAAGGTAGTTCGTATCGATATCCGTAAGGTCGGCGGGAACGTAGTTATCGCTCAGGAAGAAGACTTTCGAATATTTCTGAAGGAGCTCCGGATCGATCTTCGAGAGCTTGGTGAGCGTCCCGACGGTATGCGAAATCTCGCCGATCTGATCCTCGAATTCCTTGTTTTTGCCTTTCTCCGTTTCATACGCCTCGGAGAGGGAATCGCGGTCGGCATTCGCCTGCGCGAGCTCGGTCGAAAGATTCGCCGCCTGCTCCTTCGAAGCCGCGAGGTCGTTTGCGAGGGCCTGATAGCGGTACCAGCCGTAGCTTGCGCCTGCGACGGCAAGCGCTACCAGGGCAAGGAAGCCGAGAATGACGAGAATGAGGTTTGAGCGCGAGCCGTTCATGCTTGCATTCTACCCCGGAATCCCCTCAAGAAGGGGAAGGAGCTCCGAGAGGCCGATAGGCTTCGTGAGATGGTGGTCGAAGCCCGCAGCCTCCGCCTTTTCCTTGTCGCCCTCCTGGCCGTAGCCCGTGAGCGCGATGAGGAGGAAAGGCTTTCCAGCCGCCGACTCCCGAAGCCGCTTCGCCACTTCATATCCTTCGATATCGGGGAGCCCGATATCGAGAATGACGGTCCCGGGTTCTACGGCAGAGAACTTCCCGAGCGCCTCGGTACCGCTATAGGCGAGCGTAACGTCATAGCCTGAAAGCGTCAGGAGCTTTCCGAGGCTCCCTGCCGCGATATCATTATCGTCGACCAGGAGAATCCTTTTCATTGCGCCCAGTATAGCAAACCAGCTTCTACGGCCTGTTTTTGCGCCTCCGCTCGCGGAACATAAGGAGTACGACCCGGAACAGTACATACAGGATCGCGACGAAGGCGATCCAGAAGAGAATGTCCGACTGGAAGACGACGAGCGCGCCGTGGAGGACTCCGGTCCATGCGCTGCCGATCGTTCCAAGGATTCCGCGTGCCGCCTGGCCCTTCTTCCAGCCCGAATCCTGCGGCACGGGAACGGTCTTTTGGGTCGAGGTGCCGAGAATTTCGCCGGATGCGGCCGGACCGCTGCTTCGCGCGATCGCGCGCCCGATCGTATCGATGGCCGACTGGCGGACCGCTCGGACCGTCCCCAGCGTGGTGCCGGCCGCGGCTTTGACCGCCGGGGCATTCGCCGCAATAGTGTCGGCTGCCGCGCTTGCGGCCGCGACAACGGGCGAAGGCGGCGGGGGAGGAGCGACGGTGAGCGTAAGGGTGTTCGTCGTTGACAGGGCACCTTCGGCGCTCGCGTTCTCGATCGAAGCAACGGCCCGGTGTTCGCCTGTTTTCGCGGTCCACGGAAGTGAAAGTACCTGCGTCGTCCCGGGGCCGAGATTGAAATGCTTCGTGCCGAGCGTGCCGCCGTCGAGTCTGAAGACGACGTCGCCCGAAAGGGATGCGGCGCTTGAGTTATAGACGACCGTATAGAAAGCCGCGCTGTCCCCGTCGCCAAGCGTTGTTTTGGAGATCCAGAGCGTGCCCGGCTGGAAGCCCGCGGGAAGGGAAGCGGCAAGAACAGGCGTAGTGAAGAGGAGAAATAGGATGAAGAGAACGAGACGCATATCCAGATAGTATCATCCGCACGCATAATGCGGATTGAAAAACTTCCGGAATCCGCTATGGTTACGAAAGACACCTTAGTATGGAGGTTCTGATGTGGGCAATTCACGCATGGTGCCTGTACATGCTTATCGCGCTTGCGGTCACGATGTACGCCGCCTTTACTATAACCAGCATGCTCCTGCTGTTCTTTGCGGTCGGCATAATCGTTATCTTCTACAAGACGAGGCGTCTCTGAAGTTCAGAGACGCCTGTGCTGTTCTCCGCGTGGACTTAGTTTTATACTTGTGGTAAAATAGCGGCCATATGAGAGAAGAAACAATCTATTCCGCCATCGTTCCCGTCTACAACGAAGCCGGGAATCTTGCGGCGCTCCACGCGGAGCTTGTTTCCGTCTTCCGGAATCTCGGAGAAAGCTTCGAGATCGTGTATGTAAACGACGGCTCGACCGACCCCTCCCTCGCCGAGCTCCGCGCCCTTTCCGGCGCGACCATCCTCGACCTGCGCCGACGCTACGGCCAGGCTACGGCGCTTGATGCCGGATTTAAGGCCGCCGAAGGGGAGACCGTTATCACCCTTGACGGCGACGGCCAGAACGACCCCGCGGATATACCGCGCCTTCTCGCGGTCTTACAGGAAGGGAAATACGACGTGGTCGCGGGGTGGCGGAAGTCGAGGGCCGACAAGCACTCGGTCCGGATCCTGACGCGCGTCGGCCGCGCGCTTCGCCGCCTCCTTATCTCCGACGTCGTGCACGATACGGGCTGCACGCTCCGCGTCTATACGCGCGAGGCGGCGAAGAGCCTCGATATCCAGGGCGAGATGCACCGCTATATCCTCGCCCTTCTCCACTGGAAGGGTTTCCGGATCGGGGAGATCGCCGTGTCGGACCGCAGGCGCATCCACGGCATAAGCAAATACGGGGCGTCGAAGGCGGTCCGCGGCCTTATCGACCTCCTCTACATCTGGTTCATCCACAAGTATTCCCAGCGCCCGCTCCATCTCTTCGGCTATCTCTCCCTCGCGTCCTTCACGCTCGGCTTCCTCTCCCTCGTCTGGACCCTCTACGGCAAGCTCTTCCTCGGGCTCTCGCTTAACAGGAACGGCTGGTTCTTCCTCACGTTCTTCTTCCTTCTGGCCGCCATCCTTTTGTTCAGCTTCGGCGTGATCATCGATCTCCTGATGCGGGTGTATCTCAATACCTCGATGAACGAGAAGCGGTATGACGTGCGGGAGGTTATCAGGACCTAGCCGGTTGAAAATACGCCGGAGCCCTGATGATAAATAATGGATTTAGTCTTGTGGATAAATAGGCTATATTTATTGAACATCTTGGCATTATATGATACATAATAAGTATGCCTCCGGAAAATAACTCCTTCAAAAACATCCCTCTCGAGCTTTATAAACCGGACTGGGATTCTGCGCTCGCGCGGACGATTCTTGAACTTGAGAAGCTTCGCGTTAAAAAACTCGGCGGACCTGTGCCTCCTTATATTTTCTTTCAGTTGAAAAATATTTTTCACATGATGGAGAGCCTTGGTTCCGCGCGCATCGAGGGAAACAACACGACGCTTGCCGAGTTTGTCGAGAAGATCATCGACCGCACATCGGAAGAAGCCGGGGACGATCAGCTGCGCGAAATATTGAATATTGAACGCGCTATCGATTTCATCGAAACCGTCATTACCGATCAGATGCCGCTGACACGGGCGCACTTGTCTCAAATCCACCACAGTATCGTAAACACTCTTCCGCCGCCGCCAGGCGGCGAAGGTTCGCGTACGCCTGGAGTGTTCCGGTCCATGGCGGTAGCGATAAAGAAATCCGGCCTTGTCCCGCCGGAGCCGATACAGGTTCCGGAATATGTGAGGGAACTGCTCGATTTCGTGAACGCACCGGTCGACAGCCAGAATGACCTTCTGGTAACGGCGCTTGCACATCACCGCCTGGCGTGGATTCATCCTTTCGACAACGGGAATGGTCGTACGGTCCGGTTGTTCACGTACGCCTTGCTTATTAAGCAAGGCTTCAGAGTGAAAGTCGGGCGCATTCTGAATCCTACGGCGATTTTCTGTATGGACCGCGAACGCTATTACGATATGCTCGCGCGGGCGGATTCCGGCACGCGAGAAGGCGCACTTGAGTGGTGCTCGTACGTGCTTGAGGGCTTACAGCGGGAAGTAGAGAAGATAGATCGCCTGCTCGACCAGGCCTACCTTACCGAAAACTTGCTGCTGCCCGTGCTTTCGTATGCGCGAGAGCGCGAGCATATCACCGCCCGCGAATACGAAATCCTCTTTGCCGTGGTCAAAAGCGAGGAGATGAGCGTCAAATCAGTCGATCTGGAGGCTATTATCGGCCAGGAAACGCCCCTGCAGCGCTCGCGCATCATCAAGCGCCTTAAAGATAAGGGCATGCTGCGCCCGCTTAAGGAGAACGGGCGTATCTATACGATCGGGTTCGTCAATAATTACCTGCTGCGCGGCATATTCGAAACACTCACGAAGAACGGCTTTGTTCCCGAATCGCTTACCAGAAAATAATGTTGTTGCTATATGGATTGGAGTCCATGCAAAAAGTGCGGAAGTCAGAATATACTGCTAGTTGAGCACGGGCTCAACCACCCCGAATTTTATGACGGCATAAGCGAGATAGAGTGCAAATCCTGCGGGGCCCGCATCGGCCGCTGGTCCGGAAGTGAGTTGGCGCCCGGGGAAGCCGGGCCTCGCTTTGGGAGCATATGAAACGCATCCTCGTCCTTAATTACGAATTCCCGCCGCTTGGAGGAGGCGGAGGAGTGGCGGCTAAAGTGCTTGCGAAGGGATTCATCCAGAACGGCTGCCAGGTCGACTACCTCACAAGCTCGTATACGGGCCTGAAGCGGTCCGAAGTCGTGGACGGTATTAACGTGTATCGCGTATACGTTCCCGGCCGCACCGGCCTTGCCACCGCAACGATGCTTTCGCTCGTTCTCTTTCCGTTCGCGGCATTTTGCCAGGGAGTCCGTCTCTGCCGGAAGAACCGCTACGCATTCATCAATACCCACTTCGCCGTCCCTACGGGCCCTCTCGGCTTCGCGCTCTCGAAGCTCTTCGGCATCAGGAATATCCTTTCGCTCCACGGCGGTGACATTTATGACCCGACGAAGAAAAGCTCGCCGCACCGAAGCGCGCTCATGCGAAGCGCGGTCCGGTTCGTCATGAACCATGCGGACCGGGTCGTTGCCCAGTCGTCAAATACGAAGGAGAACGCGATCAGGTACTATCATCCGAGGAAAGACATCGACATCATCCCGCTCCCGTATGAGCCGTTCGAGTTCAGTCCTGCTACACGGGCCGAACTGGGGCTTTCAGACGATCTGTTCTATACCGTGAGCGTGGGGAGGCTCGTGCCGCGCAAGGGCTTCGACTTCCTTATCAGGAGCATTGCGGAGATCAGGAACCCGAAGATACACGCGCTTATCATCGGCGACGGCCCGGAACGGGAGAACTTGCTTAAGCTTGCGCACGAGCTTGGCATCGGGGATCGTATACACTTAACGGGACAGGTGAGCGAGGAGAGGAAGTTTCAGTATCTCTCGAATGCGAACGTATATGTCCTCTCATCCGTGCATGAGGGCTTCGGTATAGTGCTTCAGGAGGCGATGCAGGTCGGGTTGCCGATTATTTCGACGGATACCGGGGGGCAACGAGACTTGATTCGCACTGAGAGCGATCTGACTATAATTTATAATGATACAAATGCATTGTCCGATCTTTTGAACATACATTTAAGACAATCTCTTTATAATAACACTAAAGTAAATATGCAGGACTTCTCTTTAATGAACATTGGTGCACGATACTTACAATGAAAGTCCTTCATCTCATAGATTCGTTAACATTCGGTGGGGCCGCTAGTTTGGTGAAAGATATTTTTGAATTTCAACCCGGCAATACCAATATTTATTTATACCCACTTCGTTTAAAAGGTAATGTCGTTGATATTGTGCATCCTAACGTAATTCCTACGACTTCTAAATTCAAATACTCACTTTTCCCGTTCTTTGATCTCTATAAAATTATTCGCCAGAACAATATCGATATATTGCACTGTCACCTTTTCAGATCACAGATGTGTGGATATATATTGAAAGTCTTCTGTTTTCAGCATCTAAAACTTATTTTCCATCGTCATGGAGCACCTAATGAATACTGGTTCGCATATGTCCTATTCTTACTCTGTAGTATCTCTCAGGTAGATTACTTTATAGCTATATCTAAAATGGCTCAAGGTTTTTTATTTGAAAGAGCTCATGTTCCTAAACGAAAGATTCAACTTCTGTATAACTTTGTTAATTTAAGTAAATTTGACGTATCCTCGGTCAACGTTTCTCAAGCACGAACCAAGCTCGCTTTAAAGAAAACTGATTTTGTAGTTGGCTTTGCGGCAAGAATAGTAGAAGCGAAAGGATGGAAAGAGTTTATAGGTAGCGCTGTCTTATTAAGGGAGGACAGAGACATTAAGTTTGTTATTGCGGGCGACGGTATTGATAGACCACAATTACTTTCTCAATTGGAGAGACAGCAGCTTGAAAAGCAGGTTATATATCTTGGGTATCAGTCAAATATGACTGACTTTTATGCTGTGTTGAACTGCTTTATAATTCCTTCTCATTTTGAAACAATGGGGCTTACAGAAATCGAAGCAATGGCGATGGAAGTGCCTGTTATAGCGTCGAATGTTCCAGGGCTGAATGAAATTATCGAGGATCGTAAAAATGGTTTGTTGTTCCCAAACAAAGACATAAAGGCACTGACTGATAAAATCCAGCTTTTACGAGACAACGCAACATTGCGGAAAGCTCTTATTGAGCAAGGAAGACGGGATTTACAAAAATACTCCTTGCCTGAGTATTTGAAACGATTAGACAATATCTATGCCCAAATCTAACATCTCTGCATATTTGGTTGTATATAACGAAGGCGAGAAAATAGAGGCTTGTTTGAAAAGTCTGCGTGACGTAGTTAATGAAATAATAGTCGTTCACGACGGTCCTTGTACAGATGATACGTTAATGATTTGTGCAAAGTATGAGTGTAAGATATTTACCCGAGAGCGACTCGGCAACGCAGAACCACATCGGCCTTTCGCAATTGCACAAAGCAACTATGACTGGGTTTTACAAATAGATGCTGATGAGAGATTATCGGAAGGCCTGCGCAGTGCATTAGGAGAATTGACAAACGATCCAGAAGTTGACGCATATACTTTCAGATGGGTTACAGATATAAACGGTACCAAATCTAATTGGCTTGTGAAGCGTATTCTATTCAGAAAGAGTAAAATGTATGCGGTGGGATTCCCTCATATTCAGGCAGAGACAAGAGGAAGCGAAAAAGATCTTAGTCTCGAATTATTGCATGACACAAAAGAATATAACTCCCCAACTCAGCTACTAAAGAAATACCTTCGCAAAGATAAGGAGTGGGGTAGGGTAAGCGCCTCCATATTAAATGGACCACTGAGTGCTATTCCAACATATAACTGCGTATTCCCGAGTAAAGACACGAAAGAGTCAGGCCGATTGCTTCTGATAAAACATCACCCGCTGTTATCAATCCTGAGCATACCCCTCTATGGACTACTCTATGGATACATCATAAAAGGCTCTTTTACACACGGGTATGTTGGATTTGTATTGAGTTGTCACACGCCCTTGCATTCATTTTATACTTGCTTGTTTTTGTTGAAGAGAAAATTTCCATGGCTCTAGCAAAGTTATACCTCGAACATAAGTCGACTATCCACAATCTCGGTTGGAGGATACTTCAAATCACGAGTCAACAGGGAATGGTTCTTTTTCTGTTCATCCTATGCGCCCGTTTTCTTTCTCCGATAGAATTCGGTTTCTATAATTATACACTGGCGATAGTATTATTCTTAGTAATGTTCGGGGATTTCGGTATTTCCTCGGCAACTTCCAAATATGTTGCTGAATATAATGTTACCAATAAAGAAAAATTGCGAGCCATACCTTTCAACGCCGGTATCACTGTTTTTGGGTTCGGATTGCTTACATCCATTATTGTTCTTATATTTGGCTCATTATACCTCGGCAATCATTTTGAGTCGGTCTTATATGTTTTACCTCTTGTTTTTCTTACCCCTCTCGTTTCGCTCTATGATGGTATATATCGCGGATTAAGACGTTTCCGCTCTTTAACTTTGATATCAGCTGTCATTGCCTGCCTTTTTGTACCACTAGCTTATTTTTTGGTAAAAACACAGGGTCTTTTAGGGGCGTTACTGGCGCAAGATGTGTTCTACTTCGTACTATTGGCAGGTCTCGTTATAGGCTATAGGGATTTTGCTTTCAAAATTAATTGGAAGGTAATTAAAATGATACTAAAGTACTCGGTTATTGTTGGAATTGGTAGTGTGGGATTCTTTTTCTTTGGAAAAATTGATACGATTTTCCTTGGTTCGTTTGGTTATATCAAAGATATCGGCTATATTGAGATCCTCAATAGGCTTTTTAGCATAGTTGGAACTCTTCCCCTTATTATAGCGAGCGTCATCGGCCCCACAATTGCGGGAATCCATAGTCGGAAGGAACATAAACTTTTGCTAATAAAGCTAAATAAATATATTGTACTCTCTTTAATTATTGCGCTGATTGGCAGTCTGGCCTTTTTGTTCTTTGGCAAGTACGTTATTCAGTTCGCTTTTCCTCAATATTACGATCAGACAATGATAAATATTATTCCTTTATATTCTTTACTACTGTTTAGTTACTTATGTGCAAGTATAGTGCCCTCGGGCTTTGCTGTATATACGGGCCACGCGAAGATAAGCGCTTATTTTCTTATTGGTTTCGGCATCTTGCATGTAATATTAAATTACGTTTTTCTCTCAGCTTTCGGTTTCTACGGACTTATATTCTCAATTCTACTGACCCGTATACCTTCTGACTTATTATTTATATTTTTTTATAAAACTATTCTTTCTCGAGAACAAACAGCCGAAACGGCTGCATATTAGGCACTTCCCTAAAGCCGACAGCTGACAGCTGATTATAGGTATTCTGTGTAATGTCTGAGGGCCACGGCCTGATAAAAACAACTACGCTAAAAGGCTCATTATTCATCAAATTCTCGAGATCCTGAATATTAATATAACTTGCGTCCAAGATGAAATGTTTGCCCGACTTTGCGTTAAAAACATTACCCAGCACATTTTTTTTTCCATAATTTCCAGCGTTTTCATTATAAAAGAAAATCTCTTCGTCGTACAAAATATATTTAATTGGCAATCCGTAATCGCCAATTTGAACCCCCATGTAATTTGGAATTACGATTGTGTCCTTAGGTAGAGCATTTTTAATAAAATTTGCTGGTTGCGAGAAATCTAAAGTTTTAGACCACATAACGTCTTGAGCGTTCAATATTCCTACCGAAAAAAGAGAGGTGGCAATAATTGTTCCAAAAGCAATTCGCTGCCCTAACGAAAGACCTTTAAAGAATTCAGTAACACTTAGTGCAATTGCCAAAGCCCAGATAGGAGATGTAATAAAAAAGTACCGATACCCAGCAGGTGTACCTGCTAGCATAATAGGAATGTAAGACACCACAAGCCATATTATGAGATAGATCAGTTTATTCTTAAGAAACTTATCTCTTGCATATAACAGCATCGCTATAATACCTGATAATGCAATCGTATTTACTAAAATGGTTGCTATATTACCCCATGAATAAGAATACGGATAAAAAACACTTTCTCTATAACTTGCCCACGGAGGAAGACCGCCGATTAAACCATGATAGTAGAAAGCGATGGCGTCAGCAGGATTGCCCTTATAAGCCAGTAGAGCGCACACAGGTAAGCCTAAAGAAATAAAGAAAAATACCTGATAAAACTCCCGCTTTCTATTTAAAATAACCCACAGAAAAGAAGTGAGGTAAGCCGTAAAAACAAACCAGATATTAGTGAGATTATTATCTAATAAGATAGCAAGCGCTACGGCAGATAGAATATATTTAAGTATCCTTTGCTGAATACAAACGATCAAAAATAAGAATAGATAAAATAATGCTACGCTAAAAATATATCCACGAACCTCGTTTTCCAATGTAAGTAGAAAGTAAGAAGTAGAGTAAATTAATAGTGCTAACAAGGCAGTCCTTGAATTTGTATACTTCTTTGCTAAAGAAAATAAAGGGTATAGTGCGCCAAGGTAAAATAAAAGATTTAAGAATCGACCAGCGTGCAAATAATTATGAGTTAATACATTTGCTATATGTAGAAAAAAGAAATAAATAAATCCGGATGATATAGGATTCTCTGATGGAAAATAAGGAAACGAACTAGTGCCATAAATGCTTGCGGTTTTAATCGATATCCATTCATCTAACCAAAAGGAATGAATAAAAGGCCATTGATAGACAACCATTCCTAAATTTATTACAAATATCGAAACAATAAGAACAATATATATAGGACTGTTATCCACTTTATCAATCACATGAGGATCTATTTTTATTTTATGCAAGAAAGACCTTTGGTATACAAGAATACCTGCACAAATGCCAATAAGAACTGCGTAATATGCTGAGTCTGGATTAGTTGTCTCAACAAAGCTAAATAATTTATTTAAATCTAAGAGAAGCAGAAAAGTTAAGCAGCTCCATAATGAGGTAATAGCTACAATAAAAACATATTTATCTAAGACTTTAGAGGTAAAACTACGATACCAATTAAGAAAAGCTGCGTAACTAGATACTATCCCACATGTTAATAGAAATGTTTTAGGAATAAACCAAGTAAAATCGAGTCCGAAACACGCAATGCAGAACAGTACTATTGAAATAGTAAGAAGAAAAGGCGTGAGAAAGCGAGTCTCAAGTACTTTAAGTAACCTGAATATTTTGCTTCTACTGAACATTTAGGTTAATCTTTGAAAGATTTGTAGATGTGCCACTCGCTATCGGTATACTCGTCTGTGACCCGCTTACCTGAGTTAAGTAACCATTCGTGTTGGTATCTTTCCGTACCGGAGAAAGCGGTATTCCTTTAAATGCGAAAATTCCAGCCCGTACATACGAGCCGGAACAGGTCCGTTGCTCCCGGAGAGGTTCTTGAAAAATACGTTTTTCCCGCCAATTAAACAAGTGTTTGTATATTCGCGTTCAAAACAGGCAAAAGGGCTCGATACCTCAAGCTTTTTTGCGTATTTTGACCAACACGGAATTTAACGTAGCTCCGCTTACCTCATATTTATATTTTGCATACTTATTAATCAAATTTAGTGGGCTGTAACCTATTTTATATAAACATCCACGATAGAAAGTGGCTGTCCCATGTCCAGCCTTACCGAAAGTTAAGTTTTGATGACCATTATAATCCTTCCAAATTGTACTGGTCTCTATATACGTTCTTCCAACTAGATTTTCATCAATATACAGTTCGATATAGGCGCTCGTGTCTGGAAAAGGAGAATACGTAGCGAAAGCGCTGTGCTTGCTATTAAAAAAATCTTCCTTAATTGGATAAGTAATAACATAAAATGGACCTTGTGCGTCGGTCATACGTCCCACTTGAAAAGATACCGTACTTTTATTTTGCAACAGCTCCCAATTATAATGCCCCACAATCTCCTGAAAACCCTGCGTCGGGTCCTCCGGCGTCCACTCGGCATACACCGTAAACGGTCCGTCTTCGAACATATCGGCAGATCCGGGAAGCTCGAGCTTGCTCTTCCCGTCGAAATACTCGCACCCGTCAAAGTGAAAGGAATCGCCGACAAGATCGCCCGGCGTACTCGTCGAGAAATCCCACGAATAATCCCAGTCCACCGAGTCCGGATCGAAATCAAGATGCGGCGGGATAACCTCGATGCCCGGTCCGCCTTCGACGGAAACCGTCACCCGCGCATTCTTAAGCGCAACGCCTGGATCGAACGTGGCCATGACAAGCCCGTTGAGCTCCCGATAGGGAATTCCGTTCTCGTCAACCTTCCGCTCGCTTAGCTGCCGGGAAGGCTCGAGGCGGAAAGGACCCGACGTATCGCCCGGAGAGCCCACTTCTATAGTAAAGTTCTTCGAGTACCCGAAGGGAAGGAAATTGACGTAGAGAACATAGAGAAGGAAAACGAGCGGGATGGCATACGCGGCAAAGGTCAGCCAGAACTCGAGAGTCCGGACGGCCCGCCGGAATCTCGCAGGAGTCTCTCTAATGAAGCGCGTAACTTCCGCAGCGGCCCTGTGAAGGGCCGCTGCCGCGTAGCTAGCTACGCGCTCGTATATGCCGTTTGCGTCCATGCAATGCATTTAGCCACGATTCTCCGATTTCTGCAATGCATCTCGTCCTTAATATCCCATATAATTGAGACCACACCAAAGATACCAGCGCAATATCCGAACTGCCGCTATCCCCACGATCATTGATTTTTCACTTGCGCGCGCTATACTGCAGTCATACATAGCTTCGTCCGCTTTCCACGGAACGGAGAAATAATGCATGAAAACGAACAACCGAAAGAGGGTTCCCGCCTCGGACGCGCTTATTTCAAAGCTGGTGCAGCTTGAGATAGAGATAAGCAAACTGCCCCGCCTTTCCCCGCTTGAGCAGGCGAAACTTAACAACGGACGCGCGATCGAGCATTTGTATTATTCCAGCAAGCTGGAAGGCAGCAGCCTCAGCGAAAAGAAAATAGAACACGCCATCTATGGCCGACGGATTTCGGCCGCCTAAAGACAAGGATGAGCTCGAAGACCGCGAAGTGCGCGGCTTCTGGAAAGCTATCGCGCTTTCAAAGAAAATCGGCGAGAGCAGGGAACGCATCACCCTCGATACTATATTGCGCATCCACCGGACCATGTTCGAGTCCGTAGCCCCGGCAATGGCCGGTCGTTTTCGCACTGCCGGGGAGGATATAAAGAAGTTGGAATGCCTGGAACCTCCTCCGGGGAGGGTTGTACAGGAAAAGATGTATGAATTCTGGAAAATCCTAGACGCGCAGTTGTCAGTACTCCCGTCGCATGCCAAAGGGAATACCGTCACGCAGACAAGAAAATGGAGGACCTCCGTTTTTGACACAGCGACTTGGACCCAGCATCAGGTTGCCGCAATACACCCGTTCTGCGACGGGAACGGCCGCATGTCCCGGCTCCTCACGAATCTTATACTCAGCAGATACGGGCTCCCTCCGAGCCAAGTTAAATATGAAGGTGAGGATAAGAAAATGTATCTGAGAGCGCTTTGCCAGATTGATCTCTATGGGGACTATGAGCCGCTCAAAAAACTCATCGTGCGGAGCGTCTACGAGGAGTACCGAAAAGAACGCATTTTGAGAAGGAGAAACGGTTAGCGGCGAATCTGCGAATTCACTCATCGCTTTTTATAAAAATCTTATACGCGGGATGCTATCACATTCCTCATACAAGGAACGATAACGACATCGACATGCTATCCACGTGCGGAAGATGCGGATCATTTTCATTCGAACGAAAGGGGCTTGAGCGCGAAACCGCGTTCGCGTTCGTTCAATGCGCGCGGTGCGGGGTTCCCGCGGGGCTTGCGCAGGAGCGGATTGACGGCGCGGACTCCGTAAGCGCGCTTGCCGTCAAACTCGACGGAATTACATCCGCTCTCGCCGCGCTTACGGAAGCCGTGCGGCAGCTTGAACAACGAAACTAACTCCGCCACTTGCGTGGCGGAGTTAGTCGGCGCTTGGCTACGGTGTATGTAGTAACCGTGGGAGAACTAGGTCCTCACAAGCGCTGATAACAAAATAAGCTCTCGGTCCAGAAAATACAAATACGCCGGGACCTGCCTAGAACCGATACACCCAGATTTCGGAATAAGAATTCGTCTTGCTGTAAAACACCTCCGTAAAATGCTCCCGGATATAGGCGGTTTCCTCCTCCGGAAGGCGGCCGGGGCTCAGGGCAAGCGTATCAAGGACGAGGTAGCCGCGCGAAGAGGAGGTGAGCGCCTGAAGCGGGGCGAGTCCGTCGAGCACCCTTGCTCCGACATAGGATTCGCGCCCGTCGGGGGAAACCGCCGCAGGATCGTCAAAACCCAGATAGTCATACCGCACCCAATAGCCGGGCTCGCCGAGGAATATCTTGGTGAATTGAGGGAGAGACGAGACGATCGCGTCTCCCGGGACGCGGTGCGACTTGATGTACGCGTACGCTCCCGTCCAGTCCGGCTGCGGCGTATAGGCGTAGTAGGGGCGGGCGGCGAGCGCCGCAGGATCGTCCGACTCGAGGAAGTAGAGGCTCTCGGGCTTCCATACGCCCGTACCCGAGGCAAAGAAGGCCAGAACAACGAGAAGCCCGATACTTATCTTCTGCCACCGCGGGCGCGCCAAGCTTATAAGATCGGAAGTCCCGAGCGCGGCGAGAATGAAGATGACGGGCGTGAGGTGGAAGAGGTAGCGGTAGTGCACGATGCCCGTCAGAAATCCGAGCGGAAGGAGATACGCGAGAAGGGCGAAGAGAAGGAGCCATACGCCGCGCCGGTCCTCCCGCGTTCGCGCAAGCGCGACCAGGGCAAGAAGGAGGAGCGGCCAATAGGAGCGGAGGTAGAAGCTCAGGTAGTAGGGAAGTTCGTAGTGGAAACTTATATGGCTCATAAGTCCTGCCAAGGAAGCGGGCGCGAACGCGCAGCCGACGGCACCCGCGCAGGCCAAGGCAAGCGCTGCGAATCCCGCCTCGCGAAGCCTAAAGAGTTTTCTAAGAATCCAGCGGTCAACCAGAAACCACGCGATAAAGATGCCCGGCAAAAGCCAGCCAAGGCCGTGCGTGAGAATCGCGAGGGCGGACAGAACGAAGGTGGCGGCGCCGTACATAACGCGCGATGCCCGGCTTCCGCCCGCATAGAGAAAGCGGTAGAAACACAGGAGCGCGAGCCAGAAGAACAGCTCGAAAAGCGTATACCAGCGAGCCTGCCGCGACCAGGCGATCTGGAAGTACGAAAGGGCGGTGAAGGCGGCTGCGGCAAGTCCCGCGAAGCGCCCGAACATGCCGGCTCCCGCGAGATACGCGACAAGAATGAAGGCCGTCCCGGCGATCGCGGCGAGGAGACGGTACGAGAACGGGCCGTCTCCGAATTCCTGCGCGATAACGGCGGTCGGGTAGCAGTACGTAGGACAGGAGTACTGCTTGCCCGAATCGAGCACGGTCGAGCCGTGCTCCTTTACGGAAAGCACGGCATTTATCGTGTACCCTTCGTCCATCCAGTAGGATTGCGCGGAGAGGCCGTAGAAACGAAAGAAAGCCCCCGCGAGAATAAGGACCGGAAGGAGCGAGAGGACGAGCCAGGCCGCGCAGCCGTTACCCCCAGCCCGAAACCCCGGATGCCTTGCGTTCTTCATGGGATTGTGCAATACTCGATCACGACAGTATAGGGGGAATATTATCGGATCGCAATTTATTTTATTTCGCATGAAAAGCTTTTCAATCAAGAAATCGGCCGTTCTCGCGACGCTCGTCCTCGTGCTTTCGAGCGTCGGGTTCGGCACGGCCTTCGGCTACGGCAGGAGCGGCCAGAGCGTGCGCGTCCAGCTTCAGCCTACGGTCACGACGACGACCGGCGGCCAGGTGCTCGGCGCATCCGCCTTCAACTTCTCGACCGATCTCACGGTCGGCTCGACCGGGGATGCGGTCACCGCGCTCCAGGAAACCCTTATCGCGGACATCTATCTCAAAATAGACGCCCCGACCGGATACTTCGGGCCGATGACGCTCGCGGCAGTGAAACTCTGGCAGGCGGCGCACGGCGTTCCGGCAACAGGCTATGTAGGGCCGCTGACCCGCGCAGCTCTCAATTCCGGCAGCCTTCCGACTGCCTCTGACGAAACGAAGGCAATGGCTTCGGTTGAAGCAAAGGCACAGCTTGCGAAAGCTCTCGAGCAGCTTGCGAAACTCCAGGCCGCCTATGACGCGGCAGTAAAGGCAGGCACCCTTAAGCCGTAAAGAGCAGGGAAGTTATCCCCTCCCGAAAGCGCCCGCTTGTAAAGCGGGCGCTTTCGTGTCATGCTTATGCCAACATGGCGAGCCCCCGAAAGCCCTGGTGGAAACACCTCAAGCATACGTTCGTCGCTTCGGTCGAGAACGACCGCCATCCGCATCTCCTCAGGCGCGAAGCGGTGCTTGGCGTCCTCATCCTCGCCATTCTTATCGAGGGAGCGGTGTTCGCCCAGGAATTCATCACGTTCAGGCAAAGCGACTATCTCGCAAGCGTCCTTCCGGGGGTCGTGACCGCGCTTACGAACGATGCCCGCAGCGAAAGCCATCTCGCCGTTCTCACGCCCGACCCCGGGCTTGCCCGCGCGGCGCAGGCCAAGGCCGACGACATGTCCGCCAAGGGCTATTTCTCGCATGTGAGCCCCGACGGGACGCTCCCGTGGCACTGGTTTACGGCCGCAGGCTACGACTATACCTATGCCGGGGAAAACCTCGCGGTCAACTTCGGCGACTCCGAGCAGCTCGTCGACGCCTGGCTCGCTTCGCCCGCGCACCGCGCGAACATCCTTGGCACCCACTTTACGTCGATCGGCATCGGGATGGCGACCGGCACCTATGAGGGCAAGTCCACGCTCTTCGTCGTGGAATTCTTCGCAAAGCCCGCAGGCGGCGCGAAACTTGCGGCACAGCCTGCTCCGACGGCTCTCAAAGCCCCGGAGATCGCGAAAGCGACAGCAGTCCCCGCTACGGTTCCGGTCGTGACGGAAAAGGGAGGCGCGACGGAACCGGTCGTTCTTGGCGTGCAGGACGAACGCGTTTCCCCGGTTGCCGCAGTCCTCGCCTCGCCGCTTAAGTTCTCCGCTTACGCGTTCGGCGCGATCATCCTCGCCTTTCTCCTTGCGATCGGGCTCGGGCTCGTATTCCACCTTAAGCTCCCGCGCTTTAGCGCCCTTACCGCGGGTCTCGTCGTGATAGCGGTGATGCTCGGTCTTGGGCTTCTCAACCGGAGCCTGGCATTCCCTCCGCTTGAAATCCCGGCTGATGCGGCAAGCGCGAATGTCCTTACCGGACTCACCCTGCCTTCGCCATGAAGCTCACCTACGGACAGTCCCGAAGCGCGCGTCCCTGGATCAGGGAATTCTTCCATTTCACGGGCGGCTTTACGCTTATCCTCGGGAGCGCCCTGGTGCTGCTGTTTGTGATCCAGTCGGTATTGGAATAATCCGGGCTTTCCCTACAAATTCATCCTTGCATGCGATAAGATGAAAACCATGAACACCAGAGAATCGACCATCAAAGAATACCGGTCCAGGCTGCCGCAAAGGATAAAGGTATCGATCGAATCCTCGGAAGAGGGGCTCTGGGCGCGCATTTCCGCGGACGACGGGTCTTTGGAGCACTGCTACACGCAGGCGGCTAATATAACCGAACTCGTTCCGATGGTGAACGACGCGGTGCAGACGCACTTCGAGGTTCCCGAAGAATTCAGGAGCGAGGTAGGCTACTATTCTCCCTTGTCCGACACCCACATACAACTTGAAGACATGTTCCGAAAGCTCGTATCCATGGAACGGCAGGCAAGCGCTACCGGAAAGAGCGAAGCAATCCTTACCCTCAAGGATAACCAGCTTGAGGTTTGCTAAACCAGGGAGGATATGGCGAGGATCGGCAAACCGAAGCTCGCGGCCTGTACTCCCGAGGATGTGTTCAGGGCCTTGCGAAAGATTGGCGGGTTTGAAATCAGGTACAGCGGCAGCAAGCATACGAAAGCAGTACATCTTGTTTCCGGCAAGTGCGCCACAATTCCAAGGCATGCCATAGTCAACAAATTCCTGTTGCGGGATTTCGTGGGAGATTTTCTGGTGCGCAATATCGGTCTTGCGGAGGAGGATATCTATAAGCACCTGTGGTGCTAGCCGAAACGCGTGCGGAGGAGTTATCCACTTGCCGGTGAACCGTGGTTCACCTATCATGTATGCATGAGCGACTACCGCGCGCAGAAGGAGAAAGTCGTCGCTTTCTACGAGCAGCACTATCGCCTCCCGGGATACGGAGAACTTATGAAGCTCGCGCGGTTCAAGTCGAAGAACGCCGCGTATAAGCTGATCGGCAAGCTCGTCGAGGACGGCATCGTGGAGAAGGACGCGGGCGGCAAGCTCTCGCCCGGAGAGCGGCTCCGGAGTTCCGGCGTACGGCTTCTCGGCCTCATCGAAGCGGGCTTTCCGTCGCCCGCGGAAGAAGAGCTTCTCGATGTGATGGATTTCGACGAATACCTCACGCCCCGAAAAGAGTCGACCTATATCCTCAAGGTAAAGGGCGATTCCATGATCGACGCGGGGATCCGCCCGGGCGATCTGGTCGTCGTCGAGCGCCGGGCGACCTATAAGCCGGGGGAAATCGTCGTCGCCTCGATCGACGGCGAATACACGATGAAATACCTGCGGAAGAAGGGCGACGCGTACTATCTCGACCCCGCGAACGAAAAGTTCAAACCTATTTATCCGAAGGAAGCTTTGAGCATAGAGGCGGTGGTGACCGCGGTGGTGCGTAAATACTGACGGTATGGAGCGCGCTCTTGTCCGCGCCATTTTTCATGTCGACGGGGACGCGTTCTTCGCTTCCTGCGAGATCGCGAAGAATCCGGCGCTCAGGGGGAAGCCGGTTATCACGGGCAAGGAGCGCGGCATCGTCTCTTCCGCAAGCTATGAAGCCAAGCGGCTCGGCGTTACCCGCGGCGTTCCGCTCTCCCAGGTGCGGCGCATCTGCCCACAGGCGATCATTCTGTCTTCGGATTATGAGACGTATCAGATGTACTCGAAGCGCATGTACGCGATCGCGAGACGCTATACGCCCTTGGTCGAGGAATACGGAATCGACGAATGCTTCGGCGATCTCACGGGACTCGCTACACCCCCGGAGGAAGCGGTCCGCAGGATGCGGGAGGATCTGAAGCGGGAACTCAACATGACGTTCTCGGTCGGCCTTGGTCCGACCAAAGTTCTTGCGAAGCTCGGCTCAAAGCACAAGAAGCCCGACGGCTTCACGGTCGTGACGCCGGAGAACGTACCGGAGCTTCTTTCGAAGACGCCCCTTCGGAGGGTCTGGGGTATAGGGCCGAACATCGCGGCGAAGCTCGAAGGGGAAGGGCTTCATACCGCGCTCGATCTCGCGAATATGTCCGGGGCATGGGTTCGCGCCCGCTTCGCGAAGCCCGTACTCGAGCTGTGGCAGGAACTGCGGGGCGAATCCGTCATGCCGCTTTCGTGCGGCGCGGATACGGCCCCGCATTCGATACAGGTGACGCGCACGTTCGCGCCCCGGCAGGGTGCGGAGTATCTGCGGTCCGCGCTTTCGAAGAATATCGAGAATGCGTGCTCGAAGGCGCGGAGGAAAAAGCTTATCGCGGGAGAAGTTTCCTTTTTTCTCAAGACCCAGAGCTTCCGGTATGCGGGGACGCATTTCAAGCTTGGGGAAGCGACCGCGGCACCCCAGGAAGTCATCGCCGCCGTATTCGAACGTTTCCCGGAGTTGTTCCGGGAGGGCTCCCTCTACCGGGCCACCGGCGTGACGCTCTACGGGCTCGAGAAGGCGGAAAAGCCGCAGCTTGCGCTCTTTAGCGAACCGGGGGCCATGAACCGCTTCGGCGGGCTGTATAAGAGCGTGGACGCGCTTGCGAGGCGCTTCGGCCCCGGCACCGTCTATCTCGGTTCAAGCGCGGCGGCGCTTGAAGGCAAGGGGAACCCACAGGAAGGCCTCTTTAGCGGCGCATACGGCGCGAAACGCCTGCCGGTGCCGTATCTGGGAGAAGTGGGGTAAAAGAAAAGTTGACGGGAACGACGGGAGCCGATAGTGTCGTATTAGGCCGCACACCGTGGGAGAATTCAAATGAGCGGAGCAAACAAGCGCCGGAAGGCGAATCGCAAGAAGGGTCCGGGTAGCAGGCCCTCAAGAAAAGACAAAGCCGCGAAACGCGAAAAAGCCAGACTGCGGCGACAGCTGCCTATCGATTGGGGAAGACCGCTGTATCCCTCAGTCTACAACCGATTTTATTGATGGGAGATTTTGAAAGCCGGTTCGCAACGAATGTTGCGAACCGGCTGAATGTATCCGGCGGCAAACACAACGTCCCGGCAAATGCCGGGACGTTGTGTTTGCGTTACTGACGAAGATTTATGCGGTTGCTTCGACTTTGCTCACATTGACCGCGTTCGGTCCCTTCGGGCTTTCGCCGACTTCGAAAGAGACGGTGTCTCCTTCCTCAAGCTCGGGGAAGGTGATTCCCTGAACTTCGTTGGCGTGGAAGAAGAGGTCCTTCTCCATGCCTTCTGCTTTGATAAACCCGAAGCCTTTCTCCTTGACGAGGCGGGCGATGATTCCTGTCTGCATACGATGGTGGTTTAGATGGATAGCGCACAAGCACGCGAATAAGATATCAATTCCAGTAAGCTGAAGATCGACACCCTCTTCCGCACCCTTCACTCAGCGCCAGGTTGACTCCTCAAGTATAGCACGCTTTAGGAAACGGCGCTTTCACGGGGAAGCCAGTCAATGATCTTCTTCCGGTGGAGGTCCAGGGACCAGAGATCGCCGTGCTTAAAAAGGGAGGCGTTCGACTCCTTGAACTTCCGCAGAAGGGCGGTGGTTGCGCGCGGAAAGCTCTCCGGCATGTCCCTATTGTATGACTTCAGGAAGTCGGCAAGAGGCACCAGCATCTCGCTTATCTTCGCCTCCTCGCCGTATTTCCTCATTGGGGCTGATAATACCATATGAGAGGGGAAAAGAAAAGCCGCCTTCCCGCACGAGACGGGAAGACTGAGCTTCTCGTTCGCGCGGATAGGCGGCGGATCACTGGTTGGATTGGAAGGCGCCGACGAGCCGAACAATCCGCCTGGCGGCGAATTCGCCAGAAGACGTCAGGGTGAGGATCGAGAACTTGGGACTGGCGGGGTCTTTCTTCGCCGTCAGCAATTTCTGGCCACGCCCGCCGAGTTCACGCACCATGGTATTCAAGGTCGAATCGTCGGTTCCCGTGAGCTTCGCCAGACGGGCCTGGGAAATACCGGGGTGCGCCAGCAGGCACGTAAGCACGACACACTGTCGCGCTGGCGTTCCCTGCATACCTATGCGGTCCGCAATAGCTTTCTTTGCCTCCCTGAATTTGTGCGTTGCTCGAACGAATTCCATCAAGAGCGACTCTTCTGCGGTTTCCGACGCGGTCCGCGCAAGATGAATCACTATCATTCTCTTGGCCATGGCATCCTCTTCGCTACATGTTGCACCAACTAGACTGCTCGGATTCTAGGCCGAACCCTGCTTGCCGTCAAGCAGCAGCCCGAACCGTGTTATTGCCGAATCTTCCTTTTCCGCTAGAATGCAGAAGTCCCGCATGCGGGGCACAAACATTCCGCGGTAGCTCAATGGTAGAGCAGCTCCCTGTGGCAAACGCAGCTTCCAAAGGAAACTTTGGTCGAAGAACGAGGTGAATTCGGGGAACCCCGAGCGAGAAATCGCGGGCAATCCCGAGCCAAGTCCCGAATGTCGGGAAAGGTGTAGAGACTATCTCGCAAGAGAGTACTTGGAAAGACGGATTAATCTTTGTCTTTCCCGGGAAGCGCCTCGCACCCTTCGGGGTGATGATATAGTCCATCCCTGCCAGTAATGGAAGGAGCGATGTAAGGAGTTGGTTCCAGGTTCGAGTCCTGGCCGCGGAGCCAGATAGGATTAACATCAGCGAAAGCTGGTGTTTTTCCTTTATTGACGGGCTTTTTTGGCGGTTCGAAAGTTCTTTTTTCGTCTGTTTTTTCTCCCATCATCTGCATGACACGGTCGGAGATGATTTTGAAGGCTTTATGGTATGAAATCTCCACTTTCTTGCCGTTTATCGTCGAGTTCGAAAATAACAGCGACATCAAAAGCTTCTTGTCGTCGACCATCTCGAGCGTGCTCCGGTTTACGTAAATCTTCCGCGCCTCCTTGGCCATCTGCAAGAAAGTCGATCCCATGTCGAAGTACTTGAGATTAGCGTTCTTGTGCTTATTGAGGCTATCCATCACTTCTTCCTGCTCGAGCTTGTACTGCGCGTACTTTTTCTGATAGAAGTCCTCGCTTATTTTGCCGTCGATCTTATCGTCATATATTTTGTCGAGCCGTTGCGTCGCCGTCTGATATCGTCGCTCCAGCTCGCCGGTTGCCTTTTCCCTGAATTCTATTTCCTCGCTATGGCTTTCCTTGAGTGCTTCCTGAACCCAGGTGAGCATATGCTCGATGGCCTCGTCATGCTTCGAGCTTAACTGCTCGATATTTTCCATCACTTGCTCGTCGACCTGCTCCTGCCGGACATATTCTTTCTGCGTGCAGTTTTTATAGTGATTGCAGTGGCCATACCAATGGCCTTTCTGTATCTCCCACGTTACGCGGCCCTTGCACTCCTCGCACCGAAACACGTTTTTGAAAAGCGAGTTGTGCTTGTTGTATCTCGGCGTGCCGTTGCTGTGCATGATGTCTTGGCACCGCATGAATAATTCTTTGGTGATAAGCGGCTCATGTCCGCCCTGGGCGACTTTGCCGTTCCAGCGGTTCATGCCGTAGTAGAACGGATCGCCAAGAAGCTGATGCACGCGCGAGTGACTTACCTTGTTGCCTCCGCGCGAGCGCATGCCGAGCTTGTACATCTCATCGGCCAGTTTCTTGGTCGAGTGTATATTCGTGGCATAGAGTTCGAACATTCTTTTGACGATCGGTGCCTTATCCGGATCGAGCACGTGGATTTTGTGTCCCTTCTCGCCGACGGTTTTGTAGCCGAGCGGCGGCTTGCTCGGCAGCCAGCCTTGCGCGAGCTTTTCTTTCTGGCCTTTCTTCACGTTCTCGGAAAGGAGTCGGATGTAGTACTCGGCCGTGGCTACTTTGACGCGCCACATAAACCACTCGTGCGACTTGGAGTCCTTGTGGAGCGTACAGCTCTCTTTGACGAGGTGGATGGTGTGCTTTTCATCGGCCAGTATCCACTCGTCGATGACCGGCACGTCGGCAAAGTTGCGCGTGAGGCGGTCGGTCGTCTCGACGAAGATCGTGTTGATCTTCGTCTTGGTCACGTATTCGAGCATCTCGTGGAATATCTTGCGCTGGATTTTGCCAGCCGCCGATTCCTGGATGGCGAATACCTTGACCATCTCGTAGCCGTTGCGATCGGCATAGTCGTGCAAGAGCTTTTCCTGCGCCGGAAGCGAGTAACCGGTATCCTCCTGATCCTTGGATGACACGCGGGCGTACCCCACGGCTCGCAATGGTTGATTTTCTTGATTCATTGTCATGGTCATAATTGCTAATAATTTGTTGGTTCGAATTCGACGTTCGGTACCAGACACACCATATGCCTATTCGTTTGCGCTGCTAAGCCCGAGTTACCCACATTCCACCAGTCTTTTGCTCGAAACGTTGGGTTTTGTTGGCTTTTGTTGGGTATTTGCAGCATTTTCCGGTGGCTACTGGTGGGTTCCGGTGACTCAAAAACGGTTAAATAAGGTCAGTTGCGGTTAAATGACGACCGGCCTTTCATCGTCATTTTTGCTACCAGCTTGGCTTTCATGTCGTTGATCTTCTTGAGGTTCGCGCCGTTAACTTCTTTATAATTTTCTTTAATTTCTTTTGAACCCTTAGCTTCTCTATCTTCTCCGTGCGATGCGGTATGCGCCGCGTGCCGGCCGGCATTTCGTGCAGATCGGCCGCCATCCTGCGCCAGATGTAGGACGGAAAGCAAGGTGATGCTTCGTGGCTTGAACTTGGCATCCGCGCCACGCACTTTCGTGGTCACGATAAATGCCCACGCTTCGAGCGTGTCGAGACATTTCTTGATCGTGCGCCAGTCTTTGAGGCCACAGTAAAGCAAGAGCGTCCGGTTCGACGCCTCGATGGTTTGGCTCGCTTTGTTCGATGCGATCTCAGTCAGAGCGCAGTAGACATTCCGCAGATTGCGGTACGCATCATCGCTTACGCGCTTGTCGATCCATTCCTGTCGCATGTACCGCAAAGCCGGCTTGTCTTGATAGGCAAACGGAGCTTCGCGGTAGTCTCGGACCTTATGCTTTTGTTCGCTTTGGTTTGGTGTCATACGGTTCGATGAGCGTGCGGCCGCTCGTGATGTCCTCGAGGTAAAACCGCGACAGCGCGTCGTAGTACCTCACCAGATTGAAGGCGATGTCGTGCAGGTCTTGGTCGTTTACGTCCAAGCCAAAGTCATGCTTCAGGATCGCACGGAGCTTCTCCAGCGTTTCCGGTTTGATTTTCACAGGTCTTAGTCCTCGGCATAAATCCGTACTTTGACCTGTTTGAGCTGGTTGAAGAACGCCTGCGGTTCGACCGCAAGCTCGCGATTCCAGTATCGCTTCACCAGAGAATCCAGGTCAGGGCTCTTGCCGAAACAAAAGAGCACCTTGTGCGGATTTCCCCGATCCACGACCTCCAGAGAATCAGGAATGAATAATAAAAGCACCGCGACCAATGCCAGGTCGGCGGTTTTGTAATAATTGTTTTGCATGTGGCATTTTCATTGTCATTAACGTCCTCTCACACGCATTCATTGTGGCAATTTGGCATACGCTTCTGGAATACTGCGAGCGTGTAGTCAGACACGAAAAAAGCAGCCATTTTGCTGCTTGTCGCTCCCACTTATTAACTACATCAGAGCTACACCTCTTTTATTTTGTATTCCGGATTGAGTTTGTATCCGTTTACGGCGCGGCCAACGATAAAGCTGTCGATGCCGAGCGCGTAGCGCACCTTGCGGTTGATCATGAGCTTCGCGTTGTGGAGCGACTTGCGGTTCTTGCTTCCGGTCAATCCTACAAGCTCGTCCGTTGGCACATACCCCTTTCGTTCAAGAAGGACCCGTACGATTTTCTGCCGTTGCTTTTCCGTACCCATCGAGTAGCAATGCTTAGCTTTCGGCTCGCGGTACAGGTCGCCATCTTTTGAAAAGTAAACGGTCTTTTTACTATCTGCCGGCTTGGTTCGCTTGCCGGCAAGGCCGTATGCCGCGCCTTCGGCCGTGAGCTTCGCCACGCTTGTTTCCAAGTCCGCGATTTTGCCAAGCGCAGCCAGATACGCTCGTGTCATTGCTTCTATGCTCCGGCTGTTTTGATTGAGCGCACCCACCAATGCTTGAATGGCCAGATCGTCGGTCTTTACCAGTTCGGCCGGCCGCTCGATGTCCGCAAAGTCCCTGAGCGCGGATCGCAGTTCGCCGGTAATCGCAGAGGTAGAAAAGCGATAAGCATTCGCCATACCGACAGACCGGTTCGTATTGAATTTGTACGTCTTGGCCAATGTGGCCTTTTTCATCTTCATAATCATCTTTAAGCCGTATTGCTTATTCTGGATAAGCTACTTGTGCTTAAGCTTAGTATATCATATAATGCACTGGAAGTTAGCTTTAAACTAACTATAGGTAAGTATATGGATAATAAACCGACAAAAGGTCAATATGTAGAGGTCTTATTGAGATCTCCCAAAACCGTCTTTTCAATCAAAGACGTGGCTTTGTTATGGGGAGAAGAAGCTGAAAATGCTGTTCGCGTCAGATTAAACAGCTACGTAAAAAGCGGTAAGTTGATCCGAGTACATCGCGGCTTTTATGCTAAAGACAAGAATTACAACCGTTCTGAATTAGCGACTGCGATCTACACTCCCTCTTACATCAGCTTTGAGTCTGTTTTAACTCGTGCCGGTATCAACTTTCAATACTACGGCAATATTTTTGTTGCTTCATACGTGACCAGAGAGATCGAAGCTGATGGTCAAAAAATCTCTTTCATCCGCATGAAAGATTATGTCTTAAGTAACACTGCCGGCATCGAGCATACGGAAGGTATTGCCACAGCAACTAAGGAGCGCGCTTTCTTGGACCGGATTTATGTCAGCAAAGACTATCATTTCGATAATTTGGATGCTTTGGATTGGGATAAAGTCTTTGAGATGTTACCTATCTACCACAACAAGCGAATGGAAAAGAAAGTAAAGACCTATCTCGAGCACTATAAAAGCAACCAGCCCGATAAAGCGAAAAACGTATGACTTTAGATTACTCAAAGCACAAAGCAATATTGCTCCAAATTCTCAAGGATATTTATTCCGATACTTCGATCGCTCCTCACTTGGGTTTCAAAGGCGGGACGGCCGCGCTTTTATTCTACGGACTCAATCGTAACTCGGTAGACTTGGACTTCGATCTGTTGGACGAAAGCAAAGAGGCAGAGGTCTTTGAGAAGATTCAGAAAATCACTGCGGCCTATGGAACGATTACCGATTCCTACATTAAAAAGTTCAATCTCCTGAATGTTATCTCTTACGCACCTGGAGCACAGAAGATAAAAGTCGAAATCAATCGCCGGAACTTTGGCTCGCGCTATGAGCTTAAGACCTTGCTTGGTATCTCCATGCTGGTCATGGTGGAAGCTGATACATACGCCCACAAATTGATGGCCATGTACGAGCGCGTCGGTAAGACGAGCCGTGATATTTTCGACGTGTACTATTTCGAAAAGAAAGGCTGGGATATCAATAAAACTATTGTTGAGGATCGTTCCGGACTGTCATTCAAGGACACCCTCGCCAAGTGCATCGATTTGCTGGAAAAGATGGATAACAAGCACATCTTGGATGGCTTGGGTGAATTGCTGACAGATCCGCAAAAAGATTGGGCCCGCGCCAAGCTCAAAGAAGAGACTATTTTCTTGCTCAAAGTAAAAATGGAAGGCTTGGGCAAGATTGATACCCTGCCGCCATATACTTCGGCCGATGTTGAAGCTATACAAACCATACTCAATGATAAGTTCTTTAAGAACACTCCTTTTGCATGCGAGAAATTGACGGTTAAAAAGGATAAAGTGTTTTTCGAAAAGAACAGCTCTGACGAGGATAGCTACGGGTACGACATTGAGTGCGTGCTTTTGCAGGATGGTAAGAAGGTAGAAGTCTCGATCGATCCGATAACAAACAAGGTCGGCGCAGATCAAGTTGCCCATCTCATAGCACATACCGTTTGGGCAAAGCTGGATCAATCGATGACCAGTCAGCTTTGGAAGAATTTTCCAACCAACCTATAAATTTATGCCAAAGGAAATCGCCAAAAAGTCATTGAATAAGAACTTGCACAAGGCAAGCGCCGCGAAGAAAGATGAGTTTTATACTCAGATTGTTGATATTGAAAAAGAGTTGAAACACTACAAAGATCAATTCCGTGGCAAGGTAGTGTATTGCAACTGCGATGATCCATTTGAGAGCAACTTCTTTAAATATTTCGCAGGAAATTTCAATGCACTCGGACTGAAAAGACTTATTGCCACTAGTTACAAGCCGTCTCCTATAGCCAATACGCAATTAGGGCTATTTGGCGACATCAAGGCCATAAACACGCCCAAGGGCCGTCCTAAGGTAACCGCGAACAAATTCATTATCAATGAAGTTGATGATATAGACGGCGATGGCGCATTTGACTTGCGTGATATTGCCGAGCAACTCAAGGCTAACAAAAACAATGAATGGGCTCCATTAGAGGGTGAAGGAGATTTTAGAAGTGAAGAAAGCATAGAACTGCTGAAGCAAGCTGATATTGTAGTAACAAATCCGCCTTTTTCCTTGTTCCGCGAGTATGTCGCACAGCTAGTAGAACACAACAAAAAGTTTTTGATTCTAGGTGACCAAAATGCAGTAACCTATAAAGAAACCTTTGGCTTCATCAAAGAAAATAAACTATGGCATGGCTACGACAATGGTGGCACAAAATGGTTTCAGGTTCCTGACGATTATGACATTGAGACTGAATCAAGAATAAAAGTTGAGAATGGTATAAAGTTTTTCAGCATGGGTAGAATTGTGTGGTATACAAACCTCGAGACCACAAAACGTCACGAGAAAATAGTCTTGTATAAGAAATATACACCAGAGGAATTCCCTAAATATGATAATTCCGATGTTATAAACATCGATAAAGTCTCCGATATTCCGATGGATTATGACGGAGTGATGGGTGTACCAATTACTTTTGTTGATAAATATAGTCCAGCACAGTTTGAAATTTTGGGTATCGCTAATTCCGCAAGATGGATTGGTTACGAATGTTTTACCTTGATTAAAGGTAGGAAAATATATAATCGAATTTTAATTAAGCGTAAAAAATAATATGAAAATTGATCTAAACAAAATTACTGTGCGGGAAGTCGTGAATGGCTACAAAGATGGCTCTGAGGAGGGCGTTGTTGCGTATGGTGGAAAGCTTGATGTGCGCCCGAAGTATCAGCGCGAATTCGTATACAAAGACAAACAGCGCGATGCGGTTATTGATACCGTTAGAAAAGGCTTCCCTCTCAACGTGATGTATTGGGTGAAAACCGATGACGGAAATTTTGAAGTACTTGACGGACAGCAGAGGACAATCAGTCTAGGCCAGTATGTAAATGGCGACTTCTCGGTGGATTTCAATGGTCGCCTCGCTATGTTCCATAACCTTACCAAAGAGGAGCAGGAACAAATTCTGAACTACGAATTGATGATTTATTTCTGCGAGGGAAACGATAAAGAGAAACTTGATTGGTTTAAGACAATCAATATTGCCGGAGAGCGTTTAACCGACCAAGAGCTACGCAACGCTGTATATACCGGCCCGTGGCTTTCTGATGCAAAGCTAAAATTCAGCAAATCAAACTGTGCGGCGTATTTGTTGGCAAACGATGGCGGACAGTTAATTAGCGGCTCGCCGATCCGGCAAGAGTATTTGGAAACCGCACTCTCGTGGATAAATAACGATGAAGTGGCCAATTACATGGCCAAACATCAACACGACGAGAATGCAGAGGAATTGTGGGCTTACTTCCAAAGCGTTATTGCATGGGTACGAAAGACGTTCCCAAATTACCGCAAGGAAATGACGAGTGTGAATTGGGGTGAGCTATACAACGAATTCAAAGACAAGAAATTGAATGAGACTAAGCTCGAAGCCGAAGTTAAGAAGTTGATGCAAGACGAGGACGTGACGAAAAAGTCCGGTATCTACCCTTATGTCTTAACGGGACAGGAGCGAGAGCTTTCTATCCGCGCTTTTACCGACAAGATGAAGCGTGAAGCATACGAGCGGCAAGATGGCATCTGCCCGTTTTGCAAGAAAAAATATGACATCTCAGAAATGGAGGCCGATCATATTGCTCCATGGCATGAAGGTGGAAAGACTACGGCCGAAAATTGTCAGATGCTCTGCAAACAAGACAACCGGACGAAGTCTGGAAAATAAGGTTATGAAAGAGTCCCATGAAAATCATCCGAGCTATACAATTTTTCTTTCGTAGGATTTCATGGAGACAGAGAACCTCTCCCTCCTTTGCTTTTGAAGTGGACAAAAAACCGAACTGGCTCGTCTATGCTTGGGGTGTCTTTGCCGGCTTCTTTTACAGCATCTTTCAGCGACGACGCGAGTCATTAAGGGTACTTTACCGCAATCAGGAACGCCGGAAGACTGAGTACACCATACCGATGCAGATCGTGCGGCAGTCTATGGGTACGATCTTGGTTCTAATACTGGCACTGGTCGGAGTAACCCTCGCTGATTGGGGCGTCGAGAAGCTCGCAAATCTACTCTCTCAGGTGCAGGCCGGCTGGTTTATAGCTTTCGCCGCACACTTTAATTTCTTTACGATTCCCGACAAAGAATTCTTTAAGCTCGTGCTTGAGATATCTATTGGCGCGATCTCCGCCATCCTCGGACTCTTATTTGCTTTATACGCGGTCGGTCTCCAGCTCACGACCGATAAGTACTCGTCTAAGGTGTCCGATTACGTCAATCAGGAAACCGTCGGCAATTTCTTTTTCAAACTCCTCGTCTTTACTGATATCTTTGCGATTGCCGTCTTGCTCCGTATTCAGATTCTCGCGCTTCCGTCACCGATCAGCTTCATTGCCGTTGTCGTTCTAGTAGTTATCTGCTTGCTTGGCATCATTGTTTTCAAGAATCACTACATTCTCACCATCAAGCCGAAGAACCTTTTTGAGAGGTTGCAGTCCGACATAAAGACGAGCATCCGGCTTGCCTCGGATCGGACCCGGTATTCCTATAAAAGCTGGAGCATTGTGCAGACTTCGCGCGTGCGAACGCAGGATCATCTCTCAATACTCAAAACTCTCTTTGAAGATCTCTGGCACGCCGAAAATTGGAACGACGTGATTTACACGCCGATGGTGCTTGCAAACTTGATCACCGACTACGCCAAGCGAAAGAAATATATCGACAGAGAGCGTGGCTGGTGGTTCCCGCAAACGCAGGTGGAGGTCAAGGCAAACAGCATGTCTACGCTCACCCTGAAGCTGAATTTCGAGCTTCAGGGCAAAGGGCCTCTGCGTATAGGTAGCCCAGACTATTTGTGGTTCGAGAACGGTATTTTCGACATTCTCAAAGCGGTAGAGTCTCGTGTTGGAACTGCGCCGCAGGATACTCATCTGCTCAAATACGTCATTGATTTTTATCAGACCGCACTTGCTGGCGACTACGAAAAAGATGAGTACAGCCGCTATCAGAAAGCAGTCGCGGGTCTATATGAGAATCAGGAGACCGACGCTTTCGAGAAATATCTCGATGGCTTCTTTGCTTTGTATGAGAGAGTGCAAACCGACGACGAGCTGGGCGCGTATCTCAACGCTTACTTTGCGATCGGGCTGACTCTTATCGACGGCTTCGATTACGCCAAGTATCAGGAGGTAATAAAATCGCTCATCGGCGCAGACGGCCAGCTCACTCGCACCCGTGAGGAGCTTGCTCGGCTCGATCTGCCCGGAGTGTTTTATAACCAAATCCTCGACTACTGGGATCGCCTCGATCTTGAAGTCCAGTGTGAGGGACGCGTTATAACGCCGCAAGACCGGCTCGAAAAGGAAACGCTCGACGATGCCCATGCAAAGGAAAAGCAGTACTTCGCCAAATTCTTTGAGAAGCTGATTACGCACCACAACACCGTTCTCCAAGACCTCTACCAGAAAGGAAAACATAAGGAGCTTGCGATGTTCATCAAGGCTCGCTTCGAGTGGATCAGTCGCTTGCTTTATATCAACAAGGTTGCTCTGGCCGACGAGTATGGCGCGAAGATCGCCGGTGCTGGCGTTTACCTTCCATTTCTGCCAAAGCAGATACTTCTCGACTCGGAGTTTTGGGAAGAACTTGAAAAGACTCTATTCCCATCAGTCATTGAAAATTGCCCAACGCTTTTTAAGGTGTTGTCCGGATTGCTCACGCTCATGTTGCCAGTCATCAATGCCGACGAGAAAAATGTCGACAACATCATGTATCGCAATCGCCTCGGTCTCATTCTTGGCGGATTCGTATACCTCGTCTGCGAATTCAGGCAGGATTACAGCCTGATGATCGAGTACGTGCAAACGATTGAAGTTGCGTACCAGCCAGGCCAGTTCGTCAAAGCAATGGAGGTACTCTCGAAGCCGAAGGAAGTCGGAGGTCTCGACCTCACGCTCAAGCTCATAAACTGGGAGCTTACTCGCTACCATCACTGGTTCGGCGAAATCCTCGGCCAGATATCGGAGCTTCCTAAGACCTACGATAACGTCCGTGTCTATTCCGGCTTGCAAGAGGTCGCAGACCATCCGAGCAAGTTCATCCGTGAGTTGAGCTACCGGCCGTACCAGCCGGAGGAAGAATGCGCGGAGGCATTTGTCGAGTGGGCAAAGAAGCGAGATGCTATCCGACAATTGGTCGAAGTGCTTAAGAAAGTTCAAGAGAAAAAGATATGAGACGACGCGCTTACAAACAAAGAGTGAAAGGCTATGTGTTCGATGATCCGTTCCTCGGCTACATTCAAGGCCGCGACCGGCTAGAGAAGGCGTCATGGAACGCAATGGAACTAAGCAACGAGACCGACTCTGTACGGTACTCGCTCTTTCCGTTGCGCGATATACCGGTGGCGGATCGTCCCGGCTATGTGACTCACGAACGCAATTACTTCAGCATCGAGTGCGATGATCCAGTCTTGAAAAAAGACCTCGAGATGTATTTCACCGACGAGCATTCGTTCTATCGGGATGGCCTGTACGGTCAGGGCGATGTGCTAGGAGGCTTTTTGGAGAGCATCGCGCACGAGCTGTTTGTGGTCGGCGATTCATTCCGCATGATCGAATGGGAGGAGGTCGATATCAAAGGCCGGAAGTATCAATTTCCAGTCGACTTTGAATATCTCAGGAACGAGACGATGAAAGTGCGCCGCAAGGGAGGGTTGATCGTAGGTTATCGGCAAAAGTACAGCCTCTTTACCTATCTCAAGGAGAAGCGATTCAAGGGATACGAGGATAAAGAGAAGCCGCGATCGTTTGAGTTTGAAAAAGAGGAGGTTGTGTACTGCAAGTATCCGTTTGCTAAAAAGTCGCCGACGGCGCAGAGCATCAAATACCTTAAGCCAATCAAGAAGTTCTGGCAGTTCGGCATTGATCAATCGAAGAGTGGTGTCGAGGTAGAAAATCATTATCTGCCGCTTGAGCGAGCGCGGTACACCACCTATTCGCGAGAGAAACGGAAGTACGATATCGCTCGTGGAAAGATACGCACCATTTTCAATTACTTGATGGAAACGAACGGGCCTAAGCTCACGCAGTATTACGATATATACACCGTGATCCGCTACAAAAAATTCCTCAATGACTTTAGGGATTATTTGGTACGAGAATTCAACGAGCAGGTGCTGGCGATCGTGGCAAAAAGGAATGGCTTTACTTCCGTCCCTAAACTCGTCTATAGTGGCTTTCTCTCTAATGCCGAACTGGATGCCGCACTACAGGGTTACACAGACGGCACGATCACGTTTGATCAGATTGTTCAGCAAATAGTAAAAAAGTCTTAAAAAGATATGGGAGAAAAAGATAAACAAATTCTAAAAGATTCCGCGTTGGTCATTGCCGACCAGATAGCGTCCGCATTGCCGGGATTAAATATTGCATGGGGTTTAAGCAAGGCATTGTATGGTGCTGGTCTAAAACTTCGTGAACAAAGAGCATTGGAATGGATTGAAATGGTTAGAGATAATCCCTCGGCATTTACTGAAACAATTATGCAAGATGCGAAATTCCAAGACGGATTTGTGTACGCGTTGGAGCGTTATATCAGAGAGAAAAACGATAACAAAAGAAAAGCGATGCGCTCCGTATTTCTTGGGTTTGCGCTATCTCCGAATCAGGACACTTTTGAGCTAGAGAGGATGTACCATGTATTAGGTATTCTTAGTGCAGAGGATATGATCGTTTTGAAGGATGTCGATTTTACACGAACCGATTTTCATCAAGTGTATGAGCAGACTACCGACAAAAATGAGAACGTCTACAATTTGGTGAATGCCGGAATCTTGATGTCTGACTATTCATCTCGCATTGGCCCCATAGCCGCGCCATTTATAAAAGTAACTGCGTTTGGGAAAAGTTTTGTCGGATTCTTAAAATCAACATGACAATCTTTTATATAATTATAGGCATCATTATAGTCATCGCAGTAGCACTCGCAATTTCCCGTGGAGGTTTTGCTGACGTGGCGGAGAAAGCTAAGTATCGCTATAACCGCAAGAATTTCTTCCTTACTCGAGCAGAGCACGAATGCTATGACGCTCTCGTTGCGGCAGTCGGCGCGGAGTATCGCATTTTCGCACAGGTGCATTTGCCAACACTGGTCGATCACACGGTTCGGGGGCAGGATTGGCGCGCGGCTCTGGCTCACATCAATCGGAAGTCTGTTGACTTCGTGCTATGCGATAAGGCGTATCTCTCTCCAAAGCTTGCTATTGAGCTTGATGATAAGTCCCATGAGCGACCCGATCGGCAAGAGCGCGATCGCGAAGTCGAGCGGATTCTGCGCGAAGCCGCCGTGCCGCTTTTGAGGCTAGAGAATCATGGCCATTTTGCTCCTGACGAACTAAAAAGATTGATCGAGAACGCTCTGACACCGTCTACTCCAACAACTTAAAACGGCGCAGTTCTTTCTGCGCCGTTTCTATGTCCTCGAGGACTTTGAGATAGATTCGCTTTGTTTTCTTTGATTTCGGATTGCGCTCGGCAAAGAGGACGTCGTCATCCTCGACGAAGCCGGCGAGCGAGATGTACGCGCCCGCGAGATGTCTCATGCGATCTTTGAGCGCCGCCTTCAGTTTGGCTTTCGGCTCCGGAAGCAAAGAGAGCGGATTGAGCATGCCTTTCCGGTATTTGAGTCGTATATCTTTCGCAGCGCGGATAGCTGCGTCGATGTCCTCGGTATCTTCCATCGCAACACGACCCTATGCCTATTCGCGTGAGAAGCCAAGCTCGTTTTGGCGTAGTTACCCACATCTCGTGCCAAGGCTTCAAATTTCGTCAAACCGGTGGTCGAGGGTGCAAACTGGTATCAGTTGTGGATCGCTCCGACAAAGTTCGCTACAGGGGCACACAGGCGGGAAATCGAGGGGTTATAGGTTTTCGTACTTGGCCAGGAGGCCTTTCATTTGGTCGAGCACCACGGTCGGATATTTGTACTCCTCCGCCCAGTCAAAAGTTCGAAAGTCGTTCAGAAGGGCGAGCAGAATAGGACAGAGAGACTCGAAAGAGTCTTTTATTTACCTTGTTATTTTCGAGTTCGAAAGTCTTTCCTAGGTCTATCCTCTCTTGAACACGCTGGGCCAGCTTTTCAACTGGCTTTGTGAGTGTGTAGGCCACTTTTTCGTCCTTAAGTAGTAGGTTCGAAAAAATTTGACCCAAAAAAGTACCCTCCGCTCCTCAGGGGTTCTGCGTAGGTAGATTTCTCGTGCTCGTGTTGCAAGATCAACAATGTTAAGCCAAATCTCGAAGTATTTAGCCTCATCATCTTTAAGTCTCGAAATCTGAGACTGGGGGCTTGTTTGCTCCTCGGTTATTTCCTTCTGCTTAGTTTCCCATTGATAGACGGTAATACGTCCCTCCAAACGATCATCGTAAAGTACGTCCAAACGCCTCTGTAAGGCCTTCCAGCGGGCGTTTAGGGCACTTACGGTCTTCTCCTTGTATTCGATTTCTTCAGCAGGAAGTTTATTTCGAAAGTAAGCAAAGCACCTTAATGTATCATTTCGAAACCTTCTCGACCTTGCCAGTCGCCCGATCAAGTGAATACTGTCCGCAATCTGCGCATGTTTGTTCGCCTGCGCCGTCTCCCTTCAGATATTTGTAGAACAAGACCTGCGAGCCGTCTGTTGAGAGAGACGCGCTATCCGAGAAGCCATATGGGAAGCTCTGTACGGTTGCTGCCTTTTTATCAATAACGCAGATGCGAGAAGCACTCATATATCCAATCACTTGCAGGTCGTCGGAGAATGCGCCGGGAAATATTTGCGGTTCGATAGGATCGGCATCTGCCGGATTGCACGCCGGAGGCAGTGCCTTTGCATACTGCGCGTTGTCGGTGATGAGGCTTGCAGGACCAAATCGCTTGTCGCTTATATAAATCGCATTCTTATCCCTCGAAGCACTCTGAGGCAAAATCTCGAATGTTGTAGGGTTGGCACCGGGCAGCTCGCGCCACGTATCCCAGACGCGGTACTGATCTTTGGCATAGCTGCTTCCCGGAATCACACTGAAAGTCCTGGTATCCGCGCCGGGCACGAGGTAGTAGCCTCCGTAGACGACATGCGTTGCGTCTTTACCGTAGTTGGCATCAACAACGACAAAGGTCGCTGGATCAAAATTCGCCACGACATTTGTGCACATGTAGACATTGTTCTTGTCTTTAGCATATGCACTGTTCGACGATGCTTCAAACGTTGCGACGTCCGCTTCGCCTATGGGATTTCCCTGGCAATAAATCGTATCGCCATTCATCCAAAACCATTTGTTGTCGCTGACAGAGGGTTCATGTTTGGGCAGGGCGCTCGCCGGAATCCATGTGGATTGCTGAGAAGCTGGTGAATACATTTTCCATATCGCAAAACCGCATGCGAGTATCGCTACAATCAGTATCGTGCCAAGAATAGTTTTTCGTTGCATCTTGTTAGAAGGTTAGGTCTACTCCCCGTAGTTTTTTGTTCATCGTCTGCAGCGCATTCGGCTGAGCGTTGGGATTCTGCACGACCTGCGAACCGTCGAACACGGAAATATGTATCGAGTTGTCGGTATGCGTTTCGTCGACTAGGAGGCTGAAGTCGCCCTTGCCGTTGTGGTACGTTTCGCTGCCAGTGAGCTTTGATCCCGGCACGAGGACGAACGTACCCTGATCAAGCGTATAGGTATAGATGTCTTCGTAGCCGATATACAGCACAGTCTGTCTGCCGTTCGATGCAGGTTGTGGACGCTCAAATGGCAGGCGGTGAGCAGCATAACTCGCGGCATTTTGGAGGTAGGAGCTTTCGCCTGTCTGCGAGTCGATCAGCATATCGTAGTAGGTATGCGTAGGAACCGTGATCAATACATAGCGTTTGCCAATCGCTATCGGCCACGATTGCGAATAGTTGTCCCCGTGCCCGTTAGCGGCTGCTTTGGATGCCAAGATGTCGGCCACATCGTTCCTGATCTTTTCCTCCTGCGGAGTGAGAGACTTGCCGTCGTAGCTTCTGCTGTCGACAAAGTACGGCGTAATGCCCTGCAGATCCGTTTGTAGCTTAGTGAGCAATGCAGGATCGACCGCAGTTTTATCAACCACAATTGGTGCGGAAGTGTCAGTAGTTGAGGATGTAGAAGTCGAGGTGGAAGTGTTCGTGGTGGGCGCGTGCTTTTGAAACACGACGAGCATGGTGACGCCGATTGCTGCCACAATGATAATTATCGCCCCGACCGTTTTACTTATTGGAAATCGTGTGTTGTTCATATTTTGACGACGCAATCAAAATTAATAGCCTTATGGTACTCCTTTTCAGGCTTTTTAGCTTGTGTGAGTGTTATGACGTGCAAAGGCCTCGTTTCTTGCTGGAGTATAATGAAAGCCTACAGCGACGCGAATTCCCATCAGCTTCGGCTGATGGGAATTTTCGTATAAAAATCACTTTACAAATTCAAAGGGCGACTCCCGACGTAGCACCTTTACGGCAGCCTCCATCTCGTAGGACTTGTAGCCACTTAAAATAACGGTTCTAAGTTCTCGCACCGCTCGGAGCAAAGCTGGGCGGACCGACACGAAAGTGTCGGTTTCGTCTTTATTTGCCTAATTCTTTATTTATGATATAGTCCACTCGGCAACTTGAACACGGAAGGAATACGGCCATGCCGGTCGGATCTGTCAGACACAAACACGGTCGTGGGCTTGGCGAGCTTGCGGCGAAACTCACCGAGGCGCTGCCTGGCATCGTCGCGCCTGCGCTCAGCATCGAGGGGCGCGAAATCCACGATGGAAAGGTCACGCCTGACGAAATCATCATCCGGTGCGAAGAAGGAACTGGGGCCGACGCGAACGCGAAAGACCTCGAAATCATGATCTTCGCGCACGACTTCCCGGAACGCTCCGCGAACCTCGAAGACCGCAAGAAGATCGTCCTCGAAGGTGTCCTTGCGTTCCTCGCCGACTGGGACCGCAACGTCACGGGCTTCGTGTGGGTCATCCTTGCGCCGACCGCGTTCGGCAGCTTTTAATTCAATGGGCTTGTGCGAACAGAAGGGCCGCCGGAGCGATTCGGCGGCCTTTTGTTATACTTTGAATATGACCGACACCGACTTCATTAAGCTCGCGATTGAGGAGGCCAGGAAATCACAGGCTGCGGCCGGCGCTCCAATCGGGGCTGTCATGGTGAAGGACGGGGAAGTGATCGCGACAGGTTGGAGCTTGGTGTGGCCCAAGAAAGACCCTTCCGCACACGGAGAAACCGCTTGTATTCGTGCTGCCTGTGACAAGCTCCAGTCGCTCGATCTCTCCGGCTGTACACTCTATTCAACCCTTGAATCCTGTTCCATGTGCCTCGGCTGTGCTAGTTGGGCCGGAGTTTCGCGTGTCGTTTTCGGTGCGTACAAAGAAGACATACCGGAGAATCCATACGAACTCACTGACTATCATGCCGAGGAACATGCCAAGCGGCTTACTGCTCCGGCAGGACAGAAGGTCGGGGTCATCGGCGGCGTTTTACGCGAGGAGTGCGCGGCACTCATGGCGAAAGTGAAGAATTGGACTCCAATGGAATAAGCTACAGTTCCTGTATGCAAAACTGCATCATCATCCACGGCTGCCCCTCGAACGTCGAGAAGGCGATGAATCCCGAGACTCGGACGCATGATAAGCATTGGATTCCATGGGTTAAGAACACGCTTACAAAATTCGGAATTCCGACCGAGGCTCCGCTCATGCCCGAACCGTGGGAGCCGTCATACGAGAAATTCAAGGCAGAGTTGCGCCCGCTCCACTACCCTCTAATCGCGAGCCGCCTCTGCGGCAAGATGCCCAGCGAGCGTAGTGATGAAGGTCTTGAGACTGGTGAGCTCGCTCATGTCCGAGTAGTCGCCGGTGTCCTTGGCTGACTGCGGCGAGAGCATGATGCACGCCGACGTGTAAAGCTGTTCCTGCACGAGCTTTTTGCAGAGGATGTTGTAGCGATCGGCATAGGATGCGCCTTTGAATTCCGGAAGCAATGGGAAGTGCGGCGAATTATCCGTCACTGGCGAGCGCGAGCCCGGCGCGTCTTCGAGGAGCATGAGCCAGCCGACGAATGGCTTCGGTTGTTCCCCGAACGCTCCTTCCCGGTACGCGGTCCACAGGTCGTGCGCGGTCCCGATTGCTTCTTCTATGCGATTATTGAAATTATTGCCGAACGAGCCGACCTGCGACTTGAATTCGAGCGCGGCGACGAGACGGCCTTCGCTGAGTATGAGGAAATCCCATTGCTTAGTTGGTCTGAAGAAGCCCGGTAGGGTGACGAGACGCCCGCTATGAATGACCGTCGCATCTGTAAGGCCATTTGCTTCGGCAAGATCTGCCATCAGCGTGGCGAAGCCATCCATGTTCTTACCCGCAGTGACTGCGCCGCGGGTTCCTTGGTCTACAGTTCCGGATTCCTCCTGTTGCCGGACCGCAACACTGCGATTGCCCCAGAACAGTTCGACTGCCTGTTTAGCACGCTTCTCGTATTGCGCGAGGTCTATGGCCATACGTTTTATGCCTTGATGGTAGCACGCTCGGATGGAGAGAGAGAAAACAAGGCGGATACGGCTTCGTCGCGGGCTTCAGAGTCATCACTGCCCGCTGCCGCGCGAAGCGCCTGCTGCAGATCCTTGGAGACATCGCTCCACCGCGGCAACCGGATACGCCGCAGATACTGTGCCTGAAACCGGAGACAGTTCCCGTGCATGCGCGTCGAGTAGGTCTCGATGAATACGCGCGCGATGCCAGAGAGCAAGACGGCACGGAGCGCTTGAAGATCCCATTCGTCGGAGGTGATGTAGTAAAGATTGTGATGAGGATACAGCTTGCCCTCGTCGTAGACGATATGGGCATCGCCCTTGATATCTGGGATCAGGAGTTTCGGCTTCTGCACGAGCTCCGGATAGATACGGTCGATCGTGCGGTACCAAGCGCTCGGGTTCTTCTTGGAGACGTGCCGGTTCCTGATCGCCACTTCGTGCTGTCCGAGGTATGCGCGCAGCCGGGGATACTTCTCAAGCGAGACCGGCTTCCCGTCATTCCCGAATGGATTCACGACGCCCAGTCCGCGCCATGCTACCGTACCCGTCTGAATATCCTTGGTCATTACGAGCGGAAGTTTGCACTCGGCCTCGACATCGAGCGTATCGAAGGGCGCGATGAACACATCGTCTGCCCCCGTCGCAACGCCGATACCCACCTTGCATCCCGTTTCCTCCAGCGTTGGGAAATCACTCTCAAGGCGGCGAATGAGCGCGAGTGTGTCCGACTCCTCAAGCGTCCATGGGTCGCCGCCGGTGATGGTCGTTACTTTTACGGACTCATGGTCGGCCAATGCGCCTCGCACGAGCGCGCGGGCCAGATCCTCTAGCGCAGATGCCTCAATCTCCGGGCGCTTCGCCACATAGGTCGGACCGGCCGACTCGCGGGCGATTACGGTGATTGCCGGATATGCGATCACTTCCGAATGGAAGGCTGGGGTACCGACCATGTCGACGTATGTCCGCATGTGGAATCGCTTCGCGACAAGTTCGCGGAGGGGACCTCCGTAGCGATTCTTCATCCAGCGGTCAGCGCAGATAAAACCGAGCGTGCCGCCCTCATCGAGGAGCTTCAGCGAGTATTCGATAAAAGGGATAAAAATATCTGCTCGATCGTAAATCGTCTCGTACCGGCGACGGTACTCGGCCATCAGCACATTGGGTACCATCTCTTGCCTGATGTACGGCGGATTTCCGACAACATGAGTAAAGGAGTGCCCGAATGGCGTGAGCAGGAAGTCGCCTTGGACGAGCCAAGCCCCAAGGATTTCTTCGCTTTGATCGATAGTTAGTCCGTTCTGGAGGAGAATCGCTCGCACTTCCTTCCTCGTCTTATCAAATGACCCCATGTGGAGCTCCACCCCGCGGATACTGTCTCTCAAGAGATCTGCACTGGGCTTTATGTTCCTAGTCTTGAGCGAGGACATGAGCCGCTTCACCGCTGGTATGAGGAAATCTCCATGTCCGAACGACGGTTCGAGAAGACGTGCCGCGTACAGTTCATTGGAAGGCACATAACCGACGAGGTCGAGTATAAAATCCACCACTTCCGACCGCGTGAAAATGGCCCCGCGGTCGTCGGTTCCTGCTGCTGCAAACTCCTCTATGGCAGACGCGACTGGAGAAAGGCCGGGGAGGAATTCCTGCGCGAGCTGTCCTTTTAGCGTGCCAACTCTCATGTGTTTAATAATACCATTCCCGGGAGTGAGAGAGCGATTTCGAGGTATTGAACCATTACGAAGGACTTGACACAAGTATCTACTTATGATAGAGTCTGTCCTGGTAGTAGATTCCATTCCGGCATCTCCCCAGCCACGAACCTTACAGGAGGCTTCCATGGCACGTTCAATCATCCTCGAGTCCGACCCCGAAGCACGCGTTGGTTTCAACGCGCAGGAAGGAGCGGGACACGAGAAGACCGAATCCCGCGTCGTCATCGACATCAGCGGTTACAAGCTGGTGCATGACACGGAAACGGAAGGAGGCCTGCATGTCGTGCAGCTCTACCTCACCGTTCCTCAAATGGCACAGCTTGTGCGGATGTTTTTCTTGGAGATTGCTAAGGAAAACATCTACGCACAGCTCCTTCGTCGGCTCCTCCGGCAACGGTGGAAGGTCATGACGAATGGTGCCGCCAAGCACATGGGTTGGATGCCGCGATACGATCAAGGCGTCTGACCCTAAATATGAGTAACCGAATTGTCGCCCCGGTGGTTGTGGGCGACTTTTTTATTACCATTACTCGTTCTGGAAGTGTTGGTAAATGAGGCTAAAGCGGATCCCGTGCGCCCTGAAGTCTTTCGGAGTGTCTCGTATTTAGTGTACCCGTCCGCCCCAGCTTATCCCGGTAAATCAAGGAAACAAGCGCGAAGCTTAGTACGAGCAGCAGGAGCCACGATCCGATCTTCTCGGGCGAAACCGGATGCCAGTGTCCCACCTGATTCGGATACACCCAGATGCGCGCGAACGTCCCGATATTCTCGGCCGCCCAGACGAAGAGCGCGGTCAGAACCGCCGTTACGAGAAACGGCATGCTGCGCCTGCGGCGATACACCTCGAAACGCACCCGCGTCTTCCGGAAAACGAGGAGTATGTAGATAAAAAGGATGCCGCGGATGTCATAGAAGAAGTGGTGCGTGAAGAAGTTGAGGTAGATGAGCGCCGCAAGCAGCCAGATATGGCCATAGGCAGGGAAGCGCTCATAGGAAAGTTTGAGGAAGACGAACGCGCGCGAAATATAGCTTCCGACCGCCGAATACAGGAACCCGGTGAACAGCGGCACGGTCCCGAGTGCAAATACCGTTTCCGCAGCACCGGGATACGTCCACGACCCGATCGCAGGACTCGTCTTAAAGAGCTCCATGCCGGTCGCAAGGAGATGGAACACGACGATGACGAGAAACTCCCGCGGATTCTCGAACCGGAAGACAAGCGCACACAGCTGGAATCCGAGCGCGGCGAGGAATATGAAATCGTACCTGCTGATGAGCGGCACGGAGACCGCTTCCGTGAAAAGAAACACCGAAAGCAGGAATATGCCGAAATAGCTCGCCCGCGCGTTAGCAATAAAGAAACGCCATAACTCGATGCCGCGCCCGCGCCATGTTTCCATGAACGGATATAACGGGCCGCCCGAAGAAGAGGTTGCCGCGCCGCGGAGAACCGGCCTGTTTCTTTAAGGCAGGGATAGAGTGACTTGCCGTATCCTCTTGTACATCGTCTGCATCGCGTTTTCGGGCGCTTCCGGATTCCGGACGATCCGGGAGCTGTCGAACACGGTGAGAGTTATCGAATTATCGGTATGCGTTTCTTCCGGATCGAGATAGGCATCAGCGCGCCCGGAATGATATGTTTCGCTTCCGTACAGCTTCGCGCGGAATACGGAGGAAAACGAACCGCGGTCGAGGCTATAGGTGTACACATCCTGGCTTCCGATATAGACCGCCATCTGCGCAGCGTCAGCCGGCCGGGCCTCCTCCAGGGGCGGATAGATCGGCCGGTAGTTCGCGCCGTTCGGGATGGAGGTAGCGTGGCCGGTAGCGGAGTCTATGATCAGGTCATAACTGCTTTCCGCGCTTGGCTGCGAGACAAGCACGTATCTCGTTCCTATCGCCCGCAGCCGGAGCCGGGAATAATACTCCGCATTATCGGGTTCCCTTGAGACGAACAGGGCGACGATATCGCTTTTAATCTTTTCTTCCTGCGGGGTAAGGCGGACATCGGCAAACCCTTTGCCCGCGATAAAATGGGGAACGACTCCCTTCAAGTCGTTTTGCAGCGGAGCGAGCGCCTCGCGGGAAACCGTCGCTCCTGGGACGAACCTGAACGATTCCGCCATCTTCTCCGCAACCGCATTCCCGAGCGGATAATGGATCATCAATTTGGTCCCGATGTCGTTTTCCACGAAGATAAATCTATGGACTGCCCCTTCCGGTTCCAACATGTATCCTTCGCCTACCCCCAGAAAGCTTTTTGTGAGGGTAAAGGAATACGCCTGTCGCCCCGCGAATGTCGTTTCCACGAGATCTCCCACCCGCTTGCCGAAGGCCGCACCATCCCCATCATTCACCTGGTCTTCGCGGATTGTCTCCGCGAACTCGCGCAACGGGAGCGCGACGCGGTCGGCCTGTGTCTTGTTCGCCTCAGGAATCTCGTTGGTAAAGGGAAGTTCGGCGCTTATCCAGAATATGATCGGGTGGCCGACTCCCGGGAAGCTCATAACCGCCTCGTCCGATTCCTCGACGGGGATGGTTTCCACCAGGGCAATATAGGAAACATCCATATCCGCGGGATGCGAGACTTCATAGCCATGGACCGCATTAACGTATGCCTGCCAGTCCGCCGGAATCTTCGCGGACCGGTATTCCCAGGCGGCAAATACTCCGGCCGTGATGATTAGGAAAACCGCCAGACCGATAACCCAGACGTGATGATTCCGTACATATTCGCGCGCGGTCATATATACGCACGATATCATGATGGTCTGGAATAGACGCATGGCCTGACAAACAATGCCGTCCGTGGCACTATGCGGGAGGAAAGCTACGGAATAGAAAGGCAACGCATGAATACGAGAGAAACGCGGTCATGCGGTACCTGTACCGCATGCTGCAAGACGCACAGCGTATCCGGGTTCACGTTCGAGAAACCCGCGGGCAAGTGGTGCCAGCACTGCACGCCCGGAAAAGGCTGCAAAATCTACGAGGACCGGCCTCGGGCCTGCGTTCTTTTCAAATGTTCATGGTTGAAGGGTATCGGCGAGGAAGATGACCGCCCCGACCGACGCAAAGTCGTCCTTGATGCCGTGTATGTCGCAGGCGGACCGCCGGAAGGATATCTCCAGATGTGGGAGGTATCCGAAGGCGCGCTTCGAAAGCCATGGGCGAATGCGATGGCGCGGCTGATGGTCGCGAAAGGGGCGATTGTAACCCATATTTATAGTTCAGGACGCAAGAAGATATTCCTTCCCAAGCAATACTCGAAGGAAGACTTCAGCTTCCGAAAAGCGGATAATTTCGAAATAGGGGATCCTTCGGAACTAAGGTGATGAGGAACACCCAAGCGCTCCTGTGTCTCAGAAAAGCCGCCCCCGGAGGGCGGCTTCTTCTTTTGTTATACTTCGTATTATTCCTTAGACATTTCGTATGAAAAAATTTCTTGCTCTCTATATGGCACCCGTCTCGACGCTTGAAGAGTGGGCAAAGACCGATCCGGGTACAAGAAAAGCGACGGAAGAGAAAATGAAAGCGGAATGGCAGGCGTGGATGGGCGCACACGCCGCGCAAGTCACCGAAACGGCAGGGCTTGGCTCCACCATGCGCACGACAAAAGAAGGTACTCTGGGTACAAAGAACGGCATCATGCTGTATTCGATGGTCGAAGCGGATTCGATCGAAGACGCGACAAAGTACTTTGAACACCATCCTCATTTGGAGATTCCCGGCGCGTCGATAGAGATCATGCCGGTCAATCCTCTGGCGGGATAACCCGAATACATTCCGCATGGAAATCGATCGGGAGATACTCAAGAAGATCAACTCGCTCCCGAATCCGATGCTCATCGCAATCTCGGGCTTTGGGGGATCGGGGAAATCGACCGCCGCGGAAAAGCTTGGCGCGTACCTCGACGCTCCGGTGATAGGAGTCGACTCGTTCGCGCGCCACAGGCTTTCCGGCGGAACCGCGTGGAATTCGGTCGATTTCGGACGCCTTGAACGGGAAGTATTGAAGCCGTTTGAAGCCGGTCAGAATCCCCTCGTATACGGGCACTATGACTGGAGCAGCAACGGCATCGTGACCACCGCTCCCGTCGAACACCGGGGCCGCCTTATCGTAGAAGGCGTCGGCCTCTTCCGTCCGGAGCTGTATCAATACTTTTCATACATGCTGTGGATAGACTGTCCGCTTGAGGAAGCGGCGGCGCGGGGAAAGAAGCGCGACAGGGAAATTCATAACAATCCGCAGGACGAGCGGTGGGACGGGGTTTGGAAAAGGAACGATCTCGAATACCTTGCGGCCTACAAGCCGGACGAAATGGCGAATGCGGTAATCAAAAACGAGAAGATCGATCTGACTTAAATCAATACGTCTATAGCCACCGACTTACGCCGCCATGATGCGAGCAGGTGCCAGAACGATGCTGGCTGAAACTGTAGGTGCCGTCACGGCACTTCGCGGATGCTCCGGCGGGGGCGGAGTCGGAATAAGCAGGAGAGTGAACGCGGTTGCCGTCAACGTTGGTGTAGTAAGTATCGTTCGAGAGACTGGAAACTCCCTGCACGGCAGCGGCAGGTGCGGGAAACGAAGCCTGCGGCGAAGGGGAGGGGGAAGAAAAACCCGCGCTGCCCAGAGCGAGAGCGGCGACAACGCCTACCGGGATGAGGTAGCGCTTTTTCTTATACCAAGGGCGGTCTGATGCCGGTTCCATGGCCGAACCCTACGCTTATAAGGCCGGAATGCAACTGCCCGGCGGTGAATCCCCACCCTAATCGCAACAAAGTTTGCAGGCTAATTGCAACAGCTCTTTTGGGTTCCACACTCTCTGGATATGGCACATACCCAGATTGGGCCAGGAGACTGGCCGGTGATTGCCCGCATGCTGCGGGCAGGACACGCGATCCGAGAGATCGCACGTACGCTTGAGAAGGATGCAGGATCGATCTCTCGTCATGTGAACGAATACGGCGGACGTGAGGGATATGATGTACGCGAAGTACGCAGAAAGAAGAAGCTGAAACGCATTGCTGCAATGGACAGTATTCGCGTGCTCAAGGGTGCGCTCTTGCGCACGGTGGTGCGTATGCTCAAAGACCACCACTCTCCTGAGCAAATTGAAGGGGTGACGGGTGCAGTCTCCGCCAGCACCATATACCGATATATTGAGGAGCGTGCTCCGCACCTGAAGCAGTTCCTCAGATCATCCAAAGGCAAATACCGTCGCAGGCGCGGTACCAAAATACGCGAGAAGGCTCGTGAAGCGGCCAAGAAGCAGCGTATTGATGACCGTCCAACGATTATTGAACGACGAAGCCGGCTCGGCGACTGGGAGGGCGATACGGTGCAAGGCAGCGACAAGCGAGTCCGCATTGTCACCTTTGTGGATCGCAGGAGCGGATACCTGGTTGCATACTTGTTGCCCAAGATGCGCGCCGAGCTCCTCACGTCGCTTGCGCTCGCACGCTTCCGTCATATTCCGCGTGCCAAACGCAAGACCATCACGCTCGACAACGGTCCAGAATTTGCCGACTGGAAGCGACTCGGGAAGAAGAGCGGGGCAACCGTGTACTTCGCATACCCGCACCGTCCTTGGGAGCGTGGTACCAACGAGAATACCAACGGACTCCTGCGTCAGTACTTTCCTCGTTCGCTCAACTTCAACCTGATCACCCCTGAGGAGCTGGCGCATGTGGTGAAGAAGCTCAATGACCGGCCGCGCAAGCGTCTGAAATTCGAATCACCGCGCTCGATATTTCTGAGGAAGTGAGTGTTGCAGTTAGAGTGGGGTTCAGGCGGCAGTCGATTGACATAATCCGATATGTAGTCCAAAGTCTCGCATGGAAGAGCCCGTGTTCGCGATAACGCGGACACGTCTTGAAAACAACCAAGAAGGAAGAAGCTGATGGAAAACACGATACTCTATTTCCTGCCCTCACGGGTCGCGAAGAGCATCCCCGATCTCGGAGATGACGTCACGCTCGGCCCTGAAATGATCTTCAAGGCCGATGACGGATTCTTCGTGCGCGGACACGTGCTCGGTGGTCCCGCAAGCGGCATTCTCAGGCTGCTTCGGGAAGCCGATCTCACGTCCTGCGGCTCAAGCGCCGCAGACGGCGCACCCGTCGTTATCGTCTCGCGCAAAGCGGACGAAAACGATATCCTCATCACGCATCATCAGACCGGCGAAAACACGCCGGAGTCGGAACTCTACCCGGTGCTGCTTAACAGCTCCAGAGACGCGCTCATGCGCTTCGCCGCCTATACGGGGCTCGTTCCCCGGATGCACTTCAGGGCGACGCGCGTTTGCGAACCGTTCGCCGAAGGCGACGATTCCACGATCCACTTCATCGTCGGCGCAAGCCCGCCGGGAGCGATATCCGAGCTCGACCGCCGGGACCTGTGCGGCGTGCGTCTGCATCCAAGCGGCCTGTACCGGACTACGAACGGCCCGACGCACGGGCGGGGCTTCCTCATCAAGGACGAACACGACCAGTTGTGCGCGCAAGTGCTAGACCGGAACGTGTTCCTCTTTACGCCGCGCCTTACTCTCGAGACGTCGGCGCTGTTTTCTTCCGAAGGGGGCGACCTCCTTCTGAAGATACTCCGCCTTGTTTCGAAGGCCTTGGCCGAAGACCGGAAAGCCGAGACTGAGATATCTCTCGATTCGGCCGAGGCATATGGACAACACGCCTTCGCCAGCATGATCGCCAGCAATAAAGACGTTCTCGCGGCTATCAAGAATGCCGAGAGCGAGATCGAACGGTTACGTACCAGGTATCATGAAGCGCTCGCGACACATCGGCACTACATCGCCACCCTTGCGATGGGGAGCGCCATTCTTGAAGGCATGGTGCAGGAAAATGCGGAAAGCGACTGGAAACGGCTTTCGTCCAATCCGCTCGTCGAGGGGCTATCTGTCCTTGACGGGGCGCTTCATGTGCGGACGAAACCGATTATCGGCATACACGAAGGGCGCCGCTATGACTATGGGCCCTTCATGATCCGAATGCACTTCCGAGGAACAATCTCGATCTGGGCGCTCGCGCCCACGCATCCCCGCAAACTCCATCACCCGCATATCTCGGAACGGAGTTCGCCGTGCTTCGGGAACGCGGGACTGTATATCGAGGAAGCCCTCGAATCGTTTCGGGTCGCCGATGCGCTCGAGCTCGTGCTCGAGTGGCTCGTGTCCGGGTATGATCCGGCGCTGGCAAGCGTAAAGATCGAAGAGTGGCCTCTCTATCAGGAGGCCGCGTGATGGGCGCGCTCAATCATTCGCACCAAGTCAGAATCTTCGATCCGGCCAATGCCCGCAAGACCGTCGTCTTCGGCGTCGGTGCGGTAGGCAGCTGGCTTGTCGAATTTCTCGTCCGGATGGGCGTGAAGGATATCGAGGTCTGGGACGATGACTTTGTCGCCTCGGACAACCTGCCGTATTCGCGGTACCTGCCGAAGCACCTCCAGATGTATAAAGTGGATGCGCTCCGGCAGATACTGGCCGAACTCGGCGTGGAGCTTGCCGTACACCGGGAGCGCTACGTCGGGCAGGTGGAATACCGCAACGTCTCGGTCGTCTCGTGCGTTGACGACATGATCCCGCGAAACACTATCTGGGACATGGTGAAGCGGCAGAGGATCTCGATCGATCTCTTCTGCGACACCCGTATGGCAGGGGCGTACGTTGAAGCCTTTGCCATCGCGCCGTGCGATCCGAAGGATGTGCGGCGATACGAAGCAATGCTGTTCCCGAACGAGGAAGCAATTCTTCAAGCGTGCGGGAATCACAACATCGCCTACGCAGCAAGCCGTGCGGCCGGGATTGTGGCGGCAAACCTGACACAGTTCTGGTCTCACGGCACGAAAGAGTGGCTCCGCCGCGAGCGTTGTGATACGCTCAAAGTGGTCCCGTAACCATCAGCCGCCAAACGAGAAGGAGATATTCTCATGGCAAACACCACCGTGACCGTCAAGGTCACTCCCGCCGGGGGAGATGCCTCGGAACAGTCCGTCGAAATCGAAGCGACCGGCGCACCCGTCAGTGCGGTTCTGGAGAAGGCGGGCATCAAGTACGACCCGACCCAGCAGATCATGGTCGACGGCGAGCCGGCCGATCAGCGCACCCACGTTCCGGCAGGCGGCGTGGTATCCATGACCGAAAAGGTGCGCGGTTCCTAAACACTTCGCGCTCAGTGCAAGACAAGGCCGTCCGGTAACCCCGGGCGGCCTTTTGCTTTTTATTGCATATACAGAAAGCACGATATCATCCGGAAGATATGCTCCGCGTTCTCATCGCCGACTATAAAAACGCCGATATCTCGGCAGAGATACCCTACCTGTTCAAGAAGGCGGGCTGCGAGGTCGATGTGTATTGCAGAAAAGGTTCCTGGCTTTTAAAGAACCGCTCATGGGACAGGTGGCACGAGGCAGCGAGCGACCCTGCCGAATATGCAAAGGGCCTTATAGCCCGAGTTGAGAACGCCTCGTACGACTGGATTATCCTTACGGACGACCCGGTGCTGAGGATCATGAACGACAGGATCGGCGACGATTCGGCGGCACTCAAGATATTGCCCGTTGCAAAGCTTGCGAACAGGAATGTGATCGGCTCGAAAGCCGCACTTTCGCTTCTCTGCGAGAAATACCAACTCCGAACTCCTCCGTTCGCGATATATAACGAGGGAGACGATCTGTCCGCCCTCACGGCAACGGTCGGGTATCCGCTCCTTCTTAAGGTCGACCGGAGCGGCGGCGGGAGCGGCGTATTCCGCTGTATCGATGAATCCAAGCTCGCGGAAACACTCCGCCTCCTCGCTCCCGATCAGAGAAAGAATCTCGTATTCCAGAAATACATCGAAGGAGACAACATCGGCGTCGACGCGCTGTACCGAAAAGGAACGCTGCTCGCCTATGCCCGCTCGAAGGTCGTGCGAACGGTGACGGACGAATTCAGCATTTCTTCGGTGCGTTCGTACGCGCCGGATGAAACCATCGAACCCGAACTGCGGCGCATAGGGGAAGAGATCGGGATCGACGGCTTTTGTAATTTCACGTTCATGCAGGAGGGAAGGACGGGAACGTACTACCTCATCGAAGCCGACCTGCGCCCGCACGCCTGGTTCTCCCTCGCGCGCCTCGGCGGCGTCGACTTCTCACTTGCCATACGCAACTACTTGTCCGGTTCAAATACGCTTATAGGGCAGCCTTGCGCGGCGGAAGTCGAGATCCGGCACTTCTTCAGGGATTTCAATTGGTCGGTCGAGCGGGGGGACTGGCGCGGCATTCTCATGTGGATCTTCAATAGAGACGGCCGATGGAAATTCGTTCCGCTTCATGACCGGCGGATCTTTTTTGCGACGCTGGGGCAGCTTGCCAGGAACCGCCTGCGAAGCCTGCACCGCCTCCTACATGTATCCTTCATGAAGCGCCTGCTAGGGTAGGGAAGCAAGGTTTTATAATACTTAATCATCATGCCGGAATTCGAGCAGCTCGCGAAGAACGTCGCGCATGAGGCGGGGGCCGTGATGCTGAGGCATTTCGGCCTCAGTGTCGCGCATACGTTCAAGGCCGACCGCAGCCCCCTTACCCGAGCCGATCGCGAGATAAACGACCTGGTCCTGAAGCGCATCGGCGAGGCGTACCCGGAGCACAGCCTGATCGGAGAAGAAGGAAGCCGAATTACCGGAAGCGAGTTCTCCTGGATATTCGATCCCGTGGACGGCACGCAGAACTTCCTGCGCGGGGTGCCGGTAAACGTGTTTTCGATCGCGCTCGCGAAAGACGGGAAGCCGATCCTCGGCGTCGTCTATGATCCGCACCAGAAGCGGCTCTATCGGGCAACAAAAGGAGGCGGCGCGTACCTTAACGACGAACCGATCAGGACCGCTTCCCACACTGAACTCGCCGGAAGCTTCATAGAAGCGGACGGCTTGCGCGAATTCAAGGACATGAATTTCATCGAAACGCTCACGAAAGAAAAAGCGCGTTTCCTTTCATACGGATCGACCACGTACGCGCAGATGCTCGTCGCGAGCGGGCAGATCGACGCGGCCATCTTCCCGCTTCCGGGACGCCCCTGGGACTCGGCGGCGGCGAAGATAATCGTCGAGGAGGCGGGCGGTATCGTCACCGATCTGCAAGGAAAAGAGCAGCGCTACGACATGAATATCGGCGGTACCGTTTCGGCGGGGAACCGGGAACTCCACGAACGATTGCTTCGCGTTGTTGCGGGTTCGCTCTGATGGGGCTATAAGAGCTGCATGAGAAACGACTTCGCCATACTGTACGGAAAGCGGTGGTGGGCGGCAGCCGCGCTTTTTCTCTCGTATGCGGCGGCGCTCCTGTTTCTGGATCCCACGACCTCCGGCCCCGGCGCGCTTTCTCCGGTATCGGGAATCGCGATCAGCATCCTGTTCTTCGAAGGAGGGGCTTTGTGGCCGATCATCTATATCGCGGCGTTTGCGGCAGGAGTACTGCAGGGCTGGCCCGCCCTGACCCTTCTTTTCCTCCCCGCCGCATTCGCGCTTGAGGCACTCCTTGCCGCGGCGCTTCTCCAGAAAGCGGAGATCGATCCGCTCTTCAGGAGCAAGCGGGACGTCCTCTGGCTTTTCGCCACGATCGCGCTCGTTTCCTGCATCGTCCCCTCGGTCGAAGGGCTCCTCGCGCTGCCCGCCTTTACCCACCACGGGTACTGGATAGTCTCGCCGCTTGCGTCCTGGGCGCTTTCGTACGCCGGTACCGCGTGTTCGCTCGCGCTCATCACGCCCTTCGTGCTCAGGTGGCTCGCGAAGCCCCGCTTCAGCCGGCCGTGGCGGGAAATGATCGAAACTGTCGCTGCGCTCCTGCTCCTCGTCGGCATATCGGCGGCGGCGTTCCTCTTCGGTTTCGATACCGCTGGCGGCGTACCGCTCGCGTATTTCCTTCTCATACCACTCTCGTGGCTCGCGCTTCGCATGCGGCCGCGGTTCGTGAGCCTGGCGCTTCTCTTCGTTGCGGTATTCGCGCTTTCGGGCACGTTCGCTGGCACTTCGGGCACGACCCTCCTTACGACCGAACTCTTCCTCACGGCCCTCTCGGGCGTCTTTCTCGTCATAGCGGCGCTTGAGGAAGAACGCCGCCTCCACTCGAACCTGACGCGCTCGCAGGTCGCGACGCTTGAGAACGTCGTCGCCCGCGTCTCGTCGGAATCGAGGGCGAAGAACGACTTCATCGCCGTGCTCGCGCACGAACTCCGCAATCCGCTCGCTCCGATCCAGAGCGGCATCGATCTCCTCAAGCTCACGAGCAAGGGCAGCGACGAACAGGAAACCCTTTCCATGATGGACGGAAGGATGGCGACCATCCGGCGGCTGCTCGACGACTTGCTCGACGTCTCGCGCATCTCGGAAGGAAAGATGAGCGTGAAGAAGGAGCGGGTCGACCTTGGCGCGATCATCCGCAGGGCGACCCTTTCGACCGCGCATTATTTCGACGAGCGGCACCAGACGCTCACCATAGCCCTTCCGGCGGAACGGCTCAGCATCGAGGGAGATCCGGTCCGCCTCGAGCAGATCTTCTCGAACCTCTTTACGAACGCGTCCAAATACTCAAGGAGCGGAGGCACCATTTCGATAACCCTGTCGCTTCTCAATAACGAGGCGGAAATACGCGTGGTCGACGACGGGATCGGCATCGAGAAGCACGAGCTTGAGGCGATCTTCACGCCCTTCCACCAGGCGAACCAGGGCGTGCGGAGCCGCATGGGCCTTGGCATCGGCCTCGCGCTCGTGCGCAGCCTCGCCGAGATGCATGGCGGCAGCGTGGCCGCACGAAGCGACGGGCGCGGAAAAGGAAGCACGTTCGTCGTGCGCCTTCCCCTTGACCAGGCGCTTGCTTCAGAGGCACCGCAAAAGGACGCGCCGTCCAAGCGGGACATACGCGTGCTCGTCGTTGACGATAACGACGCTGCCGCGTGGGGTATCGGGAAAGTGCTCGAGATGCGCGGCGCGGCCGTCGACTATGCCTATGACGGAAAGCAGGCGCTTGAGAAAGTCGCAAGCCTTCCCCCGCGGGCCATCCTCCTTGATATCGGGCTTCCGGGCGAAGACGGCTATGCGATCGGGAAGAAACTCCGGTCCGGGGGCTTCGTCGGCAAGCTTATCGCCCTTATCGGCTACGGCGAAAGCGAAGACCGCCGCCGGGGCAGGGAGGCCGGATTCAACGAATACCTGGTGAAGCCCGCGGGCCTTGAGGATTTGAAGCGGGTAATCCCTGAATTAGGATAAGACAATCAAGGTTGCAAAAGTAAAAAAGGATAGTATTGTTACGCCCGGGACTGGGGCTTCGCCCTTACGTAAGGAGCCCGTCATGGACATTACGTTTATGGACGTGACGGCGCTACTCCTTGCACGAGGAGTAGACCGGGACACGTTCAATGCCAAAAGCCTCAAAACATACGACGACTTGCAGGGAGAGAACGAGAGGCACGAAGTGAGATTTATCCTTTCTCAGGACGGAAAAATCGTCTGCCTGAGGCGCAGCTCGCTCGTGCTTGCGCAAAGCCGGAAGTACCGGTATATCCAAGTCGCGTGCCTGTATCTCAAGGGCGGCGTATGGGTACCCGATACTACGGTACGGGGCTGCACCTACAGCGAGACCGCGCGCTGGGGGAAACCGGAAGATCCCCGGGACCTGGGAGAAGACCCGGTCGACGCGGCGGTATGGGGAGCGTTTGAAGAATGCGGTGCGCGCGTAAAACGCACTGATTTCCGCCGGGCGCATCTTCGCACCTGGACAAACGACAGCATCCTCCAAAGACCCCGTCCTTCAAGGGTATACCACGCCCTCCACAGCCTCACGATCCCGACGCTCCTCAAGATCAGTCCGGTCAAGCTCGGGCTGCGGCGGGAATGGACCGAGCTGAAGGACGGCCACGCGAAGCGAAGCATCATCCGGCGGATCCCGGTCCTGCACACAAAACAACATACCGGCTGCAACAACCTCGCGTAAGGAAGGGCTCCATGCCCGACTTTGCGCGGGGTTCTTCTTTTTTCCTTTGCATAATCCTGGGGTGGTGTAAACTCAAGGAATAACCACATTCAAACGATATGAACCTTCCACACTGCAGCCGGGCGTATGAGGCATGGGTGCCGGTAGTCGCCCGGGTTATTTTCGGCGGACTCTTTCTTATGGGAGCCGCGTTCAAAATCCCGATGACGAGCGGGTTCGCGGGCGAGGCGGCGATGACGGCCGCCGCGGGCGTACCGTTTGCCACCCCCGCGGTCTTCCTGGCGTTTATCCTCGAGGTCGTGCTCGGTGTCGCGCTCATCATCGGCTGGCACGCGCGCACCGCCGGGTTTCTCCTCGCGATCTTCACCCTTATCCTCGCCCTCGTCTTCTACCGGGACTTTTCGAACCCGATGATCATGGGCCAGTTCGTCTCGCACCTGGGACTCATCGCCGGGCTTCTCTATATCTCGGTGTACGGCGCGCAGCACGTAGCGGTACGAAGGGATGTCCTTCCGCAGGGCTAACGCGCGATGATCCTCTACGTAAAAACCGGGTGCCCGTACTGCGCGAAGGTGCACGCGGCCGCGCAAGAGCTTGGCATTTCGTTTGACGAAAAGAATATCGCGGACGAGGGCGTTACCGAAGAGCTTCTGGCGCTTGGCGGCAAGAAGCAGACGCCGTACCTTGTCGACACCGACCGGGAGGTCTCGATGTATGAGTCGGACGACATTATCGGGTATCTCCGGAAGCACTACCCGGGGGCCGCATAGAACGGATCAAAAGAAAACCCCGCGCCCATGGGCGCGGGGGTTTTCTTCTTTGCCTCCGCTATTTCGCTCCCCTGAGGTACGCGAGCATGGTATCCGCGTCGGAGACCGTAAACGGATCGTCCTTACAGTTATCGACCCTGCCCGGCTCGGCGAAGATCTTCTGTACGATGCCGGCCTCCACGTACATGGAGTACCGCCAGCTCCGCTCGCCAAAGCCCAGGTTTTCCTTCTTCACGAGCATGCCGACGGCGCGCGTGAATTCGGCGTTTCCGTCGGGAAGCATTTTCACTTTCGTAATGCCGAGCTTGTCCGCCCACTGCTTCATGACGAACGCGTCGTTCACCGACAGGCAATACACCTCGTCGATGCCAAGCGCCTTGAACTCGTCGTATTTCGCCTCGAATCCCGGAGCGTGGGTGGAGGAGCAGGTGGGAGTGAAGGCGCCCGGAAGCCCGAAGACGACAACGCGCCTGCCCTTGAAAATGTCGTCGCTTGTCACGTCCTGCCAGCGGAAGGGATTCTCTCCGCCGACGGCTTCGTCGTGCACGCGGGTCTTAAAAACGACGCTTGGAACGGGGGTGCCCTCGAGTATCGGTTCTTCGCGCATAGTGATCGGTATTAATGCCTGATATGCGGGCAGTATAGCAAAACGCGGATGCCGGAGCGACCGGTTACCCCAGACCCTTCAGAAAATCCCCGTACGCCATCTCACGTTTGCCCTCGGGTATGACGCGCTCGACGGCGAACGCGCCGTCCTTGAAGGATGCCTTCGTTATTTTTATGCGCATTCGCATGCCGTCTTTCTTCGTGAAAAAGTACGTGCCCGGAGACTCGGCGAATGCGCGATACTTCCTCCAGTTCGTTTCCATCGGGGCGCCAAGGTCGAGTTCGCCTTCGGTTTTCGGAATCTTTCGCGCCCGGGTCGCCAGAGTATGATCCTGGGGTGTGCCTATGAGTTCGCCCGCAAGGTACCGGGGAAGCGTACCGGCAAGAAGCCTGGCACCGGCCTTTATCAACCGCGGGCGAAGCTCCTTGGTCGTTTCATCAGAGGCGACCGCTACTTCCTCCATCGCAAGGATATCTCCCGCGTCAAGTTCAAGCGCGAGCTTCTGGAGCGCGACGCCGGTTACGGCCTCACCCGCAAGAAGCGCGGATTCGACCGGGGAAGCGCCGCGGTATTTCGGGAGCAGGGAATAGTGCACGTTTATGAGCCCTTTCGGAAAGATATCGATGAGCGCCTGCGGAAGTATCTTGCCGTACGCGACGACGATCCCGTACTCGCAACCGTAGTTCTCGATCGCTTCGATCGCGGCAGGGTCGATCTTTGGGGGAGTGAGCACGGGGATGCCGCGCTCAAGAGCCCAGGTCTTCGTTTCCGGGGGGGTGAGCACAAGGCCCCGGCCGCGCGGTGCGTCCGGTCCCGTAATGACGACGGCAGGAACGAAACCCTGCTCGCACAGGAACGCGAGCGTATCGCGGGCGACATAAGGCGTTCCGAAGTATGCGAATTTAGAGCTGTTTGCCATGGGTTTCCTCCTCCTCGCGCTTCACTTCGATAAGGTCCTCCGCGTGGTCGATAAACAACGTCCCGTCAAGATGCTCGATCTCATGCTCGAAAATCTGCGCGAGCAGTCCGCCCCCGCCCCGCTCAAACGATGTACCACCCGCATCTTGTGCCCGCACGGTCGCCCGCTCGTGCCGGAGCGCGCGGCCGTACATGCCGCGAACCGAAAGGCATCCTTCATCGACGAGCTCCCTGCGGCGGGAGCTTTTGACGAAGCCCGGGTTCGCATAGACGCCGACATCGGCGGGGCGGGGCGGGGCGCCTTCGGGAAGGGGCGGGAGCGTACGGTCGTAGCGGACGATGAAGAGCCTGAGCGAAACGCCGACTTGAGGCGCCGCAAGCGCCACGCCGTCCGGTTCCGCGTCAAGCACCTTCTCCATGTCGGCGATGAGCTTAGACAGCTCCTTCCCGCCGAACATGTCGCCGGGTACGGGCTTGCTCACCTGCCGGAGCACGGGGTCGTCTTTCTGTACGATCTTTCGCATACGGGGACTATAGCAAAAAAATAACGCCGACGTGGTGCCGGACGTTCGGGAGAAAAGGGCGCGCGCCTATATGTGCCGATGGGATCTTCGGCGACGTGGGCGCCCGGGGCAGGGACCCCCCTACCGGACTAAATCATTTCACCAAAGCGATTCGGGGTCAATGCGGATGCGCACAGCAAGAGGCAGCGCGGCGAGGCGTCCGGAGAGAGCCGCATCGGGCCACGCACCCCGCGGAAGCTTGAGGACGCTCGTAGCGGCGTAGCGGCCCTTTGCCGCAAGGCGCGGCGGAAGCTCGGTTGGCAGAAGCGGCGCAAGCACCTCCTTCACAAGGAGAGCACAAGCGGCAACGCGTTCCTTCGAGCCTTCATGGGAGAAGGTAACGAGCGTCACATACGGCGGATAGGAAAGCGTCTTGCGAAGCGCCGTTTCTTCCTCGAAAAAAGCGGCGCTCGAAGGACCGGTTATCGCGCCAAACACGCTGTCGCCTGGAAGGCGGGTGGCAACGGCGAGATGCTTTGCATGCTGGCGGAGCGAGAGGCCGAAATGGAGAAGCCGCTCCCGCGCCCTCCAGAACGGAAGAGCCAAAAGACTGTCAGCGGATGCGATAGCCGCATATTCAAACGGAGGAACTTCGGCCAGCCACGGTACGACCGATTCGGTCGCGGCGAGGATGCTGCCGGGCTCTTTGATCTTTTCCATGGCGCGTCGCGCTTCCGCCGGAGTCTTCACACTCTCCGCATCAAAGCGCACGATAGTTGCCGTGGGGAAATCGCGCTCAAGCTCAAGCGCAACCCGCTCGACCCCTATGCCAAGCGGCAGGAGGTTCCAGCTCCCGCATGCGTCGCAGAGCGCTTTCGCGTCCCGGAGCGTTTCGCCGTCGGCGGAGCGCAGCACGGGTTTCCCGGCGGCGGTACCGACAAGCGAAAGCGCGCGGCCGCGCCCGTCAAGCACCGCCTTGCCGCAGTCGCGGCAGATAACCGCGGGCGCGTATCCTTTCCTGACCGCGAACACCGCGGCACGGCCGCCTGCGGCAAGCACACTCCGCACCTCCGCACGCACTGCTTCCGGTACCGCGGTAAAGGCTGTTTTTTTGCCGGTCGGTTTCTTGCGCACGTCGAGAACCGTCACGGAACCCGGCGGATCTTTCGAAAGCGCTCTCGACGGCGACGGGCGCCGCTCAAGGCGGAGCGGATAGTCGCCAAGGATAAGCGGGACTTCGCGTGCGCGGGAAAGCGCGCGCGCGGCTATCCGGAGATCGAGATACGGGCGCTTCGGGGAACTATAGCCCGGGGCGCTGTCGCGCTCGAGGACGATTCCCGCAAGATTGCGGACCGGCGCATACGCAAAGCCCGGCGTTACAACCACGACGCCTTCCGCCGCGATCGCGGCAGCGAGGGCGGCCGCCCTCTTTTTATCACGCAGCCTTGAGGTCAGCAGTACTGTCGGGATACCGGATTCGCGGAAGTTCCGCGCGAAGCGCTCCGCTTCGACGATGGCGGGGACGATAAGAAGGAGGGCGTTCCCTGCGGCACGGGCTTTGCCCGCGCGGTCAGCATATTCGCGCATACGGTCCTTTTCCGGAGATTCCGCGAAGAACTCTTCGAACCCGGGACCGGCCGCAAGCTTCCCGAACCCTTCTTCGGGGAGTACCCCGGGAAGCAGGGCCGTGAGCGCGGCACCAAGCGGCACCGCATGATACCGGGCCGTTTCTTCCGCCGCGCGCATGAGCGCGGAGGGGAGGGAGCCGACGCGCTTGGCGTCTCCCGCCCGGAGCATATAGGAAGCGCTCCGAAGTTCGGCGCGCGCTTCCTTCACGCTCCGGCTTCGGATAACGATGCCAAATACGCGCTGCTTCCGGAGCGGCACTTCAACAAGCGCCCCCGGGGCAAGTTTCGACGAAGAGCGATAGCTCAGCGTTCCGGCCGGTGCGCTTTTGGAGAAAGTGATGACGTCGATGACGAACATTCGTAATTATGGCCCCGGCGAGAGTGCCGAGACGTCCGCGCCGATCGTCGCGAGGCGCGCGACGATGTCCTCATAGCCGCGGTTGATCGAATACACGCTCCGGAGCACCGAGCGGCCGGGAGCGGCGAGCATGGCGATGAGAAGGATGGTCGCGGGGCGAAGCGCGGGCGGACAGACGAGCTCCGCGGCCTTAAGGCGCGAAGGACCCGTGATCGCGATGCGGTGCGGGTCGTAGAGCATGGTGTCCGCGCCGAGGCGGTCGAGCTCGGTATAGTAGATGGCGCGTTTTTCGTACGACCAGTCGTGGATGAGCGTCTTGCCCCTGGCGACCGTCGCGATGACCGCGAAAAAGGGAAGGTTGTCGATATTGAGCGCGGGATAGGGGCGGGCGTGGATCTTTTCGGGAAACGCCGTGAGTTCCGAAGGCTCGAGGCGGATGTCCGCGAGCTTCGTGATGCCGTTTTCGGAAACTCCGGCGGGAGTAACGGTAAACGTGAGTCCCATCTTTTGAAGCACGAACAGCTCGACTTCAAGAAACTCGATCGGGGCCTTGAGGATCGTGAGCGCGCTTTTGGTCACGGCCGCGGCGGCGATGAAGAACATCGCGTCGGTCGGGTCTTCGGCGATCGTATACTCGGCGTCCGTATTGATATCCGCAATGCCGGTCACGGAAAGCGTACTGGTGCCGACGCCCTCGACGCCGACGCCAAGGAGCCGCAGGTACCCGCAGACTTCCTGCACCTGATAGTTGGCGGAAGCGTATTTGATGACGCTCGTGCCGGGAATCTTCGCCGCCGCGAGGAGCGCGTTTATGGTTGCGGTGTCGCTTGCTTCGTATAGAACTACTTCCGCGGGAGAGAGCCCTTCGTGCGAAACCTGGTAGCGGTCGGTCAGCGTCTCGATTGAGATGCCGAATTTCTCGAGCACCCAAAGATGCTGGCGGACGGAGCGGAGTCCTAGCGTGCAGCCGCCTGACTGCGGGATCGAAAAAGAAGGGAAGAGATGCACGAGGGAACCGATAAACATGAGGATGCTTCTCGTGCGCACGGCAGCTTCGGTGTCGATCGTCTCGAGCGTTAGTTCCCTCGGGGGGGTAATGACGATATCGCGATCCTGCCACTCTACCGAAACGCCGATCGAGCGCAACACCTCTACGAGCCGATGAACTTCTTCGATCTTCGGAACCTTGCGAAGCCGCGTCGTTCCCGCGTTCAAAAGCGAAGCTGCCAAGAGGGCCACGGCCCCGTTTTTCGAGCGGCTTATAACGACGCTTCCCGAGAGCTTCTTCCCGCCCTCTATCACGAAACTCATGCTCTCGGTCGCCATAATGGAGATATTCTAGCATTTCGTACAAAAGCAAACGGGCGCCGATTTTGTCGGCGCCCGAATTAACACTCGGAAGTCTATCAGGACAGAAGGCCGAGCTCGACTTGTTCGAGGAAAATCTTCGCACGTAGCGCATCGAGCTCGCGGAGCTCGTCTTCGCCCGGGAAAGGACCGTATTGGTCTTCGAGTTGAGCTTCCTGATCTTGGAGCTTGCCCAGCTTGCTGCCGGGCCCAGTCAAGAATGTCAAGCCGTTCGCCCGTGCGGACGAATCGATAAATCCTTCGACATTACCGTCTTCCGGACCGCTTCCGTTCACGCGCCATACCGATCCCCTGAAAGTCCATGCACGTCGGTTGGAAGTGCAATCGACGCTGGAAACGGTCAGATCGTACTCTCCCATTTTCGGAAGTTTGATCCGGACTGTACGGCCCTCGCATACCGCAAGAATACGAAACTGATAGTGCGATGCGCCTGGGCCAGCAAAGGGAACGAATCCGCGCTTGGAAATGCGTTCGCGTGCGGCTGTGTAGCCATGATCTGGAGCCAGGTAGGCGCGAGCTCCGGTGGCTGTTGTTTGTTGGGTCATCTCGACCTCCGATGAACATGGTTTCCTTGCTTGGGACGGAAACCTGATCCCCTGATCCCTTTACGGGACGACCTATCATCTCGATAGGAATTGCCTGAAAATATACGTACATACAATAAGTATGTCAAGTATTGCCGCGGCATGGCTTTGCGCCCATGCAGGCAAACGCGGTATCATACGCGCATGAGTTTTTTCTCTCCCAAGCTTGGCATCGATCTCGGAACGACCAACGTCCTGGTCTATGTCCCGGGCCGCGGCATCGTGCTCAACGAACCGTCCGTCGTCGCGGTATCTATGGAGAAGAATAAGGTGCTCGCCATCGGGATCGAGGCCAAGAAGATGGAGGGCCGTACGCCCGACAGCATCAAGGCATACCGCCCGATGAAAGACGGCGTGATCGCCGACTATCGCGTGACCGAAGCCATGCTCCGCTACTTCATGCGGAAAGCCCTGGGGAGATGGAACCCGTTCCGCCCGACCGTGCTCATTTCGGTCCCGGCAGGCGTCACTTCAACCGAGAAGCGCGCCGTTATCGAGGCAGCGGTGAAGGCGGGAGCAAAGGATGCGTATGTCGTAAAAGAGCCCATCCTCGCCGCAATCGGCGCGGGTATTCCGATCCAGGAACCGATGGGACGCATGGTGGCGGATATCGGCGGCGGCACGATCGACGTGGCCGTAATATCGCTCGGGGGCATTGTGGCGTCGACCTCGGTCAAGTGCGCGGGCAACAGCCTCGATCGCGCGATCATCGACTACGTGAAGAAGCAATACAATCTTTCGATAGGCGACAAGACCGCGGAGGAAGTGAAGATCAAGATCGGCTCGGCGGTGCAGGTCGCGGAAGAGACCGCGCTTTCGATAAAAGGACGCGACCTGGTTTCAGGACTCCCGCGCACGATAGAACTCAAGACCAACGAGCTCGTCGGCGCCATGAGCCGGGAACTCCGGGAGATGATGGGCGCGGTGCGCAAGGTCCTCCAGGAGACGCCGCCGGAGCTTGCCTCCGACATCATCGACAACGGCATCATCATGACGGGCGGCACCTCGCAGCTCAAGAACCTGCCCGAGCTCGTCTACCGCCGCACGGGCGTCACGGCAAAGCTCGGCCAGGATCCCTATTTCTGCGTCGCACGCGGTACTGGTATCGCACTCAAGCATCTCGATACATACAAGCAGAGTATTCTTTCAAAGAAATAGAACAGCGAACCGCAAATGAAAAAGGCCCGGCAATTTCTTGCGGGCCTTTTCCGTATGTCCGCGGGCGACTACGGCTTTTTGGTCGGGAGCCTCAGGTCGAGGATGGTGTAGTAGCCGGAGTTTTCGGCTCTGTCCTGCCAGCACGACAGCAGCACGACATTGTATTCCTTCACTTTCGAAGGAATATCAGGAATGCCGCGAACGGTGAGATCGCGCTTGCACGCATCCAGATCCGCGCGTACTTGCTCGAGCGTGACTTCCCCGAACCTGTGTGGACCGGCGGCAAAGACCGGATCCGTGACGGAACCGATTGCGAGACCGGTAATGACGGCGAAGAACGTGGCGGTTGTGGAAAGTCGCATGGCATGTCTCCTATCTGCGAGGGGTCGCGTAACCGTTTGATACCTGAATATACCCTAGCATAGGAGTCAAGGAATGTCAATGGTCAAAATGCGGGATTTAACCGGATACAAAAAGGGCGCCCTGTGGGGGCGCCCTTTGCTGTATAACCTCCTTTCCGGACTGAATGGAGTCAGTTGACCTTCCAGTCGATCTCGATGCTGAACGAGGTGTCCTCGCGCTGGCTCGTGGACGGCTTGTACTTGCCGATGAGCGAAACGTCTTCGCCAAATCGGATGGTACCGGAGGCGCCCGCATACCAGGGGCTGTAGCAGTTGCCGGAGAGGCAGAACACCTTGCCGCCTTCGCCCTGGAGCGTGAGCCAGTCGGTCGCCTGGTAGGTCACCGACGCGGGAATGACCCGGACCACACTCTGGAAGGGAAGCTCGCTTGTGCCGATGACTCCTTCCAGACGAGCATAGGGAGTGACCGACCAGCGGCCGCCGAGATCGAACGTGTGGCCGACGTTGAGATGCGCGTAGAACGCATCGTCGCGCAGGTCACCGATCCGATCTTTGCCGAGGGACAGGAAGTAATAGGCGCCTTTGACTTCGTAGTCGAAGAAGCCGAGCTTCCCGTCGTGCCAGCACGACAGATCGACTTCGCTTGCCGAGCCGCCAGCGCCGACCGAGCCCCACAGGTCGCAGAAGTTGCCGTTGCCGAAGGAGCGGGTCACTCCGCCCTGGACAACGGCGCTGCGGGACGCCATGAATCCGAAGTCCTGGAACATGTAGTTGTTCGAGACCCCGAGATACACCGTCGTCGAAGACGCTGTGTTGCCAGAAGATTCGAGGACGGTTTGCGGGGCCCCAATGATGATCTGCGCTTGCGCTGACATCGCAAACGTTGAGAACGCGATACTGAAAAGGACTGCAATGAATGAGCGCATGGGTTTTACCCCTCCTTTCGCGCTTCGGGTGAATCCGGTTACTGCCCCTAATATAGGACGCGCTTAATCACTTGTCAAGGCCCTTGAACTCGGCATGAAAAGCGAAAGGCCCGGCTTTGTGCCGGGCCCTGAGCGCGGCCTTTGCGGCCGTGATGATAAAGGGTTATGCAGCCTTTATCATCGAGACGATCGTAACGAAAACGATACCGCAGACCACCACGCACGAAACGAGCAGGCTCCGAAAACTCGTGTCAATTTCCATTGCCGTTCCCCCTTTACTCACGGACAGCGCGCTTGCCGTCCCCGTTTGAGACATTAGCACCGGGCCCGTAAGTAGCAAGAGCGGCCGGTGCGGTATGCTGGAGCAGATGGAACATCATGCATATCTTGCCGCGGGACCGGCCGAAGAGGGAAGAGCGGCCGCGATCGCGGCGGCCGCGAAACTCGTCGGGGGAGATTCTCTCCATAATCCCGATATCATCGTACGAGAGTACGGCCTCTTCTCGGTCGACGACGCCCGCGCCCTCTATCAGCTTGCCTGGCAGGCCCCGCTTAAAGGAGAGAAGAAGGCGATCATCATTTCCGCGACTCGCCTTTATCACGAGGCGCAGAACGCGCTCCTGAAGCTCTTCGAGGAGCCGCCCGCGGACACCGCCCTCTATCTGGTTATCCCTCACGCCGGAAGCCTGATTCCGACGCTTCGTTCGCGGCTCCTGCCTCTTCCGGACTTCGTGATACAGGCAGGACAAGGAACCGGGGACGAGGCAAAACAATTTCTTGGCGCAAGCCCGGAGAAGCGGAGCGACATGATAAAAAAGCTCGCGGATGCGAAGGGGGAAGAAAGGAAGCGCGTCGCGCGCGATACGGCGGTATCCATACTCGACGGCGTCGAGCGGGCTGCATATGAGCGATGGCAAGCAAAGAAGGAAGACGAGGCGCTTGCCGTGTTCCTTTCTGACATCAGTCTCCTTCGTGGCTATCTCCATGACCGATCCGCCCCGCTTCGCATGATTCTCGAGCATGTTTCCCTGACTCTGCCGAAGGGCTTGACTTCATAGAAACCGCATGATATAAGCTTAGGTGGGAGGTCTAGGGGCGAAATCCCGAAAACCGCAACAGATCCACCAGTCGGGCCGTAAGGCCCTTCATACAGCGAAGGAGAATTCGCATGCGTACGACATCAACCAGAAAACTCGGCGCGCTTCTTTTGAGCGCGACGGTTCTCGCGGGCTGCGCCAGCACCGGGGTTCCCGCGACATCGACAGCTCCGTCGTCGGAGAATGTCGTTTGCGCCAAGGACCCGCTGGGGCTCGCGCTTTGCGGCAACAGCCGCGAATGGATCACGATGGACTCCACGAACGAATGCGCGACCTTCGGCGACTGCACGAAGGCCGAAGTCGAGAAGGCCAAGGCGCACTGCGAAGTCGCGCGCGACGCGTACGGCATCTCGATCTGGGTGCCATCCGTGAGCGGCGGAGTCGGCGGCGGGCTCTCGGTCGCAGCAGGAAGTGCCGCCGGAAGTCTCGGCGTCGCTTTTCCGCTCAAGGTCATCTCCGACAATACCATCTTCGGCGGTTCTTCCGGCGCCGTCCAGTACGCCTACAACGGCGCGCAGATGGGCGTGCTCGACAGCCTGCAGTTCGAAGAGAAATGCGCCGGCATCAAGGGCGCGGCGTCGGGCTTCGGCGTGATCGATGTCCGCTTCGCCAAGCGCAGCGGCGTCACCCACCTCAACTACGACGGTACGGTGAAGTCGCTCACCGCCGCGTCGGCCATCGCAACGCAGGCACCCTTCCTCGATACCTCGGTGCTGACTCCGGAAGGGAAAGCCATCGTGGAAAGGTGCCGCGGGCAGTGGCGTAACGACGACCCGTATGCGATGAACAAGCTGAGCGCGTGCATCGCCGCTTCGGGCCTCAAGGTCGTGGGCAACCAGGAGCCCCCGGCTCCGGCACTGCAAAAGCCGCCCCAGACGAGCGGCAAGAAGAACGCCTGGGAATAAAACTGGCGCCATCAGACGCCACAAAGGCCGCAAGGGAGCGATTCCGAGGTTCGCCTCGGAATCGCCACCCGGCGGCTTTTTTCTTTTGGTATACTGGCTTCCATGGCATACGATTTTTCAAAGCTCGCGAAAGGAATAGAAGAGACCAAGGAATGGCTCTCGCGGGAACTTGCCGGGGTGCGCACCGGGCGCGCCTCTCCCGCGCTCCTTGATAGCGTACGTCCAGAGGCGTACGGGACGAGGACGCCCATAAGTCAGCTGGGCTCGGTCTCGATAGAAGATGCGCGGACGCTCCGCGTCATCCCGTGGGACAAGACACTCGTGAAAAACATCGAGAAGGGAATTGCGGAAGCGAATCTCGGCATCTCGACCGCGGTCGATGATATGGGACTCCGCGTTATTTTCCCCGAACTTACAAGCGAGCGGCGCACCATGCTTACGAAAATCGCCGGAGAAAAGCTCGAAGCGGCGAAGGTGACGCTGCGCAGTCACCGCACCGACGCGCTCCACGACCTCGAGGCGAAAGAGAAGGAAGGAGGAATGGGCAAGGACGAGCTCGCGCGCCTCAAGGAAGACGTGCAGAAGCAGATCGACAAGGCGCAGGAGGATCTTGCCGCGCTCGCGAAGAAAAAGGAAGAGGAGATTGCTCAATAGCATTTCTTGGGAGAGAAAAGCGGTGCCGCCCGCGACGTGCGGGCGGCCAAGGCTTCACGAAGAACTGCGTGTCTCTGCGGTAACCGTCTTGTATATTTTCCTCGCCCCGGGAAGCGGACTCTCTTTCGTCCGTCTCCCTATGTGCTCGCCTCCGCATATCTCGACTACCCTCCAGTTGTGAGCCCATATCTCGATTCGTATGAGACCCCGCTCGGCGAGTGCGTTCAGAGCGTTAGCATAGAAGGCCGCACCGGGCGGCGCACGCTTTTCGAACGCTTCCCGCAGCGTCGGCGTCCCGTCCCGGGCTTTCCCGGAAGTCGTAGGGCAACGGGCGCCGTCAAGCGCGGCGTCGACCAGAATCTCGAAAATGACCTTCAGACCCTTTCCATAGGGAGAATTGTCGTCCATGACGGTGCTCCACTCATCTACCCGACCCCACCATACCACGCTGGCGGCGGCTGTGTAGTACACTGCGGAGATGGAAGTTATCCTGCTCATCGCCGTCCTGGTCGTGCTCGTCGTCGTGCACGAATTCGGGCATTTCGTCGTCGCGAAACTCTCGGGCATGCGCGTCGACGAGTTCGGCATCGGATATCCGCCGCGCGTTGCGGGATTCAAATATAAAGAAACGGAATATACCCTGAACGCGGTGCCGTTCGGGGGATTCGTGAAGATATACGGGGAGGACCTCGAAACGCCGCGAAGCGGCGCAGATTCTTCCGGAAGTTTCGCATCGAAGCCACGTCCGACGCAGGCCGCGGTCCTCATCGCGGGAATCGCGATGAATCTTCTTTTGGCGTTCGTTCTTCTCACGCTCGTGCTCTTCGTCGGAACTCCCCGCGCGCTCGCGCCGGAAGAGATCGCAGGAGCCAAGGACGCGCGGCTTGCCGTCGCGCAAGCGCTTCCTGGCTCTCCGGCAAGCCTCGCGGGCCTTCGGGCAGGCGACTATATACTCTCCGCAACCTACGGACCGAACGTGTTTACGGGCGCATCGCCCGAAGAATTCACGGCATTCATGTCAAAGGACGGTGAAGCGATTCCGGTATCCATAGCGATAGAGCGCGCAGGGAAGCCGCTTACCCTCACCGCAACGCCGGCCAAAGGCATCGTCGCGGCAGACCCCGAACGCGTAGCGCTCGGGGTCGCGGTCGCGACCGTCGGTACCGTTCCGCTCTCTCCCTGGCGCGCGGTCCTCGAAGGCGCGCACATGACCTGGGAAATCACCAGGGAAACCGCCGCCGGGCTCACGCACCTCTTCGCCGGGCTCTTTACCCTCTCGGCCGACCTCTCGCAGGTTTCGGGGCCCGTAGGGATTGCGGGCGCGGTCGGCACGGCCTCGGCCCAGGGCTTCGGGAACCTCGTCACGCTCGCGGCCATCATTTCCATAAACCTCGCCCTTATAAACCTCCTGCCCGTTCCCGCGCTTGACGGCGGGCGACTCCTGTTCGTCATCATCGAGTCGGTGATCAGAAGGCCTATCAAAAAAGAAGTGGCGACCGCGGTGAATACGGTCGGCTTCGCGCTCCTGGTGCTTCTCATGCTCGTCGTCACGGCGCACGACGTGTATAAGCTGGTCGTATAAACATTCCGGCCGCCCTCTTTCGAAGGCGGCCGTGTTCCTGACCTTTAACTGTTGTTCGGCGACATCGGTACGATGACGAATGCAGCGCCGTCCGAGACATAGACTCCCGCGATGATGGACGTGCCGTTCGGGCCCGACACCGTCGCGCCAAGACCCGTGAACACGAGCGGCAGATGCCCGTCGAACGTGCTGCACATCCCGCTTTTCACGCGTTCATGTCCCGCTCGTTTGGGATCCGCTGCAACGTCGACCGCCGCATTGAACGCCTCGGTACCGTCTTCGCTCGCATTTCCGCACACCATCCGGCCGTGGATATCCAGGCCTTTCTGGTGCAGCAGGGGATAGTCGACGAGCTTCGCCCCGACCATCTGCCCCTGTGCGGACGGCGCCAACAGAAAGAACAACCCCGCCACCACGCCTGCTTGTGCAAGTCTCTTCATGGCACTAACTCCCCTAGGTGGACCCACTCGGTATAGCGCGTCCCGGCCCGCTTGCAAGCAGGGCGGGTGCATAACCGCTTTTTTGCAGGAATCACGCAAAGGCCTATACTGTATCGATGCGGCAATCGAAGCTTTTCACCAAAACCCGGCGCGAGGCGCCGTCTGACGAGCAGGCGAAGAATGCGCAGCTTCTCATTCGTGCCGGATACGTGCACAAGGAAATGGCTGGCTCCTACTCATACCTGCCGCTCGGCCTTCGCGTATTGCGCAATATCGAGTCGATCGTGCGCGAGGAAATGGACGCCATCGGCGGCCAGGAAACCCGCCTGGCGACGCTGCATCCTTCGGAGCCCTGGAAAAAGACCGGCGGCTGGGACAAGGTGGACGTGCTTTTCAAAATCCTGAGCCGGACCGAAAAGGAATACACCATCGGGCAAAGCGAGGAAGAAATCGTGACGCCGATCGCGGGCGAATACGCGCCTTCGTACAAGGACCTGCCGAAGGCCGTCTACCAGATCGGACAAAAATACCGCGATGAGCTGCGCGCGAAATCCGGCATCATGCGCGGAAGGGAATTCGGCATGAAGGACATGTACAGCTTCCATACGAGCCAGGAGGACTTCGAGCGATTTTATGAGATCGTGAAAGCGGCATACCTCCGTATCTACAAGCGCTGCGGACTCGTCGCGAAAGTGACCGAGGCCTCGGGCGGCAGCTTCAGCGAGAAGATTTCGTACGAATTCATGGTGCTCACCGACGCGGGCGAGGATACCATTTTCTACTGCGAAGCATGCGATTATTGCGTGAATCTCGAAGTGGCAAAAGCGGCCGAAGGCGATACGTGCCCGAACTGCGGCAAGGGAACGCTCAGGAAAGGGGTCGCGTCGGAAGTCGGAAACGTGTTCGACCTTGGCGACCGCTATCCGAAAGCGCTCGGCTTCACCTATAAGGCGGAAGACGGCAGCGACCGCTATCCGGTCATGGGCTGCTACGGCCTTGGCACGACGCGCCTCATGGGCGTTATCGTCGAGGCGCTCGCGGACGGGAAGGGAATCGTATGGCCCGAGAGCGTCGCTCCGTTCAGGTTCCATATAGCCCTGCTGATACCGGATAACGCGGAATCCGTGCGTGCCGCCGAAGACTTGTATGAGCATCTCGGAACGCGGGCGCCGGTACTGTATGACGACCGTGATCTGCGCGCGGGAGAGAAATTCGCGGACAGCGATCTCATCGGGATTCCGTGGCGGATCAATGCCGGCAGGGACGCGGCAAGCGGTATCTTCGAACTCGTGAATCGCGGGACGGGCGAGGTAACGAAAAAAACGAAGGAGGAACTCCTCGCGATTTAACCATGTCCCGCTTCTCCCGAAACTCCCTGTTCTCAAGCGACATCGGCATCGATCTCGGCACCGCCAATACGCTCGTGTACGTGCGCGGAAAAGGCGTGGTGCTCAACGAGCCGTCGGTGGTCGCAGTAAACGACAAGACCGGACAGGTGGTCGCGGTCGGGCGCGAAGCGAAAGTGATGCTCGGCAAGACGCCGCCGCATATCCGCGCCGTGCGGCCGCTTTCGCACGGGGTTATATCGGACTTCGAAGTGACGGAGGAACTTCTCGCGTACCTCATCGCCAAGGCACAGAAAGACCGCACGCGCCTCTTCGGGCCGCGCGTCGTGATCGGCGTCCCGACCGGCGTCACGAACGTCGAATCAAGGGCGGTGCGCGATGCCGCACTCACCTCGGGTGCTCGCGAAGTCTATATCCTTGAGGAGCCAGTCGCGGGGGCGATCGGCGCGAAACTTCCCATACACGAGGCGGTCGGCACGATGGTGCTCGACATCGGCGGCGGCACGACCGATATCGCCGTGCTTTCTTTGGGCGGCACGGTCGCCTCAAAGAGCTCGCACGTCGCGGGCGACCGCTTCAACGACAACATCATCGACTTCCTCCGGAGCGAATTTCATACCGCGATCGGCGAACGCACCGCCGAAGACACGAAGATCGCAATCGGCGCGGTGACGCCGCTTAAGGAGCCGCTGACAAAAGCGGTCCGCGGGAGGGATCTTGCGACCGGACTTCCGCGGGAGGTCGAACTTAACGATACCCATATCCGCGAGGCGCTTGCGCCGTCTTTGGATGCCCTTATGGAAGCCATGAAGGAAGTGATCGAGAAGACACCGCCGGAACTTCTCTCGGACGTTCTTGAACGCGGCGTAACGGTTTTCGGGGGCGGGGCGCTGCTTCGCGGGCTTCCCGAGCTCCTTGAGAAGATGCTCGGCGTGCCGGTGCACGTGGCTCCCGATCCTCTGACCGCCGTCGTGCGGGGCACCGGCATCGTGACGGAGGACCCGGAACCGTGGAAAGACGTATTTCTCAATGAAGACGCGATTCTTAAGGAGGCGTAACGCGCTGTTGGCGCCGGGGGCTCTCTCGATAGGGGCGGGCATCCTGGCCGTGGCGCTGCTGTTCGTACTGGTGCGCCTTGTGGCGCCGGGGCTTTCGATCGCGATCGCGACGCCCTTTTGGAACGCCGGCAGTTCCTTAAGCGCGGGAACGTATACGGCGATGACCAGCTTCGGGAACGCCGCGAATCTTGCCAAGGAACGCGACGCGCTTAAGGCGGAGAACGTGCAGTTGCTCGCAGAACGAGGAAAGCTTTCCGCGCAGGTAGCGGACCTTACCAAACTTCTCGGCGCGCGGCCTGCCGCGAAATCCGGCATACCCGCTTCCGTGCTCGCGCGGCCGCCGTTCTCCTCCTATGACATCCTCGTCGTCGACGAGGGAAGCGAGGCGGGCGTCGTCGCAGGAGATCCGGTCACCGCCCTCGCAGGGGTGCCGATAGGCACGGTCGCAAGCGCCGCCGGAAGCTCCGCGCGCATCGTGCTGTATAGCGCGCCGGGAACGGAGACGCCGGGCTGGGCCGGGAATGCGCGGATTCCGGTGACGCTCTTCGGAGAGGGCGGGGGAGCCTTTTCGCTTTCGATACCCAAGGACGCGAAGCTTAGCGTCGGCGACACGATATATCTTCCCGGCGAAGGCGCGATACCGGTCGCGACCATCCTGCGGCTTGACGCAGACCCGTCCTCGGCGTTCATGACCGCGCGCCTGAAGCCGGTCCTCAACCTTTTCTCGCTTACGTGGGTGGAGATTTCGAAAGGAGGCGCGCCATGATGCGCGCCGCAAGCATCGCGTTCGCCTTCATCGCCGCGCTCTGGTTCCCGTGGCCTCTTGCCATTCTTGGGATGTGCCTTGCGGCCGCGTATGAGCCGCTCGCGGCGCTTGCCGTGGGGCTCTTTGCCGACGCGCTCTATTTCACGCACGGCGCGTATCCGTTCCCCCTCATGACGCTTGTCGGGGCAGGAGCGGCGCTCGGAGCCGTACTCGTGCGCAAATTCTTCGAGACGCGTATCATAGCGGGATGAGGCGCCGCACGATACGCGACCACGAACTCGCTCCCGACGAGATATTCCTCGATTCTTCGAACCTGCCCGACTTCGACCGCTCACGGCTCGAAGGCCGTTTGGAAAAGCCCGTATCGGAGCGCTCGTATACCGCCCTTCTCGGGGCGCTCGGCGTCCTCCTCATCGTGCTCCTGGGCCAGGCGTGGAAGCTTCAGGTGTGGCAGGGAGAAGCGTTCGCCGCCCAAAGCGAACGCAACAGCCTGCGGCAGACGGTGCTTTTCGCCGACCGCGGTGCCATCACCGACCGGAACGGCGTGGTGCTTGCGGAAAATGTGCCGAGCGCGAGTTCCACGGAGCGCATTTATAAGACGCCGGGATTCGCGAACGTGCTGGGCTATGTCTCGTACCCGAAGAAGGATTCAAGCGGCAAGTATTACGATACCGAGACCACGGGCCTTGCGGGCGTCGAGGCTGCCTTTAATGCGGAGCTTGCGGGTGAGAACGGCTCGCACCTTATAGAAGAGGACGCGCTCGGAAAGCAGCTTTCCGAAGGAAGCGTTATCCCGCCAAAAAACGGCGCGACGCTCAAGCTTTCGATCGACGCGGGCGCGCAGACCGCGTTGTATGACGCCATACAGGGGCTTGCCGACCGCATCCCGTTTCAGGGAGGCTCCGGGATACTCATGGATGTCGAGACGGGCGAACTCCTGGCGCTCGTTTCGTATCCGCAATACGACCCGAACGTGCTTTCCTCCGGCGGCCCCGGAAGCGTCATCGCCGGATATTCGAGCGACTCAAGACAGGTGTACCTCAACCGTCCGGTACAAGGGCTCTATACGCCGGGCTCGGTCGTGAAGCCGGTCGAGGCGGCCGGAGCGCTCACCGACAAGGTAATCACGCCGGGATACACCATAAACGCGCAAGGGTCGATCTCGGTGCCAAATCCCTATGACCCCGCGCACCCGACGATCTTCAAGGACTGGAAGGTGATCGGGATAGAAGACCTGCGCAGGGCGATCGCCTGGTCTTCCGACGTGTATTTCTATATGGTCGGCGGGGGGTACGGCGATATCAAAGGGCTCGGGATCGAGCGCCTCAAGCACTGGTATTCCGCCTTCGGCCTCACGAGCCCGACGGGGATCGAGCTGCCGGGCGAGAAGGGCGGCTTCGTGCCCGACCCGGCATGGAAACTTAAAACATACGATGATCCGTGGCGCATCGGCGATACCTATCACACCGCCATCGGCCAGTATGCGATGCAGGTGACGCCGCTTGAAATGGCACGGGCGATCGCGGCGATCGCAAACGGCGGGAAGCTCGTGCGCCCGACGATACTCGCGGGCCAGGCACCGTCGGGGGAATCGCTTGCGGTCAATCCCGCGGACCTGCAGGTGGTGCGGGAGGGAATGCGGCAGGGGGTGACCGAAGGAACGTCGGTGGGACTTAACGATCTCGGGTTCGTAAAGCCTGCCGGGAAAACGGGAACCGCGCAGCTTGGCGTCCATAACGAGTGGTACAACTCGTGGGCTGTCGGGTTCTTCCCGTACGACCGCCCCAAATACGTGTACGTCGTCATCATGGAGCGGGGGCCTTCGACCAACGCGATCGGCGGCGTGTATGCCATGCACCAGTTCCTCACGGCGCTCCACCGGGCCGCGCCGGAGTATTTCGAGTAGCTTGCGCCTTCACCCGCCTCGCGTACAATGACTCCGACCTTTAAATAACCGACTATTCATGCCGCAAACAGAAACGCTCGTGAGCCAGGAGAAGTTTGACGAGATGGTAAAGGAGCTCGACGAGCTCAAGACCGTCCGCCGCACCGAGATCGCGAAGAACCTCGAGTTCGCGCGCTCGCTTGGCGACCTTTCGGAAAATGCCGAATACCAGGAGGCGCGGGAGCTTCAGGCCGCGACCGAGGAGCGCATCCGGAAGCTCGACGAGCTCGTGAAAAACGCGAAAATCGTCACCGACGGCAAGAAGAAGGACGTCGTCGGCTTCGGCTCGAAAGTCTCGATCAAGAAGGACGGCGCGAGTGACGTGCACGAATACACCATCGTCGGAAGCGAAGAAGCGGACATGCGGGAACGAAAGCTCTCCCACCTTTCTCCGCTCGGAGCGGCGCTCATGGGAAAGAAAAAGGGCGACACCTTTACGTTCGAAACCCCGGGAGGCAAACAGACGTACGCGGTGGAGAAAGTGGCATAGGCCTCAGGATACAAAAGCGAAAGCGCCCCGGGTACGCAGGGGCGCTTCACGTTGGTCCTGCCTGCCAACGCCTATCGACTGTGTCGAGGCACAAGCAGGCCCGCGATGAGCATGATCGCGAAAAGGACCAGGAAAACGAAGAACAGGATCTGCGCGATCCCCATCGCTACAGACGCGACACCGCCGAAGCCGAAGACCCCGGCGATAATGGCGGCCAACAAGAACATGAGAGCCCATGCGAGCATGGCAAACCTCCAGAACCGCACGCATCCGGTATGAACGCGTCTCTTGCGGCCTGAATTTTATAGCACACGACATCTCTATTGCAACTTGGCCTTGGGAGCCCCTCAAAAATGCTTCGTTCATGCTACGATATCCGCACGATGTCGGCCCTGGACGCCATACGCGCGGAAAGAATGGAGAAGCTCGCCCGCATGCGCGAGGCGGGAATGGACCCGTACCCGACGGACACACGGCGCACGCATACCAATGAACAGTTCCTTGCCGAACACGCGGCGCTTGAGGCAAGCGGCGCGGGCGCTGCCATCGCCGGACGCATCATGTCGCTTAGGGAGCACGGCGGCTCGCTCTTCCTTGACCTCTTCGACGGCAGCGGGGAAGTGCAGGCGTATATAAAAAAGGACGACTTCGGCGCAGAAGCGTTTGACCGGTTCACCGCGTTCGCCGACGCGGGCGATATCATTGAGATTTCCGGCACCGCCTTCACGACCAAGCGCGGCATGCGCTCGATCCTCGCATCCGGCTGGCGCATGCTTGCAAAAGCCCTGCTTCCGCTTCCGAGCGAATGGTATGGCATCAAGGATGAAGATGAACGCTACCGGAAGCGCTATCTCGACATCCTTCTCACCAAGGACCTCGCCGGGCGGGTGAAGCGCCGCTCGGTGTTCTGGAACAGCATGCGCGCGTTCCTGCTCGCCGAGGGGTATGTGGAAGTCGAGACGCCGGTTCTTGAGACCGTCACAGGGGGCGCGGACGCCCGTCCCTTCATCACGCACCACAACGCGCTTGATATAGAAACGTATCTGCGCATTTCCGCGGGGGAGCTCTGGCAGAAAAAACTCCTCGTCGCGGGCCTGCCGAAGGTCTTCGAGATCGGAAGGATCTTCCGGAACGAAGGAATGTCCGCCGAACATCTCCAGGACTACACGCAGATGGAATCCTATGAAGCCTTCATGGATTACGAGCAGGGGATGGAAATGATCCAGAAGCTCTATCGCCACGTCGCCCAGGCCGTCTACGGCACGACGAAATTCACCATCCGCGGCTTCGACGTCGACCTCGCGGAGCCCTGGGAGCGCTATGACTACTCCACCCTCGTCAAGAAGCATTTCAATATCGACCCGCTTGCGACGAACGTCGGGGAGATAGAAGCCGCGCTTAAAAAACATGACATTGCCTATGACGCGCCGACACTCAATATCGAGCGCGGCGTCGATCTGCTTTGGAAGCAGGTTAGAAAGACCCTTGGCGGCCCGGGCTTCCTCATCGGCGTTCCGGTCTATCTCGAGTCTCTTGCGAAGCGAAGTCCCAAGGATCCGCGCGTCGTCGAGCGTTTCCAGGTGATACTCGGGGGCTCGGAGAACGGGAAGGGCTTCAGCGAACTCAACGATCCGGTGGATCAGGCGGAACGGTTCCGGCACCAGCAGGCGCTTCGCGACGGAGGAGACGAGGAAGCGCAGATGAACGATGCGTCGTTCGTCGAGGCGCTCGAATACGGCATGCCGCCTGCGTTCGGGTTCGGCGTCTCCGAGCGTCTCTTCAGTTTCCTTGAAGGAGTGCCGGTGCGGGAGGCGCAGATTTTCCCGCTTATGAGACCGAGAGAATGAAGTCGCGGTTGCGGTAGTTAAGCAAAGCGGTCTCAAGTCATGGCAACTCCTCAATACGATCGGTCACCTTGTCGCGGAACTTGGTATACGCGAGGGAAGGAGACTGTTGTCCCAAGAAACCATCACGACCAAAGATGGCGTCGCGCTTCCGCTTAACCTGCAGCATGCGCTCATGCTTAAAGAGTCCGGTGAAGAGGGTGATCTTAAGAGTCTATTTGAAGCTGCGAAGCAGCGAGGCCTTCAGGTCGAAGTATTTACACGCGAGATGATCGAGATCACCAGCGATCGCAAGGTGATAGACCGGACCGCCGCCAAGAATCTCGACGATATAGAATTCCTCGGTGTGCTTGTGTTCGGTCCGTCTTCGGTGGTCGAGGAGCTCACGCGCGAATTTCCGTTGTATTCGTAAGCGTGAATCCTTGGAGCGGTTGATAGGGTCTTTCGTCGGGTTCGAAAGCCTTTTGAAGGGCTTCAAGCTCGGTAAAAGCATGGGGAGACCCGACATACACTTGCAAAAGCTTCACATAAAATCCGTGAGAAATGCAAAGTGCGTTCTCCCGCTCTCTCAGCATTTCAATCAAGCTTTTCATCCGAGCTTTCACGGAGGCGAGTGATTCCGTCAGTCGGTTATTGAACAGCTGTATGATGAATTGTTCGCGCGCGGTTCGCATGGCCTGATCATGGGAGAGCCGGGCAAATGCGTCTTTAGGAATGAGATTTTGCATGCTGAAGCGGATTCCATTCAGCTCCGGCAGAGAAATAATCGCCGCGCGCGGAGAACGCCCTGTCTCGATGAGCAGTTTGGCCGTGTCCAATGTCTGGCCTTTCTCGGCGATAAAAATCGTTTGAATCTTCTCGACGGGGAAATCAAACTGATAATCGCGCACGATGCTGCTCGCGTTTTCCTGCAGAGAAGCGGTCATTTCTCCGCGTGATACGAGGTCAAACGAATCATAGAGGTCGTGATCTCCGATCTGATAGCGGATCGGGGCGCTGGTTATGATCGGGATGTTCATGATTCGTTTTATAAGAATAAACCCTTCCCGAACGTTCGGGAAGGGTCTTCGGTTTCAATCGCCGGTAACCGGCATCGTTGACTGCGCCAACTGAAGGATGGGAATCGCTTCCTTTCCTTCCCGCGAGAACGGATGATTCACGCGGCTTAGATTCGGCGTGGAGTGGTTTATCATCACCGCTCCCGTGCCGAACACTTCCTCGGCAAGCCGTCCCCAGGCCATGTATTGGGCGAGTTGCCGGATTGCCATCTCTCTGCAGTACGCATGGGTCACGGTCTCGCTGGTCATCGCCTGGTAGAGAGCGATCCGACTTCCCGCGTTGCTGTCGACATTCATGCGTACCGAGCTGTCGGATTCCAGTTCGCGCCGCACCTCCGCAAGCGCAGCGTGATACGTGGTGAACCAGGTAGGGAAGGCCCGCGTAAAGCGCCGGCAGGTTTTGAGCGGTAGCGAACGGCGACTGGCCTCTTCGATAATCCGCTCGCAACTCGATTGGCAGCGTTCGAGGAACGCAAGCGGATCGCCATCGACCATCTTTCGCATGACGAAAGGGAGATCGTACTCGGTATCCGCAAGCGTTACGTGGTATTCGAGATCGATACCCCATTCTTGAAGTCGTGCCAACAAGGCATGAACGATCTCGAGATGCGCCTTGGCGATATGGGGAATGCCGCCCGATACCGCCATGTAGGTGAAGCCCCGTTCGCTGCGGGCATAATCAGGACAAACTGCGGAAACGAGGATGAGCTTCTTTGACCTGAGTCTTCTCGATATCCCCTTTTTAACCTTAAGGGGAACCTCGCATGCAAGCGACCCGATGCCATTTGGGAAAACCGAATCGAATGAGAGCGTTGACATGAGCAGGTTTCCTTTGTTTGCGGTGTAAGGTACTGGGGACAAGCGGCGATGCTTGCATGGGGAGCTCTGAATACAAAACTCCCCGCCCTTGTGCGCGTCGAAAAATGACGTGCAAAGGGGCGGGGAGTCTTACCAGATTCCGCGCGATACCACCCAATGTTCCGGAACGGGGCATGCCCGCTCCGCTTACCGCCTCGGAAGCCTTACGACTCCGGCAACGGTTGTCCCATGGTTACGGAGGAATCCGGATTTCCACTCACGCAGAAATCTCCTTGCCGCACTGGCAACCCGGGCCCAGTCCCCCGCGGCGCGAGGGACCCGGATCAAAGGATTTGTCTCGGAGCACGATAGCACCGGCGCGCACTCAGGTCAATAGCGACGGGCGGCGACGCCGTGAACACAAGAGTACGAAGAGTGAACTATAGTTCACCATAGTTATCCACATTGTGAAGGGCTCGGAAAAGACCTGGTGGGTAGTAGTGGGATATACTCCCTTAATGGTCAGTGAAGTGGGAAGCGGAGTCATGGCCGCTTCCTGCCGATCCGGCCGCTCATCAACCCATGTTCCTCGGCGAATACCTCCACACTTTCGATGCAAAGAACAGGATCTCCCTTCCGTCGAGGTTCAGGAAGGATCTTGGCCGCGCGGTGATTATCACGCGCGGCCTCGATCATTGCCTCTACGTATATGCCCGCAAGGCGTGGGAGAAGGAAGCGGCAAAATACGCCGCGAAGGCGAGCGGGAATGCCGCGGAGCGCGGACTCGCGCGCCTTTTCCTCGCGGGCTCGTCCGACGCCGAGATCGATAGCGCCGGGCGCATCCTGATACCCGAGAACTTCAAGGCGTTCGCCGGGATACAGGGCAAGGCGGTCGTCGCAGGCGTCGCCGACCGGGTCGAAATCTGGGAAGAAGAAGCGTGGAAGGCATACACCAAAGCCATCGAGCGCGATGCTGAAGCATATGCGGAGAAGGTAGGCGGGCAAGGGACTCTTTAAATACGTATGGAACCGCGCACCCTTGAAGCCAGGCACGACAGCGTCCTCCTCCCGGAGGTCCTTGAGGCGCTTCGGATAGAGGCGACTGATGTCGTGGTGGACGCGACGGTAGGCGGGGCAGGGCATTTCAAGAGCTTTTTCGAGGCTCTCGGCCCGGAGGGAACGCTTATAGGAATCGACGCGGATGCGGCGGCGCTCAAGCGGGCCAAGGAGGTGCTTGCGGCCGATCCGCGCGCTCCCGGCGCCCGCCCGCACGTTCATCTGGTCGAGGATAATTTCCGCAACCTCCCGTCGATACTCGATACGCTTGGTATAGAGCGGGTGGATAAGATCCTGTTCGACCTCGGATGGAGCGGCTTCCAGCTTGCGGAGAATCGCGGATTTTCCTTCCAGGCGGACGAGCCGTTATTGATGGCGTATGGAAGCGCGGCGGGGCAGCAGACGGCGGCAGAAATCGTTAACGGCTATTCCGAAGAGGAGCTTGCCGATCTCATTTATTCGCTCGGGGAAGAGCGCTTCGCCCGCGGCATCGCGAAGTCGATCGTCACGGCCCGAAGGGAGAAACATCTTCTTACCACCGCCGACCTCGTGCATGCGGTCGAGCTTGGCACTCCCGCCTGGTACCAGCACCGCCGGACGCACCCGGCAACGAAGACATTTCAGGCGCTGCGGATCGCGGTGAACGACGAACTCGGAGCGCTTCGGGACGGCCTTTCCGCGGCGCTTTCCCGCGCGGCAGCAGGCGGACGCATCGCGGTCATCACCTTCCACAGCATCGAAGACCGGATCGTTAAAAGCTTCTTCAAGGATGCGGCGCATACGGGACAAGGAACGCCTGTTACGAGAAAGCCCGTCGTCCCGAGCTTCGCGGCCGTGCGCGAGAACCGGCGCGCACGAAGCGCGAAGCTCCGGGTATTTGAAGTCGGCGTTTCCGGACTTGCCCGCCAGGAGGAGTCTCTCAACCATGCCTATGCGTAGCGTCGTCCATGCGTTTTCCCTGGTGCAGTGGCTCGGCGGCGTGGTCGCCGTGCTCGTCGTCGCCTATATCGCGCTCATCGCGTTCGTCATGTCCTATGCCGCGGTGCAGACGGAGACGGCACAGTCGGTCCGGGACGGAAGCGCGCAGGTGAGCCTTCTTGAAATCCGCTACCTCGAGAAAACCGCGGCGCTCGGGGCGATGGACCCGGCGAGCCTCGGATACTCCGCTCCGCTCGCGAAGAATTTCGTCGAAGGTCCGGCTCGCGCGGCGATCAATACCGGGCGCCGCTAACAGAAAGGCATGCGCGCGACATTCCGAGCACGGCTGCGCATACTTCTCGGGATCATAGGGCTTATCGCTCTTCTGCTCGTTGCCCGCCTCTATTTCGTGCAAATCGTGAACGGTTCGGAGTATGCGCTCCGGGCCGACCGGCAGTATCTTTCGCAAAGCCAGGCGCTCTTCGATCGCGGATCAATCTATTTCACGCGCCAGGACGGCACGCTCATCTCGGCGGCAAGCCTTGGAAGGGGCTTCCTGCTTTCGCTTAATCCTTCAAAGATTAAAGACGCGGAGGCGGCATACCAGGCTCTTTCCGCCCTGACGCCGCTTGACCACGACGCGTTCATCGCCGCGGCTACGAAACCGCACGACGTATACGAGGAGGTGGCGCACCGGCTTCCGGAAGATGTCGGTACCAGGATCGCGGCGCTTAAGATCCCGGGCGTAAGTCCTCTCCGGGAGCGCTGGAGGGAATATCCGGGGGGGGCGCTCGCCGCGCAATCGATCGGCTTTATCGCCTATAACGGGGGCGACACGCTCGCCGGGCGCTACGGCCTCGAGCGCTACTACGACGACACGCTCGCCCGCGACAACGGCTCGCTCTATCAGAATTTCTTTGCGCAGCTCTTCGCGAACCTCGGGAACGCGCTCGTCGACGCGCGGGCAAGCCGCCAAGGGGACATCGAGACCACCATCGAGCCGCAGGTGCAGGCGCACCTCGAGGACGACCTGAAGGCCGTGCAGGCGAAGTATGCGAGCCGGGAGACCGGAGGCATCATTATGAATCCCGCGACCGGGGAAATCATCGCGCTTGGCGCGACGCCGGGCTTCGACCTTTCCGACTTCCAGAACGGGAACGCGGAGCATTTCGGGAATCCGCTCGTCTCGAGCGTCTACGAATTCGGCTCCATTATGAAGCCCCTTACGATGGCTTCGGGTATCGACGCCGGGGTAGTAACGCCTTCGACGACATACAACGACACGGGATGCATCGAGGTGAACGGATCGAAGATCTGCAACTTCGACCTCAAGGCCCGCGGGGTTGTGCCGATGCAGGAGGTGCTCTCGCAGTCGCTTAACGTGGGCGCGTCGTATATCGCGACCAGGCTCGGGCCAGACCGCTTCCGCACCTATTTTACGTCTCTTCGCTTCGGCGAGGAGACGGGCATCGATCTCCCGAGCGAAATCCACGGGATCACGGGAAACCTCAAAAGTCCCCGCCAGCTCGAGTACGACAACATGTCGTTCGGGCAGGGTATCGCCGAAACCCCGGTCGAGATGATCCGCGCGCTCGGAACGCTCGCGAATCGCGGCAGCATGGTCACGCCGCATCTTGCGCGCGCGATACGCCTCGATTCGGGCATCACGAAGACGCTCGACTGGGGAGAGCCGGTTCCGGTCTTCAAGCCCGAAAGCGCGCAGGCCGTGACGCAGATGCTCACGCAGGTCGTCGACACGGCGCTCGCGCACGGGGCGAAGAAGATCCCCGAGATGTCGGTCGCCGCAAAAACGGGAACGGCGCAGATGGCCGCGCCCGGCGGGGGATACTACGCGAACGAGTATTTCCACTCCTTCTTCGGCTATTTCCCCTCGTATTCCCCGCACTTCATAATCCTCCTCTATACGGTTAAGCCCCAGGGCGTACAATATGCGTCCGAGACGCTCACGGACACCTTCGCGGACCTGGTGCATTTCCTCGTGAGTTACTACGGCGTCCCGCCCGACCGAGCCAATGAAAACAATCCTTAGATCGATAACGGCCGAATTGCTTGCGGTGCTCGCGCGCCTTATCGTGCGCAAGTACAAGCCGGCCATCGTCATGGTCACGGGATCGGTGGGGAAGACGTCGACCAAGGACGCGGTCGCCGCGACGCTCCATACGGCGCTCTTCGTCCGGGCGAGCGCTAAAAGCTATAACAGCGAGTTCGGCGTCCCGCTCACGATCCTCGGCGCGGCGAACCCGTGGTCGAATCCGCTCGGCTGGGCGCGGGTATTCAAGGAAGCACTCGCGCTCCTTATCCTTCCCAACCACTATCCGAAAGTGCTCGTACTTGAGGTTGGCGCCGACCGCCCGGGAGATTTGGCACGGATACTCCGGATCGCGACGCCGAGCCTCGTGATCGTGACAAGGCTCCCGGCCGTGCCCGTGCATGTGGAGGCCTATGCGAGCCCCGAAGCAGTGCGGGAAGAGGAGTTCGCCCCCGCCTATGCGCTCGCCCCCGGTGCCCCGCTCGTCCTTTCGGCGGACGATTCTTTCGCGCTCGCGCTCGCGAAGCGCCTCGACACCAAGACCGTTACGTACGGCATGGCACCGGATGCTGACGTGCGAGTCATAAATCCGGGGCTCCATATCGAAGCAGGAAAGCCGGTCGGCATGCAGGCCACGCTTCGCGCGGCGAAGGAAGAAGCGCGGATTATCATTCGCGGCGCGCTTGGCGAACAGCAGCTTCTTCCGGCGGCCGCTGCGATCGCCGCGGCGCTCGCGCTCGGTTTGTCGTTTGCCGATGCCCTCGAAGGTCTTGCAAGCTACGCCCCGCCTCCAGGGCGCACGCGGCTCCTTGAGGGCGCGAACGGCTCCCTCCTTATCGACGACTCATACAATTCTTCTCCGGCAGCGGTCGAGGAAGGACTCAAAGCGCTCAACCTGCTGCGGGCGAAGCGCCGCATCGCCGTTCTCGCGGATATGCTCGAGCTCGGGCGCTATTCGGTCGCCGAGCACGAGCGCATCGGAGCGCTTGCCGCCGAAAGCGCCGATATCGTCGTCGCGGTCGGTATTCGCGCCCGAGCGCTCGCCGAAAAGGCGCGGGAAGGGAACGAAGAGAACGTGCTTGCCTTCGACAGCGCGCGGGAAGCGGCGGGCACGCTTCGCGGCCTTATACAAGAAGGCGATGTCCTGCTTATCAAAGGCTCCCAATCGATGCGCATGGAGCGCGTAACGGAAGCGCTCCTTGCCGATCCGCTCGATGCCGCGAAGCTGGTGCGCCAGGATCGGGAGTGGAAGCGGAAGCTTTGATTGGGTTCCGTTTTATATAGTAACCAACCGCCGGACTAAGGTCCGGCGGCTTTGCGTCTGCCTGCTTGACGCAGGCTAGGCGATCAGTTTCGCGAAGAGCGAAGGCTGGTCGATCTCCTCGTGATGATGCTGGTGGCGTACGTAGCGGCGGATGATGTACTCGTCGAGTCCGATGGTGGAGACGAAGTACCCGCGCGCGCCCAGAGAGACTGGCGCTCGTAGAGGTCGTGGGTGCGCTTGATCTTCTTCTTGAGCCAGGCAGAGCTCTTGCCCTTGAGGATTTGCATGACATAGGAGACGGAGTCCCGAGGCGTCGCAAGGAGGACGAGGTGGATATGGTCGTCCTGGATGCTGAGCTCGACGATCTCCCAGTGCTTCCAACGGCAGATCGATTCGAATATCCTGCGCACCTCGTGCTTGACCTTGTCGGAAGCGAGCACCTTGCCACGGTACTTGGGCGTCCAGACGAAGTGGTATTTGAGGTCATAGAAACAGTGAGATACTGTGCGTATCGTACGTTTGTTTCGCGAAATACGTATGAGGGTTAGCCGCTAAAGCAGGGGCTGCCGCCCCTGCTTTAGTATGGCGTCGCCTTCAAACGTACTCCCCGGCTTCGCCGGGGGTTTTTGGTGATAAGAAATGGCCGCTCCCGAAGGAGCGGCCGAATTCAGTTCTCTGCTACAAGCTACTCTTGAGAGGGCGGCGTTCAATTTTCTCGACCGTGAAAAAGCAGGTGGTCTCGGGGTCTGGCAGCACGCCTTGTTCGTACTCCTGCGCGATAACGATGGCCAACTTTTTCCGGGCGAACGCTTCCAGGAACTTCTTCGCGCCCCAGCCGGGAATATCGGCGGAACCGTCAGTAATTACTTCGGAGCATTTGATTTGGAGGACAGCGCGCGGTGGCCACCTCATTCCCTTGCAAGAGCGTCTTGATCAGTTCTGGGCTTGGCGCATCCAAAGAGAACAAGACGATACTTGGGCTACTTCACGTTCTTCATCCCAGACGAACACAGTCGGGCTGATCCCGCGCTTCTTCATTTCAAGCAGGACCGGCGAGATACAAATCAGCTCGTCCAGCTTGTATTGGAGCTTGATCGCCGCGACGTGGTGATCCGTTTCCGTTTCAACGCCTACCGTCACGTAGACGGGCACCGCGTGCACGAACAGGCGCGGGTCTGGTCCGTTTAGCATCAGGACTTCCATGGGAAGCCTCCTTCTGGTTCCTTCTCAAGGGACTATAAGTATATATCTATGTGCAGTCAGCGGTTGATGCTCGGCAGCAGAGCGCATAAGCTCCGGGTCGGGCGTTTCGCTTTATATTCGCGGATGTTTCTGGTATAAAAACAACAAGGCCCTATCGTCTATCGGTTAGGACGGAAGCTTCTCAAGCTTCAAAGCCGGGTTCGACTCCCGGTAGGGTCATGCATCAGGACAAAGTCCCTAACGTCCCCTGTATTGAGAATTGCCGTTTCTAATTTCCGTGATATTGTCTTTTCAGGAATGAACACTCACACATGGGAGGCGATCAATGCCATGTCCACACGCAAGCCGTCTCGGACGACTGCCTGGCAGGCAGTACGCGACGATCGCGCGGCAACTTAGCGACGATTTTCTCTCGGGCCGGATAAGTCCGGAGGAGTTTCTAAAGCAAAACTCTCTGGCCGTTCCGAAAAGCGCGGAAGCGCGCTTCAGGATCCGTACGCAAGGTTACGCGCTGGCCAGTTTGGTTATCGAACACTTCTGGATGTATCTGCAAACCCAAGCGAAGCCGATCGAGCAGGTACTTCGGCAATTCGCGGAACTTCATCGGGGACAGTCCCATACCGAACGGGCACAGGGATTCGCCCAGTACTTCAACGTCCTGCTCCAGTTGCTCCACAACCAGTATGTTGAAGAACACCGCGCGAACAGGAGCAGAGGAGGAGCACGTTCGCTCGAGCACGATTGGCTGGTCGTGTATATGACCGTGGGGCGCGTCCAGCACCGGAAGTTCAAAAGACTCCCGATGCCATCCATGGCCGACTTGGTTATGATGCTGGCGCGGATCGCGGAAGTCGCTCCTGTAGTCTTCCTCCGTGATACGGGACGGCCCTTGTTGCAGCAAGAGTTATTCGAGCTGCTCGAGCACCCGTCTCTGCTGCAACTGTTCGTCGACATTATGATGAATGACCGTTCATCTACCCATCCGCTGATCACAAGACTCGAGGGCACCAAAAAGCTCGATCTCAACAATCCGCATCAGTCGTTCTCGCGGGACTGCTTCGAGATCTGTTCCTGTAACGACGCGTTCACTCTCCGGATCAAACCGGAAATCATCGAGCGACACCGTTTGCACTATCTCAAGGCTGCAAAAAAGCGTGACAAACGCCAGAAGCTGCACCCCCAGGTGCTCGGGTGCCCAGTGCTCTATACGGGGAAATTTGCCGATATGCACTACTGGGTAATCGAACGCTTCAGGCAGTGGTATATCGACAGTGCCTAACTAGCACAATACGCGCTCACGGCCACAAGGCTGGGGGCGCGGCCTTTTTAGTTCATGCCGTACAAAAATACATTCGCAGCAAAAGCAAAAGACCCGTATACACGTACGTCATTTGGAATGCGTACCCGAGTACGCGAGGCACCGATGTGCCGAGCGCTTTCAAGATACAGAAACGAATAAAGTAGTAATACGGGTCTTCGCCCGCAATCACGATGTGGCGTGGCGTGGCCAGCGGCCCTGCGCGAACCGATACACGGCCCGTACAGATAACGCGAGCGCGAGAGCCGCGAGAACGAGAGCCGCGTAAGCGATTCCCTTCCAGAGCAGCCGTTCGCCCATAAGCTCGAACAGATCGAGCTTTACGCGGCAGAGGTTCTGAGACTGTAGCCGGAGCAGATCTTGTCCGCCTTCTTCGAGCGTGCGCTCGACGAACGCGGCATAGAAGCTCGTAGCCAAGAGAACCACAAACGTCCAGAACCAGACCCTGCACATTATGATTGAAGGTTGCCGGCGGGAATCCGCCGGAGTTTCAGAACGTTTCAAGATACATCTCCCCTCGTTGAAACCGAGTATGAAGATACCACAGGTGTCTTAAAAAAGCAAGTCTTTTCCTGATAAAGCAAAAGGGCGGCCCGAAGACCGCCCTTTTCCATTAAAGTGTTATCCCTCGGGACGTTCCTCGTTTGAGGAGGAGGTTCTTTCCCAGGGACGGCCAGCGGTGAAAAACGTGTCGTTCTCTACGCCGTCCCTTATGCGCGCCCATTCTCGCTCCGTAAAGACGGCGTTCGCCGGAGGATTCTCTGTCCTCTGCTGCGACCGTGGTCTAGGAGCCAAAGGCATGTCTTCGACCCTGCTCTCCGCTTCTTTTTGACGAAGTCTTTTAGCGAGAGAAAACAGCGCCAGGGTCTGCGGCTCGGCCGAGAGCTTCACGCCCGCCGCCTCAAGCGCCCTGCTCGCGGCGGTACGGGGAATAAGGGCGGTACGCATTAGCGCGAGCTTCTCGACCACTTTCGCGGCCAGTTCGCGATCGACCGTCACGCCTTTTTTTTGTTCCATTACCACCAGTTCCGCTTCCCAGCCCTCGTACTTCGGGGCCGGCGCTCCTTCAGATGTGCGATTTGCACGCATCGGAGACTCCATAGGGTTACGCATTACGCTTATTGTACTACACCCACCACACCCAATGTTACGCTGACTCCGCGACGGGGTCAAAGTCTTTTGGCCAGGAACGCAAGATCCCATCGAGTTCGAGATAGCTCCGAAGTGCCCGCCCGAGGCGCTGCTGCTCGAGAAGCAGCTGCCCGGGCGTGAAAATCGTCACGGTCTGACCGATGAATATCCGTTGCTCCGGACGGCAGAAGATGAAGCGGGCCGAGGTTCCGTAGCTCCGCCAGAACGCCTGGGCATCGCTGATAGCAATGTCTCCCAGGCCTTCGATGACCACCAGAAACACGACCAGCCGACTGGTTCCGCGAGGCTTGAAGTCGCCTGGCGTTTGATCGCAGTAGATTGTACAGGTACGCATTAGGGATCCTCCAACTTTTTACTCGTTGTAAGGCCCCACAAACCCAACCCACAAATACTATAACACCCTGATTATGTATTGTCTATGAATTTAAACCAGAAGCGCATCCACGACCGCCTTTACGTCAGCCCCGTCGGCCTTACCCTTGAGCTCCTTCATGAGCATGCCGGTAAAACGGCCGGCCTCGGCCTTACCAGAAATGCCAAGCTCCGCCATCTTGGCCCTGGCTATCGTTTCGATCTCCTCGCGGCCCATCATGGAAGGCAGGAGCGTCTCGATGATGGCGAGCTCGGCTTTCTCCTTCCCGGCGAGTTCCGCCCGGCCCGCGTTCGTGAACTGCTCGATGGAATCCTTGCGCTGGTTCGCCGAACGCTTAAGGACTGCGAGGGCTTCCTCGTCGGTGAGGAATTCGTCCGGCTTCCGTTTCTTCGCGACGACTTCGTTCGTCATGGCCGTTACGAGAGACCGGAGGGTCTCAAGCCGCACGGCGTCCCGGGCCTTCATGGCTTCCGGAATGCCTGCTTTGATCGTTTCGTGAATGGTCATGGAGGCATAGTATCACGCCGCGGTATACTGGAGCCATGAATGTCCTTGCCATCGGCATCGCGGTCATCGTACTCCTCATACTCCAAGGAATCGGTTTCTGGTTCATCTTCGGGCGGGGGAAGCGGGGGAGCGTTCTCCCCGAAGATACTTCGGCCATGATGCTTCTCCAGAAGCAGGTACAGGAGATGGCGCGCGTGCTCGACACCCGCGTGTCGGAATCCTCCCGCGCCATGCAGGAAAGCGTCGACCGGCAGCATTCGGAATCGACGAGGCTCATCAAGGAAATCACGCAGGAGATCACCTCGGTCAAGGAGATCGGGCGGCAGACCGGGAAATTCGCCGAGCAGCTCCAGAACCTTCAGGATGTGCTCAGCAATCCGAAACAACGGGGAATTCTCGGCGAGTATTATCTCGAGACCGTGCTTAAGAACGTGCTTCCGCCCGGGATGTATACGATGCAGCACCCGTTTTCTAACGGCGAGATAGTGGATGCGGCCGTTTTCATAAGCGACAAGATCGTGCCGATCGATTCCAAGTTCTCGCTCGATAACTACAACCGCTTTATCGGATCACCCCTCAATACCCCCGAGCGCGCAAGCGCGGAGAAAGCATTCGTGAACGATTTGAAGCTTCGGATAAGCGAAACCGCCAAGTATATCCGCCCCGAGGAAGGAACGATGGATTTCGCCTTCATGTTCATCCCCTCCGAGGGCATCTATTACGACCTTCTCGTAAACACGATCGGAAGCGGGGAAGAGGAGAACCTCATCCAGCGCGCCGCCGCCAAATACAAAGTGATCATCGTCTCGCCCACCTCGTTCCTCGCGTACCTCCAGACCGTGATGCAGGGCCTCAAGGCGCTCCAGATCGAGCAGAAGGCGGTCGAAATCCAGAAACGGGTAGGGGAACTCGGAAAGCACATCGGCAGCTACGAGGAATTTTATAAGAAGCTCGGGAACTCCCTCGGGACGGCCGTCTCCCACTACAACAGCGGGTATAAGGAGCTCGGGAAGATAGACAAGGACGTATACCGCATCGCGGAGTCCAGGGCGGGGGTTGAGCCTACGCTCCTTGAGAAACCCTTCTTGAATTCAAACTCTAAATGCCCGCTTCTTTAATAATAGCGCAAATGCTTCTTCAGGTGTTTTGAAGCCGATAGCTTTTCTGGGCCGAGTATTGAGCTGCTTCTGCGCTTGCTTCAAATACTTAGTTGGCACCCGCCGGAAGTCCGTTCCCTTGGGGAAATACTGACGAATAAGGCCATTGGTATTTTCGTTTGTACCACGCTGCCACGGGCTTTGTGGATCAGCGAAATACACCTGCACCCTGGTCTCTTTGGTGAAGAGTTCGTGCTCAGCCATCTCGCTGCCGCGATCATGGGTGATTGATCGGAAGGCTTCGCGGGGCAAGCTCTTCACGGTTTTCGTAAGTGCCATGCGCACCGCAGGAGCGGTCTTTTCTCTGAGCGGCACCAGAATGGTCATGCGCGTGGTGCGTTCCACCAAGGTCGCAATGGCTGATTGATGTCCTTTGCCGATAATGAGGTCGCTCTCCCAGTGTCCAGGTACTGAGCGGTCTTCCGTTTCTTTGGGGCGCTCGTGAATACTCACCATATTGGGTATCTTTCCTCGCCTGTCGTGCACCCGATACCTGCGCCTGCGCCCTTCGGCGCCCTGGCGCAGGTACGACGTAAGCTCCTTGCGGAGGCTCCCGCGCGGGAGCACATAGATATAGGTGTAGATGGATTCGTGGGAGACTTGCATACGAGTATCTGTAGCGTAGTGCTGTTTCAAGTACTGCGCAATCTGCTCCGGGCTCCAGCGAAGCCGGAGCTTTGCATACACGACACGCTGAAGAGGCGCGTAGTTGAGCTTCTTCCCGCGTCTCGGGATTTTCTTTTTCTTTCGTGCATCTTTGTGTGCCCGGCTTGGTCGGTATCCTTCAAACAACGGTTTCGAGCGTCTGAGCTCTCGTCTGATGGTTTTAGGATCGCGATTGAGCTCGCGTGCGATTTCGACTGGCCAGAAGTAGGCTGCACGCATAAGACCAATGCATTCTCGTTCCTCGAACGTTAGGTGGGTATACATACGTGGTATCATATGCGGGCAGTTAGAGGTTGAGAGTAGCCTTCGCAAATATTGACTAAACCAATAACATACCGTATTCTCCCGTCGGAACCGAAGCTTTGAAAAGGAGAATTAGATGCTCGGCGACAAAAACCCGAACGTCCTCGTGCGTGCGATCGCGTTTGACATACGACCGACGCCCGATGACATCGGAACGTTCATGCGCGCCAGCGGCGTCCTTCGGGAGCTTTGGAACGAGATCCACACAAAGCGCGCCGCTATCGACGCGCTGTGGGCGATCCCGAAACAAGAGCTCAAGGAAGCGCACGAGGCGGAAAATGAAGAGCTTGCTGCGGAACTTGAAGCGCATATCGAACGGCTCAACTCCGAGCGCAAGCGCGCCGTCGACGCCCGGAAGGAACTCGATGAACGCATCGAAGCAGTCAAGAAGCGGATCTCGGAGTGCCGTACGGCAGAAGAGAAACAAACGCTCGATAAGGAACTTGAGACGCTCTATGCCGAACGACGGACCTTCTTGCACCTCGAAGGTCCGCGGCCCAGGCCGACGAAGTTCGACTGGATCAATTCCCTGACCGAACGCGACACGCAAGGGCTGAATCGCCAACTCCTCGAGGAAACGATCAAACGCTACTACGGAGCCGCCCAGAGCAAGAAAGGGAACGAGATGGGCGGGCGCAGGGCGCGGTTCGCGCAAAAACTCGCCGAACACGAGTTCTGCGAGATACGCGGGCGGACCGTGCGGATAGGCAAGGAGGGCGATCAAAGCGTGTACCTGCGGCTCGGGGAAGTGAACGGGAAGAAGGTCATGCGATACCCGATCCCCGACTACCAGTGGCGCGAGATCACGGTGGCGGGCGCTGAAGTGAAGTCGTTCACGCTGTTTCGCGCGAACTCCGACCTCAGGGAACAAAGCGGCTTCAGGATCGCCTTATCGTTTGAGATCCCGAAGCCGCCGGAAACGCGGTTCGTTCCGGAAGAAGCTGCCTTTCTCGTCACCGGGTCGGACATCATGGCCGTCGCGCGCAGATGCTGCGTTCCGGCCTTCGACCCGCAGTCATTCTGGGGGCCGAGAATCGAAACGATCGAAGCGGCGAGGGCGAAAGAAAAAGCTCGCGGCGGAAACCTGAAGAAACAGGGCAAGAAAGGCCCGAACGGAAAGGAGTATCCGAAGAAGAACTGGAGGCTCGCCCAGCTTAAGGCGGCCTCTTATCGAATGCGCCGCGAGCTCGCCGAAGATCTGGGCATTGACTGGAGGAACGTCGAACTTGTCCTCCCACTTCCTCGTCCCGACCGGCATTGGAAACCGGTCGCGGACGAAATCGGCGACCCGCGCAAGCAGGTCGGACACGAAAAACGGGGCCGCTTCGACGAAGTCGTCAAGGATTCGGCGGCATACCGCGAACTTTTGGCGGCGCGGCGCGAAGCGTATCGCCACATGCGCGAGCAGCAGAAGCTCTCGCACCGGGAAATGGCCGATTGGCTCCTTGACCGGGTGGGTCCGAATATCGTGGTACTCGATGTGTCGATCAGGGGCGGCAAGCCGGACGCGCTCGCCGATGCGGGGAAACCCGAGCAAGGCGGCGCTCCGGACGGCAGGAACTGGCGCACCCAGAACACCGGGAATATGGCCGATCTGATTCTGCAGCTTACGACCAAAGCTCCGGAACGGGGAGGCCGGGTCATCCGGCACCAGTTCTCGGTGCCGCCGACCCTTCCGAAACGGAGCCGCCGCAACGCGCATGAGATGAAGATCGCGCGCGCCCGCGCGCTGAGGGAAGATTTCCTCAGGACTCGCGCGCATATCGATCAATCTTCGCGAGGCGCGGAAACTGCATAGCCTCTAGAACTCTGAACGCCCGGACTTGTTCCGGGCGTCTTTTTATTTCATAATTCATTTCATGAACGCTCTCTGGCTTACCCGAATGTGCGCATACAAGCATTCGCGGCACGCGCTTGAGTCCGCTAAGCGCCTGATCGAGCTTAAGATCGTTCGTGAATCCATACTCCTTCAGCGATATCGGCTCGCGCCTTTTGTACCGGATTTTTCCGGTGTACGGACGATGCAGGATATCCTCCTCGTCGAGGCGCGGGCCGCGCGGTATTTCTGGAAAGCGTTCCGAGACCTGCTTCCCGGAAGAACCAGTTTCCCCGGCAGGCAGCCGGGATCCGATGATCCCGTAAACCGGCTGCTCGACATCGGATACCATCATCTCACCGGCATCGTGCGGCGATATCTTGAGGAGCGCGGTGTTTCGGCAGTACTTGGCCTTCTGCATTCGGCGCGCAAAAGTGCGAGCGCGCCGCTCGCCTACGATTTGGTGGAGATCTTCCGGGCGGATACGGTCGACGCGGAAATCCTTCGGTTCTTCCGGCTTAAAAAGAAGCCTGTGCTGTCGGCAACCGCGGAAATCGCCCATTTTCTCCACGAGCTTAACGAACGCCTTGACCGGCCGCACTATCTTAAGAATTTCAAGCGATGCCACGCCTATCGGTATTATATGGAGGTGCAGATACTGAAATTCATACGTGCGGTCGATCGCCGGGAACCGTTTTCTCCGCTGTTTCTTCCCGCCCGCCATGACAGCCGCTGCTGCACAAGTTCAGATACATATGGCACTCCTCCTAACTGAGGAGCGATGCGTCAATTCAACATACTGAAGGATACCGAGGGCTGGTTGTATATGCGCGAGCGGAGCATACGCTTCCTGCATATGAGGAACAACGACGAGGTGCGGCATCGGGTCAAGGTGCTGGACTTCTGGAAAACGCACGGGGAGCGTGCGGCCAGGGACGCCTTCAGCGTCTCTCGCCGCACGCTCTTCCGTTGGCAGGCGAAGCTCGACCGCGCGCACGGGAGACTCGACGCGCTCGATCCCAAGTCGACGGCACCGAAGAATCGGAGGAGACGCATCGTCCTCCCCGAGGTCGAGACGTTCATCCTGAAGGAGCGCGCGGAGCATCCGAGGCTCGGCAAGGCGAAGCTCGCAGCCCTGCTGCGGGAGGACGGGTACCGGGTATCCGAATCGTATGTCGGGAGGGTCGTCGCGGACCTCAAGAGGAGAGGGCTGCTGCTCCCGCACAAGCCGCTCTCATACTATGCGCGAAGCGGCACGTATCGGGAGAAGCCCGTATCGAAGCGCACGAAGCTGCGCAGGCGGCACAAGCGGGGCATGGAGCTCGACACCGTCGTCCGCTTCATCGACGGCGTGAAGCGGTACGTCCTGACCGCCATCGATGTCGAGAAGAAGTTCGCCTTCGCCGGCGCGTATACCGTCCACTCCTCCGCGTCCGCCGCCGATTTCCTCGCGCGCGTCATCGCGGTGTGCCCCTTCGACATCACGGAGCTCCAGACCGACAACGGCCCGGAGTTCGCCAAGAACTTCGAGGCGGGGTGCCGCGCCCTCGGCCTCACCCACTTCAATACGTTTCCCCGCAGCCCGAAGATGAACGCGTTCGTCGAGCGGTTCAACCGGACGATCTCGGAGGACTGCATCATGCTCAATCGGCCGCTCCTGCGGGACGACGTCGCGGCATTCAACCTGAAGCTGGTCGACTGGCTGCTCTGGTACAACGCCCGGCGTCCGCACGAGTCCCTGGGACAGGTGCCGCCGCTCCGGTATATACTCTCCTCATTAACGGCCGAGGAGTGCCAGAGGTACTGGACGCGTACAGCTGCTTGACGCGCCCGCGGAACATGCTAAGTTGATTTTGAACCGATCTTTGATATGGCGATGAGAAAAAGAAAGGGTGTTTTCGGACATCCCGGCACTTTTTCTCATCCTTGAGACGTTCCGGGACCGGAGTTATCTCCGAGTCCTAAGGGTCCACCGGCATGCCGGAACGGGACTTCTGCCCTGTAACAGGGCGGCCGCGAGGCCAACAAAACCCCGCTTGTCTTGATCACGCCCCCCTGATCTGAACGCGATATATCTTACTCTCTTCGGCCCTCCGAGAGGAGGTGCTACTACTAGAACTGCGCTTAGGTAACGGTACTCTGGTCCGTCGAGATGAGGGGGATGCTACTATACTCCGGAAAGCCTCAGCGTATCTTCATGTAACGGTACTCTGGTCCGTCGAGATGAGGGGGATGCTACCTATGCTATGCAAAGAGTGTAGAAGACGTTGGTAACGGTACTCTGGTCCGTCGAGATGAGGGGGATGCTACTATACTCCGGAAAGCCTCAGCGTATCTTCATGTAACGGTACTCTGGTCCGTCGAGATGAGGGGGATGCTACAGGGCGAGATATACATGACCCGAAGCGGGCTGTAACGGTACTCTGGTCCGTCGAGATGAGGGGGATGCTACAGTTAGACGACTTCGGATGCGGCGGACGCGATGTAACGGTACTCTGGTCCGTCGAGATGAGGGGGATGCTACCGCGTGCATGAAGAAATTCATGACCGGCCACGTAACGGTACTCTGGTCCGTCGAGATGAGGGGGATGCTACAACACGGGGAAAATGGCCGCCATGCTTCGCGCCGATGCCATCCTGTAACGGTACTCTGGTCCGTCGAGAATCGCGTTAGTTCTGTAAAGACCGCTGGTTAAATTCAGCGGTCTTGTTTTTTATACCTTCAAATGATATGGTTCCATTCTATGGAAACGGCGGTCATAAAGACGGGCGGGAAGCAGTACGTGGTCTCCAAGGGCCTCATGCTCAAGGTGGAGAAGCTTTCCGGTAGCCACAAAGAAGGCGACACGGTCGTCTTCGACGAGGTGCTCATGGTCGACAACGGCTCCGACACGACGATCGGCGACCCGGTCATCAAAGGCGCCAAGGTCTCGGCCACCGTGCTTGAGATAGGGAAGGCGAAGAAGATCGACGTGGTCAAGTACAAGGCCAAGAGCCGCTACCACAAGCGCCGCGGACACCGCCAGCCGTTCGTGAAGGTACAGATCGACTCGATTTCGTAGCCGACATCGCAACCGTTTTTACGCGTCCCGTTCTCCGCCTGAACCCCACTCTAACTGCAACACTCACTTCCTCAGAAATATCGAGCGCGGTGATTCGAATTTCAGACGCTTGCGCGGCCGGTCATTGAGCTTCTTCACCACATGCGCCAGCTCCTCAGGGGTGATCAGGTTGAAGTTGAGCGAACGAGGAAAGTACTGACGCAGGAGTCCGTTGGTATTCTCGTTGGTACCACGCTCCCAAGGACGGTGCGGGTATGCGAAGTACACGGTTGCCCCGCTCTTCTTCCCGAGTCGCTTCCAGTCGGCAAATTCTGGACCGTTGTCGAGCGTGATGGTCTTGCGTTTGGCACGCGGAATATGACGGAAGCGTGCGAGCGCAAGCGACGTGAGGAGCTCGGCGCGCATCTTGGGCAACAAGTATGCAACCAGGTATCCGCTCCTGCGATCCACAAAGGTGACAATGCGGACTCGCTTGTCGCTGCCTTGCACCGTATCGCCCTCCCAGTCGCCGAGCCGGCTTCGTCGTTCAATAATCGTTGGACGGTCATCAATACGCTGCTTCTTGGCCGCTTCACGAGCCTTCTCGCGTATTTTGGTACCGCGCCTGCGACGGTATTTGCCTTTGGATGATCTGAGGAACTGCTTCAGGTGCGGAGCACGCTCCTCAATATATCGGTATATGGTGCTGGCGGAGACTGCACCCGTCACCCCTTCAATTTGCTCAGGAGAGTGGTGGTCTTTGAGCATACGCACCACCGTGCGCAAGAGCGCACCCTTGAGCACGCGAATACTGTCCATTGCAGCAATGCGTTTCAGCTTCTTCTTTCTGCGTACTTCGCGTACATCATATCCCTCACGTCCGCCGTATTCGTTCACATGACGAGAGATCGATCCTGCATCCTTCTCAAGCGTACGTGCGATCTCTCGGATCGCGTGTCCTGCCCGCAGCATGCGGGCAATCACCGGCCAGTCTCCTGGCCCAATCTGGGTATGTGCCATATCCAGAGAGTGTGGAACCCAAAAGAGCTGTTGCAATTAGCCTGCAAACTTTGTTGCGATTAGGGTGGGGATTCACCGCCCTGAGATTGATTTTTCCCCTGGACGGGGTATACCTAGAGACTGAATCGTTCCCAACAGGAAGGACACCCCATGTCTCTGCCTACTGCCGGACAAAAGCAGGCGGCGCTCATCTGCGGCTTCACCGGTCTTGTCGCGGGAACCATGCTCGCCGTGTGGTTTACGCAGGCCGACTGGGCCGCATACCAGTATCCCGCGCTTTCCAAAACGGCTCTGATATCCGGCGCGCTCTTTTCGTTTGCGGTTACGGGAATCTGTACGACGCTCGCTTCCGGAAACGCGAAACTGACGAGCCGTTTCTGCAGCCTCGCATGCATACCGGCGCTCGGGCTCGCCATATCCGCCGGCTGGAATTTCTTTCTGACAGCCCACTGACGGGCGCGCCGACGGCATTTCGCCGCACTCTCCGGAGAGTGCGGCGATTCGTTTCATTTCCCTTGACGCACAGGGTTATGCTTCCTTCCTATTCTGCAGCGCGCCCGACAGGGTAGCGGCGTCGGAATACTCGAGTTCGGAGCCGGTCGCAAGTCCGCGGCCAAGTATCGTGAGGCGAAGGGCATCCCGAAAAGGGGCGAGAAGTTCGCGCACGCGGTCCGCCGTATGCTCTCCTTCGCTCGTCGCCGAAAGGGCGAGCACTATTTCCGAAAGGCCGCCCTTCGCCCGCACCCCGATCGTGCGCACCAGCTCCTTCTCCCGTATGGCTCCTTTGCCCGAAAGCGTAAGCACGCCGCCAAGAACGAAATACCGGCCCTTATAGGAGCCCGATCGCTCGACGGCAGCGAGGTCCTGGTCTTTTTCGACGAGCATTAACACAGAGCCATCGCGGGACGATTCGCTGCAGAAATTGCACAGATTCCCTTGCCCGCTCCAGAAGCGATAGCAGGAAGAACACTGGCGCACGTCGTCCCCGAGCTGCCTGATGAGCTCGGCCATCTTCGCGCGCTCCGCGCCGCCCTGCGCGAGAAGACTGAACACGAAACGCTTGGCTTGTCTCGGACCTATGCCCGGCAGCCGCTCGAACGCCCTGGCCAATTCTTCGACTCGGTCGATCATGCTTAAAACTCGCTCGCAAGTTCGCCGTACCCCGACTTGTCGACCGGCATGTAGCTCGTGCGCTTCTCGTCGAAATAGAGCTCAGCCTTGCCGGTCGGCCCGTTTCGGTGCTTCTCGATAAGGATCTCGGCGATGTTCGGGCGGTCGCTCTCCTTGTTCGCCTTGTCGTCGCGATGGATGAACATCACGACGTCGGCATCCTGCTCGATGCTGTTATGCACGATGACATCATTTGCGACGAAATTATGGGTTCCGGGAACCGTCGCGTCATATACTTCTTCCATACCACGCGGAGCAATGGAAGATACTTCGTCCCAATACACGTCCGATTCGGCAAGATGCATGAGCCTCTGGCTTTTAAGCGCCGCGGCGATTTTCGCGAGGCGGGGACGGGACACGCCCGTGGCCGTGAGCGCGGAGCCGTTATAGGAAACCTGAAGCTCCCCGGCCACGTCGCGCCAGCTCATGCCAGCCGCCTTCTTTTCATCAGTTACGAACAGACCCCATACTTCCTGTGGAATAGTGTCGGTGTTCGGTATGGGAGCTATCCCGGCGAGCGCTTTCCGAAGATCCTTCACGACGGCCCCCCTGGCCCCGTACGAGCCGACCAGATCAAGGAACCGCTCTTGCACCGGGGTGCTTTGCACGCGGACGTGATAGCACGTGCGGTACCCCTTTGTATTCGGCACGTCCGTAACGGTGCTCCAAATACCGAGGCGCAAAAGAAGATGCTGGACGTCTTCCGCGAGTCCCCGGCTTGTCGTTGCGTAGTAGATTGCGGCGGCCTTGCGGCGGCCGGGAAGAATCTTCCACGAGATATTGCCGTCCGTCGCCCAGAGGTGATGGAGGAACAGCTGGATCGACATGCTGCCGGACGCGAAGACTGACTGCGGAATGCGCTTTTCGTACGAGCGGACGGGTTCGAGACCAAGCGAACGATACCAGTTGGTAACAGGGTGATGCCTGCCGTGCGTGAGGCCGTACGGGGAAGGGAGGTACGAATGCCACCAATTCTTCTGCCTGATGCGGCGCGGAACGATACCGAACAGTTCCTTCGCCGCATTCTCGACCGCGTCGAGATTCTTCGGATCGGCGCTGGTGTAGTGGACAGGCTGGCGGGGAAGAACGCAGCCGTCGCCGAGGAGATGCGCCAAAAGGACGATTTCGTGTACGGAAAGGCGGCTCATCGGCTCGGTCGCGGTGAGAAGCCGCGGCGTCGCGAGCCGGTCGCCCTCGGAGAGGGCGTCGAGGCGTTGCCATCCGGCCATGGTGAGGAACTGGTGGTTGCCGGATGCTTTGATCTTTTTGCCGCTCCGGAGCGTCATTTCAAATACCTGCTTTTTTCCGCTCGGGAATATCTTCGCGGCAAGCATCGGGCGCAGATGGTATGCGGCATCCATAGAAACGATCGGCACGTTCGTCCGGCCGACAAGCTCCCTGATCGGCACGCGCTCGCCGGTGTCGGCTCGCTGCACGAGCGTGTCGCCCGTAAGGCAGCCGGAGTCGCGAAGATCGGAAAGGCGGGGCTTGCCGCCGCGCTGCTCGACCGCCCTCGAGAGCTGCGAAAGCGCAAGCACGGGAACGTTTAGCTCGCGGGCAAGTCCCTTAAGCGACCGCGAGATTTCCGTGACCTGCTGCACCATCGAGTCGGAATTCCGGGTATTGGTCGGCGCCATGAGCTGGAGATAGTCGACGATGAGGAGGCCGATGCCGTGCTCGCGCTTTAGCCTTCTTGCGACCGCGCGCATGGCGAGGATATTGTTGCCCGGCATGTCGTCGATATAAATAGGGGCCTTGGAGAGTGTCTCAAGCGCGTCACGGATGCGGTTGAAATCCTCCTCCGCGTGCACCGCGCCGGTACGGAGCTTCCAGGAATTCACGAACGACTCGGCCGAGAGCATGCGGTCGACGATCTGCTCCGCGCTCATCTCGAGCGTGAAGATGCCGACCGGGACGTTGTGGCGCACAGCGGCGTTCCGCGCGATATCGAGAGCAAGCGATGTCTTTCCGACCGACGGGCGGGCGGCGAGGATGATGAGGTCCGAAGGATGGAGGCCCGAGAGCAGGTTGTCGAGATCGGGGAAACCGGTCGGGACGCCGCGGATGCCGCCGCCATCTTTGCTGTGCGCCTCGATGCGCTCCCACGCATTCACGAGCTTGTCTCCGATCGGAATGAACTTGTGTGCGGCCGAGGCGTTGCCGATCGCGTAGATCATCTTCTCCGCCTCGTCGAGCACTTCGGGCGTGTCGCGCGATTCGTCGTATGCGGACTCGGTGATCTGGTACGACGCGTCGATAAGGGAGCGCATGGTGTGCTTCCTTGCGACAAGGTCGGCGTAGTGCGCGAAGTTGCCGGGGGTAGGGGAGCTCCCGGCGAGTTCGGAGAGATAGCTCCTGCCGCCCGCGCGCTCGATGAGTCCCTTGTCCTCAAGGCGCACCCCGAGCGTCAGCTGGTCGATGGGTTCCCCGCGGTGCGACAACTCCTGCATCGCCTCGAAGATGTGCCGGTGCTTCTCCGCATAAAAAGACTCCGCCTTAATAAGATCCGCGACGTCGTGTATCGCGTCGGGCTTGAGAAGCAGGGCGCCAAGAAGCGCGCGCTCGGACTCGAGATTCTGGGGAGGGACGCGGTCGGACATTCCCCCTATCTTATCACTCGGGCCTTTTGGTCAACAGCGTGCCTTCCGGCCCGTCATCCACACGATATCCCCTGTTTTCGAGTTCCGTCCGAAGCTCGTCCGCGCGTTCGAAATCCTTCGCTTTGCGGGCCTCGTCCCGCCCGGAAAGGAGTTCCCGGACTTCCTCCGGAAGCTCCGCGGGCGGGAGATCCGCCGCCTCCGCCGCCCGAAGCCCGAGCAGGGCATCGGCATCCTTGAGGAGTCCCCATTTCTCCTCGGCGGAATAGTCGTCATCCCTGAGCGTCTCCCAGAGAATGCCGAGCGCCTGGGGAGTCGCAAGATCGTCGTACATCGCCGCGACGAAACGGTCGCGGGCTTCCGACTTTTCCGTCTTTCCTTTGGATTCTTCCGCTACCTCGCGCGCGATCCGCCCGAGGCGCCCGAGCGCTTCGGCGGCCCCGGCGAGCGCCTCCCAGGAGAAGGAGAGCTGGGTGCGATAGTGCGCCTGATGGAAAAAATACCGGAGCGCGAGCGGAGGATAGCCGCGTTCGGTTACGTCGGAGAGAAGGTAGGTGTTGCCGAGCGATTTCGAAATCTTTTCGCCCGCGATCATGAGGTGCGCGTTATGAAGCCAGTACCTGACGAACGTGCGGCCGCTCGCTCCTTCCGACTGCGCGATCTCGTTGTTGTGGTGCACGGGGATGTGCTCGATGCCGCCCGAGTGCACGTCGATCTCGATACCGAGGAGCGCCCGCGACATGGCGGAACATTCGATGCTCCACCCCGGATTTCCGCGGCCCCAGGGAGAATCCCATTGTTGCAGATCGCGCGCGGTCGCGCTTCGCCACAGCACGAAATCATGCGGGTTCTTTTTTCCGGCGACCGCCTTCACGCGCGCGCCCTCCCTGAGTTCCACGGCCATGATATTGCCGAGCGCGCCGTAGCGGGAGAATTTCTCCGTATCGAAATAGGCGCCGTCGGCAAGCCTATAGACGAGGCCTTTTTGTTCGAGCGTCTGGATCATCGCGATCTGCTCCTTTATGTATTCGGTCGCCCGCGGAAAGAAAATATGCCCGGTATCGACATTGAGCGCCCGGATATCCCCGAGATACCGCTTGGTATAGCGCTCGGCGACTTCGGCGGGAGAAACCCTGTCTCGCCTGGCGCCCACGCTCATCTTGTCTTCGCCAAGATCGGCGTCGTCGACGAGGTGCCCGACATCCGTGATATTGATGACGCGGCGGACATGATACCCGGCAAAAAGAAGCGTGCGGCCGATGGTGTCGGCGAACACGGCAGCCCGAAGGTTTCCGATATGCTGCGGGCCGTATACGGTAGGACCGCACGAATAGAGGCTTGCGGTGCCGGGCTTAAGCGGAACGAAGCGCTCTTTCTTTCCGGAAAGGGTGTTGGTGAAGAAGATATTCGCTTCCTGAGGAGAGCGCGTGTTCGTGTCTTTCGCGGGCGAGAAGAAGGAAAACCACGCCATTTGTTTAGAGCCAGCGCTTGCGGACGACGAAGAGCGCGAGGAGGCCGGACAGGAGAAGCATGATGCCGATCACGATCCAGAAGTCGTACGGCTCGCCGATGATAGGTGTGTCGCGCATGTTCATCTGGAAGAGCGCCGCTACAAGGGTCAAAGGAAGCGTGATGAACGCCATGATGGTGAGCGTCTTCATGATTTCGTTCTGGGCGGCGGTGAGGAGAGCCATGTTGTTTTCCCGCAGTTCGGTCGCGGTTGCGCGATAGGTCGAGACGAGATGCGAAATACGCGCACGTTCGGCAAGAATACGCTTCTCGCGTACGCAAAAGCCGCTGCCGAAAAAGCCCGGGAGCGCGAGCGTCTCGAGGAATGTTTCGAGCGGCTGCTCTTCGCGGGTGAGAAGGTTCTCGAAGTGGAGGAATTCGCGTCCGACCTCCGCGATCGGGCGGACCATGAGCGCTTCGTCGCCGCGCGCGATCTCACGCTCGATGCGCACCAGCGTTCCCGCCGCGCGCGCGACTTCGCTCCTGACCGATCCGTAGAGGCGGTAGAGGACAAGCTCGAGAAGCGCGTCCGCCTTGGCTTCGCCTCCGACTCCGAGAAGCTCTTCCGTCTCGAAATCCTTGTTTAGTTTATGGAGCGAATCGACCACCTCATAGTGCGCGGTGATAAGGAAATCCCTGCCCACGATGATGTCGATCTCCTGGTCCTTAAGGCCCCCGCGGCTCCTTGGAGCAGGGAAGTGGAGCACCACGAACGCGGCCTTCCCGAAGGCGGCGAACGCCGGATACGGGGTGGGCGAGGTTATCTCATTGCCGATCCGGGGGTCAAGATCGAACTCCCTGCGCACCGCCTCCGATTCTTCCTCGGTCGCGCCCTCAAGGTCGATCCACGTGACCCCGCCGCGCGTGTGCCGTGTCGTCATGGACAAAGTATAGCAGAGGGCCGGGCGGGTACGGTATACTGCAGGGAATGGAACCTGTGGAGGATGGGCTTGAGACGGAACCGCGCGCGCGGGCCGCATACGGCGTGAGCCGCTTCGCGATAGTCGTCGCGCTCGTGGCGTTCGTGTCTTTTGGCGCCGGTATCGCGGTTGCCGGAACGAACGGCACGACGGTCAGCGTTCTCGCGAAACTCCCCTTTACCGGCGACAACCTCGACGCCACGCCCGATCCGGATATCAACCTCACCGATTTCTGGAAGGTCTATAACACGCTCCGCGCGGAGTTCGTGCAGACGCACGCTTCGACCACCCTTCCTACCGAAAAGGAAATCGTGTGGGGCGCGATCAAAGGCCTCACCGATTCCTACGGCGACCCGTACACCACGTTCTTCCCGCCCGAGGAAGCGAAACTCTTTACGGACAGCATATCCGGAAGCTTCGAGGGAGTCGGCATGGAAATCGATGTCAAAGACGATGTGCTTACGGTCATCGCGCCGCTTAAGGATTCTCCCGCGCAAAAGGCAGGGGTGCTCGCAGGCGACCAGGTCGTTGCCATAGACGGAAAATCGACCGAAGGCCTTTCGACCGATGCGGCCGTGAAGCTCATCCGCGGCAAGAAAGGCACTGTCGTGACATTCTCCATCATGCGGGAAGGCAAGCCGCTTGAGATCAAGGTGACACGCGACACGATAGAAGTTCCGGAGAGCGATACTTCGTTCGATCCGAAAACCGGCGTCTACAAGATCGCGCTCTATGAGTTCACGGCCAACTCGGACGATCTCTTTGACCGCGCATTCGCGGACTTCAAGAAGTCCGGCTCGAAGAAACTCATCATCGACCTTCGCGGGAATCCCGGAGGATACCTCGACGCGGCGGTCGATATCGCAAGCCACTTCCTTCCGAAAGGGACGACGGTCGTAACCGAGGACCACGAAGGCAAGGGGGTGAACAATGTGCACGTGAGCATGGGCTTCAACGACCTGCCAAAAGGCACCAAAGTCGTCGTCCTTATCGACCAGGGATCCGCATCCGCATCCGAAATACTCGCGGGCGCGCTTCAGGACAATCACGTCGCGACGCTTATCGGCACGCGCTCGTTCGGCAAGGGCTCGGTGCAGCAGCTTGTGAAGGTCGGCGGAGGGTCCCTTAAGATCACCATCGCACGCTGGCTTACGCCTTCGGGCCGCTCCATTTCCGACGGGGGCCTTACGGGCGATATCAAGGTGGACCGGACACAGGCGGACGCCGCGGCGGGGAAAGACCCGCAGATGGAGAGGGCGGTGGAGTTTTTGAGGACGGGGAAATAGGAAGAAGCCGCCCGTTTTCTGCGGGCGGCTTTTCGGTAAGGGAGGTGGGGTGCTACGAAGAACTGGAAAGAATAGTGCTGACGGCTCGCACGTCCGGATCCTGGGCCCGATACTTCTTATAGAAGTGACTGAGAGCCGCTGTACGCAACCTGTCGAGTCCCCACAGCAATACGCCGAAAAGAACGAGGGCCCCTACCAGCGTCATCAACCCGCCGGTCTCGGCGATAGCCAGCCGGATGAGGCCGTCAATCGCTTCGCGGCTCGGAGCCCAGACGGCCGGAACCACGTACAAGGCGATGAACGCGGAGATTACGATTCCCGCCGCGGGGGCTTGAGCTCGCTTCTGGAGTTCCTTTTCCCGTGCCGCAAGCGCTTCTTCCGCGAAACTCCTGACCGCCAACGCCCATTCGTGTTCTTCGAGCGCGCGGCGACTCCTCCGGTTGAAGATTCCGACAAGCCGCGCGATGGGATCATTGCCATGAGCGATCACAAAAACAAGCGGCCAATCCGTCCCCTTTTGGGCAGACGACCGAACGCTGTCCGTCACGTAGCCCATGGCGTCAGCTTTCCGCATCGCGTCACGGACTTTCGGCGGCGCATTTCGAAGATAGAGTGTCGCATCGAGACCGTAGGCCTCGAAGAGACGAGCTTCTTGATTTGACAACGGGCGCATGAGGGTTCCTTCCTGTTAAGCCGCGTCTGTGCGGGTTATACCATATCTTCCGTCCCGGCACCAAGCCGGGTTGCGCTTTGCGCTTCTGGCGGGTAGGATGGTCGCACAATGAAAGTCATATTGCTTAAGGACGTGCGGAAGATGGGCAGGGCGCACGAGACGATCGAGGTGTCCGACGGGCACGCGATCAATTTCCTCATCCCGCAGAAGCTCGCGGTTGCGGCGACGCCGGACGCGGCTCGCAGAGCCGAAGGATACAAGGCGAAGGGAGCGGTCGCCAAGGAAGTGCAGACGCACCTTCTCGAGCAGAATCTCGCGACCCTGGCCGAGGCCCGCATTGTGCTCAAGATGAAAGCCAACGAGCAAGGACACCTCTATAACGCCGTCGGCGAAGACGAGATTCTCGCCGCCGTCAAAGAGCAAGCGAACGTCGAGCTCCCCGAAGACGTTATCCGCCTTGAGAAACCCATCAAGGAGCTTGGCACCTACGACATCCCGGTCTCTGCCGGAAAGGATTTCGGGCGTTTCAATATTGTGGTTGAGGCGGAGTAAACAAAATCTGACTGTTTCAAAATCCGGCTTCCAGAGCCGGATTTCCGCGCTATGGTATACTGCACCGCATGATAAAAAGCGGTACGAAAAAGAACATTTCTTTTCTTGCGGTGGAGTTCGACCGCGAAGAAGACGGCCGCTGGATCGCGGAAATTCCCAAGCTCCGGGGAGTTATGGCATATGGCGTGACACGACGGGACGCGCTCCAGAAAGTGTATGCGGTCGCGCTACGCACGCTTGCGGACGGCGTGGAGCAAGGAGCTCTCTTCACTCCGGTATCCCGGCTCTTCGGGCATGGAGTGGCGCGCCGTTAAAGCGGGACGGGTACTTCGGGCGCTTGGCGCGGGCGGGTGGCGTATAAAGCGCCAGCGGGGATCGCACAGAATACTCGCGAAACCGGGCCATGCCGACGTTACGTTCGCGTTCCATGACCGCGAAGAAATCGGCCCGAAAATGCTTGCGAAAATCGCCAAATACACCGGCCTTGCGCCTGATGATTTGTAGAGAAAATTTGACGAAGCCGCTTGCGTAGTTTACCTTCAAGCCAGTCGTTCCTGCGCGAAGCGTTTGCGCAGGCCAAGACAAAAGGAGACTACGATGCCGCAGGTAAAGTCCTATGCGGGACGCAACATCCGGCTCACGCCGGAACAGCTCCGGAAACTCGAAGAGGTCTATGCTCACGGCAAGGGGGGTCTCGGAGATTCATTGTCGACTGCCGAAATCGCCGCGCTCTACGAGAGCACGCGCCTGAGTCCTTCACACCACGAATGGCGCATATGCATACAGACAAAGGTCGTCGAGTTTGACGGAAGGGACTATATGGAATTCGCCATGATCGCCCGTGAATATAGCGAGGAGAAGAGTTTATGGCTTCTTATCTATCAGTTCTCGGGCGCGCCCGAAGATCGGGGGTTCATCGACATCGAGAGCGAAGTTCTCGCGGCCGTGTAAGCGAACACCGCAAAACGAAAAGGCCCGGAGCGATCCGGGCCTTTTGTCTTTGTCTAGAGCACCGAAACGACTTTCTTGCGGATGATGCTGCCGTCAAAGCGCTTCTTGCGGCGTTCGGTGAAGGCGACGGTACCGGTCGCCATCGAGAAGAGGGTATGATCCTTGCCGACGCGCACGTTCTGTCCCGCCTCGATCTTGGTGCCGCGCTGGCGGACGATGACCATGCCCGGACGCGCCTTGGAGCCGGCCGTAAGCTTGACGCCGAGGTATTTCGGATTCGAGTCGCGCAGGTTTTTTGTCGAGCCTCCGGCTTTTGTTGATGCCATGGTGGTATAGTTTTACCCGATGAATATAGCAGAATGGGGGCAAAGGGGCAAGGAAATGCTTGATCGGGGGCTCGGGCTCCTCGACCAGGTCCCGCGGGATGTGCTCGTGGTAGCGATCGTCGTTCTTTCGGCTTCCGCGGCTTTCGGCCTTGGCTATCTCACGGGGAAAGACGCGGGGCGGGGAAGCGGTATATCCGTAACCCAGATGCCGCTCACGGATTCGCTTCCGGCCGCAGCAGGGGCGACGAGCGAGGTATCGCCGCCTGCCCTACTGCCTGCGGGAGGGCAGTATGTGGCTTCGAAAACCGGCACCCGGTACTACCTGCCCTGGTGCGGGGGAGCGAGGACGATCAAAGACGAAAATAAGATATGGTTCGACTCGAAAGCGCAGGCCGAAGCAGCCGGCTATGCTCCTGCCGCAAACTGCAAGGGGATTTGATATGAAAGCCTACGCCGGGTTTAAATTCAAGGAGGATTATAGCGATCGGGCATTCATAGAAAGCATCTGCCGCGCTATTGAAAGTGCGGGAATCAAGACGGTCGTGATGGTCAGGGACTACGAGGGATGGGGGCAGACACGTATCGCTCCCGGGGACATGATGCCGATCGCGTTTCGCGCTATCGATGACTGCGACATTGTTATTATCGAGTTTTCGGAAAAAGGTACCGGTCTTGGCATCGAAGCAGGGTACGCCTATGCGAAAGGGAAGCCGGTGCTGGTCATCGCCCGGGAAGGCGCGGAGATATCGGAAACCCTGGAAGGCATCGCATCACGCGTCATGTTCTATCGGAAACCCGAAGACATACAACGATCCTTGGAAGACTCTGGTATCATGGACGCATGATCGCCGTGGACGCCGAAATGAGCGGGCTTGATTTCGAGAAGCATTCGATACTCTCGATCGGCGCGCTCGATCTCGATGAGCCGGAGAACCGTTTTTACGGGGAATGCCGTGCGTGGGACGGCGCGCATATCGAGACGGATGCGCTCGTCGTAAACGGCTTTACGGTTACCGAGGCCACGGATCCCAGAAAGCAGGGGGAGGGCGAACTTGTGCAGAGCTTCATAGCATGGTCGCTCTCGATCGCCGAACGGACGCTTGGCGGACAGAATTGCGCTTTCGACCGCATGTTCATCGAGGCCGCGTGCAGGCGCAGCGGCATCGAGTGTCCGTTCGCGCACCGCGTCATCGATGCCCATAGCCTGACCTGGCTGCATATGCTGAAGCGGGGGCTTACGCCGCCCATCGACGAGAAGCATCGCCATTCGGCTATCAACCTTACGTTCGCTCTTTCGTATTGCGGCGTTCCGGAAGAACCGAAACCACACAACGCGCTTACCGGAGCACTCTGCCATGCGGAAGTGATATCCCGTATCGCGTATACTAGGAAACTGCTGCCGGAATTCGCGCAGTACGACATACCATGGCTCACGAACTGAACCCTCCCGCCTCCGGCGGCCAAGCGCACCCCCTGCTTACGCGCCTCATGACCGAGGGGCATGCGACGATGCCGCACAAGGACGACCGGCCTCCGCTCGTCTGCAAGCCCGCGCGCATCGAGCCGTGGCGTATCTTCCGGATTATGTCCGAGTTCGTCGAAGGATTCGAGATATTGAAGCGCTACGGGCTCGCCGCGAGCATCTTCGGGACCGCGCGCGCGAGCTTCGAGCATCCGGTCTATCAGGAAGCGGAAGAACTTGCGGCGAAGCTCGCGAAGCGCGGTTTCGCCATTATCACGGGCGGGAGCAAGGGCGTGATGGAGGCAGGTAATAAGGGTGCATTCCAGGCGGGAGGCGCTTCCGTAGGGCTCAACATCCACTTGCCGGAAGGCCAAGGCGACAACGCCTATCTTACCGAAAAGTTCGAATTCGAACATTTCTTCGTGCGCAAGGTGATGCTCACGTTCGCGTCCGAGGTCTATATTTATTTCCCCGGAGGTTTCGGCACCTGGAACGAATTTTTCGAGATCGTGACGCTTATACAGACCAAGAAGATCAGGCGCATCCCCGTCGTGCTGGTCGGCAAAGCATATTGGACTCCGCTTACGGAGCTTATCCGCGCGCACCTTTACAAGGAGCACAAGGCGATAGACGAGAAGGACATGGATATTTACAAAGTGGTGGACTCGGTCGACGAGGCGTACGACTATATCGTGAACCACGTCACCTGCTAGTATGTCTCTCGACTACAGCCAGAAGCGCCTGGTCTCCGCCCCGTTTCGCCGGAAAGGGAAGGGGAGCCAGCGCCTTCGCCTCTACGCCTTCCTTACGGGCCTTCTGAGCACTCTGGTTTCGCTTGCGACCGTCATAGTTACGCTTGAAAAATAGCGAACTGTGGACAAACAGACCTTGGGGCTCTGCGCACGCTATTCTTATAAGATATGAGCACCAAACACGGACACCGCAAGCATTTTTCGTTCATGCGGAATCTCGAGGTCTATGCGTTCTGGACGGGCTTCGCGAGTACGCTCATAAGCCTCGTGCAGGTCGTTATTATCGCGAGCAACAAGGGATAGGCCCGTATTGACAAATATCAATAGGTGCTCTAAGGTTCTATCCAGCCCTGTCCCTTGCTTCTTTAATCTCAGGGCCAAAAGAGGAGTATGTGCCGGCACAGCAATTGAATACGGCCTCATCGCAGCGGGGATCGCAGTTGCGATCATCGCCGCGGTTCACCTCATCGGACAAGGGTGCCATGCTTGGGGCTGGTGCTAACGTTCCGGGTTGAAGAACTCGCAAGGCCATCCCGCCCCCGTCGCTTCACAGCCTCGGGGGCACGCCTTTTGATACGTAGTACAATGGGGAACATGGACTTCAACAAAATGCTCAAGTTGTTTTGCGAGAGCGTGAGCATCGGGTTTGCTAAGCATGGTTTCTATTTCGGCTTCGCCTCAGGCGCGAACCAGTCGGCATTTGCCGTACCTCCCGAGGTCGCCAAAGGACTGGTCGAAGGACTTGCGCAGAAGGTCGCTGAATACGAAAAAGCCTTCGGCCCCATCGACACCTCACACAACCAGGTCGGCATCCAGAGCCCGCTCGGGAGATAATTTTTATCTGAAGTTCGCCCACGGACAGTCCTTTGTTTCCGTACCTGGCACTAGTTCCTGCGCGCCAATTACGAGCGCGTGGTCCTTCCAGAATTCGATTGTTTCCGTTGAGTCGCGACCGTCGCCGAAAGGGAACGGGGGAGTTAGACGTCCGATATAGGTCGTGAAGATATCGTATTCGTTATCTCCCGTCTTATCCATGCGAAGTACAATAGTAGTCGCGGGGCTGGGTTCATGGCCGCGCACAAAACGGCTATACCGGTCGCGATTGGGACGCTTCGCATAAAAGATATCGTCTGCTTCCGTCGTTTCTACGCAGTCCTGAATACCGATTGCTCTTCCGAATTCTATTTCAAGGCGCGGCGACGGTCCATGCGCGACAACCTGCGGCAGCGCCTCTTTCACAAGCTCCAGGAGATCCGGAACATCCTTCAATCGACCGCCTTCTGCCGTTTGGCGGCGTTCGCATAGAGGATGATGTTCTGGTGACCAAGGACGGGCACAGAAATCTTACAAGGCTATATATCTAGGGAGGCCGGAATATATATGTTTATCGTAAAGTAAACATTGTGCGCACTATAAGGAAAACAAAGGCTTTTTAAGGAGATCTTGCCCGACTAGACATTCCCGGCTTCTCTTCCCCGCTAGTCGCCCCACAAAATTGCGCCTTCGGAATTTATGGTTGTGACGGATACTTTTCCGACGGCATCGGTTAGCCGCACTTCCCCGGGCAGGGGAACTTTCCCGGTCAGGGGAGCGAAGACGATCTCAGAAAAATATGAAGAAGAGAGAAGTCCCCTGCCCTCCGCGAAACATATGAGCCTGACATTGCTAGTTGGTGTTATATTGGCCTGGATTATGGGAGTCTTTTCGCCTGAGGAGTATTTCGGCGCTATCAGGAACAATATACGCGGGAAACGCTACTTATACGCAACAATCAGGATATTTGCCGGTCTTGGCTCGCTGCTTATCTTTATTGGCGCGATTGTCGGAGCCTTCCATGCTTTTAACATATTTAACATACAAGTACACCAGAATAGAGTCGAGCTAGACTCTTACTATCGCAAAACTACTGAATTAACGAGTACGGATGGCACCTATACGACGACATTTCGAATCTTTGTTCACACTCCTCCATACTGGACTCCTCCAAATCCGAAAAATCTGGAAGCAGGTTTTAACTTTTACTGGCTAGGTAACCCTCAGGCTGAATGCAGTGACCCAGCCTCAAAAGGATTCTCAGAAAAATATGCAGGCTCTTATTCATCCAGTACCAGGGAATACGAGATGACGTGCAGGACCTATAGCCCGGTTCTCGACAACGGGCGGCTGATCATGATCAGGGAAAACTAGCGATAGGCCTCCCGATTTAATACCCTGATACTGATCGCTGGGCCGTTTCGTAGTCGAAATCGCATAGTCGGATATCCCCTTCATACGCAGACAAGAGCGTGGCTGGCGTGCTGTCCGGGCTCTGTGCGCGCTTGAAGGTCGCAAAGGACAGCGCTATGTCCTGGGTCATCGAATTGCAGGAGGTACCGCTGTCATCCTCCACAAGGCACCAGTACTGCATGGCAGATGTGAATTTTGCCGCGGCTTTGACCGTACAGGCACGGTAGTCATTGTCTATATGGGCCCGCTTCTGGGAGTTGGCGGTATTCACATACCAACTGATCACCAAGATGACACAGATCAGTATCGCACCGTTGAGAACAAATATCTTATGAGTATTGAACCAGTTCATAACGCAAGGTTGTTTTAGTACCAATAAACGCCCCAGAGCACCGCCCCGAATGCCAGACAACCTTGCGGGAAGCCAACACCGGGACGGTGCTTTGGGTGCAAGGTTGTCCTGTATGGGGGGTGTTCGTTATGAGCCTACTTCCCTCCCCTGGAGGGGTCAAGGGAGGGAACTGCACGGAACGAAAAAGACCGCCCGTACGGGCGGTCTTTTGCTGCGACTTATTTCCGCTTTCCCTGCTCCATCACTTTACGCTGTTCCGCATTTGCCTCCCGCAATACCTGGCGCACCACTTTAACCTTGTCGGCAGAGGATCGTGAAAAGAACGCGGAGAAGTCGTTGTCCGCATGTCCCTTTTTCGCGCCGGACGAGCCAAAAAAGCCTCTTATGAAGTTGGTCATATAAGTACTGTATCTAGTTCTTCCACAGAGTAGCGTCCCCTGGTAAGGCGGTCAAGTTCCACGGAACTAACGTTCAAGTGAACATCCTCAGTGCCGTCTTCATAGTCTTTTATGAGCACGTTGAGCTCGACCGCCTTGCCAAACTGCTCTTTGACGGCCACGACATTTTCACGCGCACCCTTGAAAGAACGTATGAAGACATCCCTGGACACATGCCGTGACTCTGTCACCTCGCGAACTTTAGTAAACTCCCAGGCCTTCACCGGATCCTGAAATACGAACCATATTTCAACTAAGCGGCTCCGGGACAGCGAACGGCTGATATTCTCCGGGGCATTTCCGTAAGCGAACGTACCATCAAGTATGCAGTTGAGGTTCTTTTCGAGGGCATAGTCGTATAAGATGTTCACCCCTTTATTCGCGGCGCTTTGGAAGAGGTGGGCATTTGCACCTGTATATCCGTCACAGAGCATGCGTATGTCGTCCGCATCTATGCGTATCGGCATATCCTTAAACCGTCTCATAAATCCTTTTGACACCTCAGTTTTGCCCGCCCCCGGCGAACCGGCCATAAACAGCGAAACCGGCTTATTCACGGGGCGACACGCGTCGGGGTGCGCGAACTTCTCTATGATTTCTTTTCTGTGGCTCTTAACAAAAGCAATCGCATCCCGTTCAATACGAGTTTCTTCTTCGGTCATCCCGGATATCCTAACACTCTGTAGGCCTGTCACTTTCCCCATAAAACCGCACCTTCTGAATTGATGGCTGTAATGGATATCTTCCCGGCGGCATCGGTTAACCGCACTTCCCCGGGCAGGGAAACTTTCCCGGTCAGGGGAGAGAAGACGACTTCGGCAAGTCCGGAGCGCAGGGCATCCGACTTCCCTTCCAGGATAATGTCTTCGCCCTCATGCCGTGAGAAGTAGCTGCCGCCCTCGAAAATGACGAAGCCGGAATCTCCGACGTAGACGCCATGCGCGCTGGGGCCGGTACAAACTTTCGCGGCACACACGCCGTTAAGCGCTTGCGAGCGGGCATGCAGAAGCGCGATCCGAATCGTATCCTCGTCGTTTCTCTGAAGTGTCCTTTGATAGCTCTCGAGTCCGACGATAAGCCCGATCGCGGAGATCGTGGCAACAAGCGCTATAACGATTAACAGTTCGACGAGCGTGAAGCCGCGAGGCATGGTTAGGGCGCAAGGTTCTGTGTGATGCCGTAGATCGGCGTGATTATCGCGAGCGCGACGAATCCCACGATAAGGCCCATCACGATCATGAGTACGGGCTCGATAAGGACCGCGATGCTCTTTGAGAGTTCGTCGAGCTCTTCCTCGTAGAAGTCCGCGCAGTACAAGAGGCTTTCCGAAAGCGAGCCGGTCGATTCTCCGACCGAAAGCATCTGCGCGAGCATCGGCGGGAACAGGAGCGGCTCAAGCGCGAACGCCGCCGAAACCTTTTGTCCGGTCGACACGAACTCCGCCATCTCCCCGCATGCTTTCCGGTATGCGCCGCTCCTTGTCCCGAGCGCCGCAAGTTCGACTGCGCGCACGACGCCTACCCCGCTCCCCAAGAGCGTCCCGAGCGTACGGGCCAGGCTCGCGACCGCGTATTCCCGAAAGAGCGTTCCCAGAAGCGGAATCCGCAGGAGCGCGCGTCCGGCCGCAAGCCTTATGGACGGCACGCGAAGCAAGAGAACCGCCGCAGCCACAACCGCCATGAGGGCGAGCAGGATATATAGCCCATAGCGCGCGAATGACTCGCTGAGAGAAATAAGAAGCCTGGTCGAGAGCGGAAGCGCTGCATGAAAGCCCTTGAATACCGGAATGATCTTCGGAAACACGTAGAGCGCAAGCAGGGTCGTGATGCCGAGCGTCGCCGCCACGATGATCGCAGGATACAGAAGCGCTCCTATGACTTTCCTTCGGAGTGCGCGCTCCTTCTTGATCGACTGCGAAAACCGCTCAAGATGCTCCGGAAGCGACCCGCTCGTCTCCCCCACTTCGACCAGATGTACGCCGAGATCGCCGAATACGGAGCGGAACGCGGCGAGACCCGCGGAAAGAGGGCGTCCGGCCGCGACCGTCTCCCGGAGCGTATGCAGGATATGGGATGAGGAATGCGTCCGCGCCTCTTCGCCAAGAAGCGAGAGCGCGGCGACTATCGGCACGCCCGATCGGAGCATGAGCGCGAGGCGTTTCGCGAAGAGCATCTGCTCTTCCTTGCCGAAGAGGAGGAGATACGGCCGCTTATGCATGGCGCATGCGGACTACCTCCTCGATCGTTGTCACGCCCTTCCATGCCTTGCCGAACCCGTCACGGTGCATGGGAAGCATTCCGGCGGCCGCGGAAAGCTCGCGAAGCTCGTCAAGGGATGCCTTGCGGAGCACCGCCTCGCGAAGCTCCGGCGTCATTGCAAGCACTTCGAATATCCCCGTGCGGCCGCGATACCCCGTGCCTGCGCAGCTCTCACAGCCTCTTCCCCGGAAACTCGCAGCCTCGTCCGGCAATCCTTCCGGAGAAAAGACATGCGCGAGGCTTTCCCGCTCCGCGCTTGTGAGCTCGCGACGCTCCCGGCAGTCGGCGCATATCGTGCGCACCAGCCGCTGCGCAATTACGAGACTTACGGTCGAAGCCAGAAGATATGGCTCTACCTTCATATCGAGAAGACGCGGGATCGCCGTCGGCGCATCGTTCGTATGAAGGGTCGAAAGAAGCAGATGGCCCGTGAGTGCGACATTGGTCGCCATTCCCGCAGTCTCGATATCCCGTATCTCCCCCACCATGATGACGTCGGGATCCTGGCGAAGCATGCTCCTGAGCCCGTTTCCGAATGTAAGGCCGGTGCGCGCGTTCGCCTGTATCTGGTTGATGCCCGGGATCGAATATTCGACCGGATCCTCGATCGTAAGGATGTTCACTTCCCTTCTATTAAGAAGAGCAATGAGCGCATAGAGAGTCGAGGTCTTTCCGCTTCCGGTCGGTCCCGTGACGAGAATCATGCCGTGAGGCCGGGCAAGCGCCGTCTTGATGAGATCCGCGTGCGCGGTGGAAAACCCGAGACTTTCAAGCGGGCCCGGTTCCCTCGGAGCAAGGAGGCGCAGGACCGCGTTCTCTCCGTAATAGGTTGGCGCGATCGATACGCGGACATCGATCTGCCCTGACCTGCCGCCAAAGACAAAACGTCCGTCCTGCGCCGCCTGGTGCTCGTCGGTACGGAGTCCCGCAAGTATCTTTACGCGCGCGATAAGCTCGCCATGGAGCGTGCTCGGGACTTCGTGAGCGTCAGCCAGTTCCCCATCCACGCGGAAACGGACGACTAGCTTTTCCTTCTGCGGATCGAGATGTATATCTGAAGATCCGCGCGCGTGCGCGGAAGCGAGCAGCTCCTCGACCAAGGCGATCGCCGACATGGCGATTGAAGCCTAACAATTCGGTTATAAGAAAAATCTAAACCGAGAAATTAGAAACGGAATAGAGGTCGTCTTCCGGAGCAGGAGGAGTCGCTGGCATGGCATCGACGTGCGTGGTATTCGCCGCAAGCGGCGCGGGCGCCTGTGCAGCGGCGTCTTTTGCGGCGAGCGCGGCGACGATGCTCGAAAGATCCTCGGAAGAAAAGAAATCGATCATAAGCCGCCCGCCTTTGTCGTTCGATTCGATCATTACGCGGGTGCCGAGCGCTTCGGTAAGCGCGCGCTCGATGGTCACCATCTCGGGTGTCTTGCGGTGATAGCGCTTCACGCGGTCGGGTGCGATATTGCGCGCGACCTGCTCCGCGGCGCGCACTGACATCTTCTTGAGCACGATCTCCTTGAAGAGCGTCTCCTGCTCGTCAGGCTTCCCTGCGAGCATGAGAATGGTGCGCGCGTGCCCTTCGGTCATTTCCTTGTCCACGATCGCCTGCAGCATATGTTCCGGCAAATTAAGAAGCCGTACCGTGTTCGAGACATACTCCCGGCTCATGCCGATCTTCGCGCCGATCTCCGAATGCGAAAGGCCGAATTCTACGAGCTGCTCGAGCGCCTTCGCGCGGTCGACGGCATTAAGATCCTCGCGCTGCAGGTTCTCAATGATGGCGAGCTCGAGCTTCATGCGGTCGGTCTCCTCCCCTACCCTGATCACGACCGGCACTTCCTTAAGTCCGATGAGCTTCGAGGCCCGAAGACGCCGCTCGCCCGCGATGAGCTCGTAGACGCTTGCGAGACCGCCTTCGGGCTTCTCGATCTCTTTCCTAGTTACCGTAAGCGGCTGGAGGACGCCATACTGGCGTATGGATTCGGCGAGCGCCTTGAGGCGCGCTTCGTCGAATTCCTTCCGCGGCTGATACGGATTCGGACTTATCTTATCGACCTCCACCCAGAAGATGGAATCGTACTTGGTCGGTTCGGCGAATTTCGAGTCGTGCATGATGAAAAAATAATACCATGCGCGTTGCGGCAAAGCCCAAGCGCGGGTAGGATGCATGGAAAGCCGGGGTGGCGAAATGGTATACGCAAGGGATTCAAAACCCCTCGCCGCAAGGCATGAGAGTTCAAGTCTCTCCCCCGGCACAGCGTGGATAGTGGATAATGGTAGGATGGTGGGTATGAAAGAATTAATGGAACGTATCGCGACGGTCTGGGAATGCGACCCTTCCCGGTACCCGGAACTTGCAGGCATGGATACTACCGAAAGGAAGAACTTTCTGATCAAACATTCGGTCCTCCACATAACCAAGACCGCAGGCAAGCTCGCCGCCCTCTGCGAGGACTACGACCATACCAAACAGACCTCTCCGGAAGCGGAGGAAAAACTGAAGGCGGCGTCCGTAAAGATGTTCATCAACGCGCTCAAGCTCGCCGAAGAGGCAGGGTTAAGCGCGGACGAATTGCTTGAGCGCGCGCCCGGATACGTAAAATAATGACGCTTCGCAACATCCAATTAGATAAGAAAACCCTCAAGAAGTTCGTCGCGTCGGGCTTCATCGCGTGGAAAGAGAAACCGGTCACCTTCAAGTCGGGCCTCAGCTCGCATGTCTATGTAGGCGGTCGCGACGATCTCACGCATGACCCGGAACTCTTGCTTGCCATAGGCGGCGCCCTCGCGAAGCGCGTGAAGGCGCTCACTCCAAAAGGCTTCCTCCCTTGCCTCATCGGCATCCCTTCCGCTGGCAGGACGCTCGCGCAGGCGGCGGCGATGCACCCTAAAGGCAAATTCGCGTTTGAAATATTGCGCGATAGGAAGAAAGCGTACGGAGCCCATAAGAAATGGGTCGACGGCAGGCCGCAGCCGAAACGGTTTTTCTATTTCACCATCGACAACACCATAACGGATGGCGCTTCAAAATATGAGGCGTTCGAACGCCTCTGCGAAGACGGATACCCGGCAAAACGCATGAGCCATCTCATTCTCGTTGATCGCGAAGAGGGCGGCGCCGAAAAGCTCCGGGCCAGAGGCTACCGTGTCGAGACCGTCTGGAACCTTACCGACATCGTGCGCGCCTTGGTCGCGCATAAAATATGGACTCAAAAACGCGGCGCCATAGCGCTCGCGGAAATCGCTGAAAACAGGAAAGCGGTCAGCGCGGTCTAAATCTTCCCCACGAGCCCCAACCCCGGCTCGAGCGTATCGTCGCCCGGCTCCCAGGAAGCGGGACATACGTTCCCCGGATGCGTCTCGACATATTGCGCGGCCTGGAGTTTCCTGAGCGTTTCCTTCCCCGAACGGCCGACGCTGTTGTCGTGTATCTCCATAGTGCGGAGCACGCCCGACGGGTCGATGAGGAAGGTACCACGCAGCGACAACCCCTCGTCCGCAAGGAGCGGCGCTTCCCCGCCCTCGATCAACGTGCCGAATGCGTACGCGAGCTTCCCCGAAGGATCCGCCGCCATCGGGAACTTGATCTGCTTTATCGCTTCCGATGTGTCGTGCCAGGCCTTATGCGCGAAGACCGTGTCGGTGGAGACGGAGAGCACTTCCGCATTCAGTTCCCGGAACTTCGGATAGAGAGCCGCCATCTCCTGAAGCTCCGTCGGACAGACGAAGGTAAAGTCAGCCGGATAGAACATGAGGACAAGCCACGATCCCCGGAAGCCGGAGAGCTTCATGGTTTTGATCTCCTCCCCGTGAAAAACCTCGAACTCGAAGTCGGGCACCCGCTCCCCTATCCGCACCAGGGAGGCGTATTCGCCCACCTTGTCGTGGAAATCGCCGCAATGCTCGCAATAGTTGCTTTTCTGCTCTTTCATAGCCATGTTCGATTAGCGCTTCATGCCATGATAGCATGCGCGAACATGAAGGCTAAAACCCGTATCGTCTGCATAATCGGCCCTACCGCCTCGGGAAAATCGGCCAAGGCCGTCGCGCTCGCGAAAGAAAGGAACGGCGAAGTGATATCGGTGGATTCGCGGCAAGTATATCGCGGGCTCGATGTCGGAACGGAAAAGATAAGCGCCGGTGAGATGGACGGAGTCCCGCACCACCTGATCGACATCCGCGAGCCCGAGGAGGTATATACGGCACGCGATTTCGCCCGCGATGCCGAGCGGCTGATCGGGGATATTTCCTCGCGCGGCAAGCTTCCTATACTCGCCGGAGGAACGCATTTCTACTTCGACGCGCTTCTGCGCGCCGTGCCGGAGAAAGTTCCGCGAAACGCCCTTCTTCAAAAAGAACTGGAGGCGCTCCCGACGGAGGAGCTCGCGGAACGAGTCGCGAAGCTCGATCCGCGCCGCGCGTCCGAGCTCGATCCGAAAAACCGGAGACGGCTCGTCCGCGCGCTCGAGCTCATAAGCGCGCACGGCACGGTGCCGGTGCGCGATACCGCATACCGGAGCGATTATGAAATCGAATGGATCGTCCTCGATCCCTCTCCCAAAGAGTACCGGGAACGGCTTGAGGCGCGGGAGAAGGAGAAGTTTCCGCGCGGCCTTATCGAGGAAGTCAGGCGTATCCGCGAGCGCGTGGGCGACGTACGCCTTAATGAGCTCGGACTCGAATACCGGATCATCGGGGAATATCTGCGGGGCGAACGGACCGAGGATTCGATCCTCCCCGCCCTCTCCGCCAAGCTCTGGCAATACGCCCGGCGCCAAAGGGCCTGGGTGCGGAAACTTATGGACATCAGTTCGGAAGCTTCGTCGCGCCCGGGCAGAAGCTGAGACCGAGGCTTTTCCCGGCATACGCGTCATTCACGCCCGGACCCGCCGAAACCACCGTATCGAGCGCGCATAGCTGAGTGTCGCTTAGCTCAAGCGCGGTGCGCAGGGCTTGTTCCGCCGCAAGCCGGACGGACCCGAGCGGCTCGGCAAGAAGCGTGATGAGAAATTGCGGCCGCTGCGTCGTCGGGTCGGGAAGGATATAGGTAATGACAAAATCCGACGTTACGCTCCCGGCAACCTGGTATCCGGCCGCCGGACCGGCCCAATCAGGCTGGTTACTTTTCGTAAAATCAGGAACTTGAACGGTGCTCCCGTCATTGAGAATGACGGGCAAGAGATCCGAACTGGTACCGGACGTCGTCGTAACGGTTCCTGCCGGCGTTCCGAAGGGATTCGTAGCGGGATTCTGTACCGGGAGCTCGGCGCTATGTGGCCGGATCAGATAAAAAGCCAGCACGGCTATAATCGCAACAAGTATCACTGCCGCGGTGATGATCAGTTTCGCTTTCATGGCAAGATATTCATTAGCATACCATTTCGCGCTATCCTCCCGGAGCGCATACGCCCGAGAGCGTCTTCGCGCCCGGAACGCCGCAGCGGCTTGCGGAACATGCCCATGCGCTCATTGTCGGCGTATAGAGGCCGCAGGCGGCCTGCGTGTTGATTTTCGGATCCTGAGCCGCACGAACGCACTGAGTATAGAGATTCTGGTCTTTAACGGAAGAGTCGCACCACCCTACCTTGCCCTGATTCCGTATGTACTGCCCCGAGCACGGGTGCGTGAATGCGGCCGGGCAATTAAGACTGCCGAGCTTCGTCGTCGTGAGATTGATCTGCCAAAGTCCCCAAGAATAGCTCGGTCCCTTTCCCTTATCGAGCTTGTCGGATCCGCTCGGGATCGCGGTTTGTCCGCCCGCGCTTTCGAGATTGCATACTTTCGACGCCACTTCCCCGTTTGCCGCGAAGCATGTTCCTTGGAGGCCTTGCACGCTGCAGGGGTTGTTCGCGTTTGAAGGCACCTTGCACGAACTGTTTCCCGAACTCGGCGTCGCGGAAACATTGGTCGCCGTTACTGGTGCCCGCGGCGTGCTGAGCTCAAGACAGGCAGCCTCGCCCCCGGAAATGATCGCGTTCCACGGCCCGAACGTGCCGTTATAGAGCGCATTCATGACCGTATTGACGATAAGCCATGCACCAAGGACGACCAGAAGACCGATTACCGTCTGCAGCACCACGGTTCGCGCCTGCTTCACGTTATCCGGACTCGCGGCGTTGGTTACGAACAGGAATCCCGCGTACACCAGCAGAAGCACGGCAAAAAAGACCGCCAGATACAGGCCGAATTTGAGAAGGTTCTGAACTACGGCGAAAAAACCGCCCCAGCCGCAGGCGCAATGCTGGCAGATCTCGGGGACGATGCTCCCGGTGAAGTCCATATGAGTATGTATATACTACCGTATCTTTTCGCTGCACGAACGCTCTCCCCAGTAAAATAAGAGCATCAGTCCCGTGCCTGCTACACTGGGTTCAATGAAATTGAAAGAGAAGGAGGCCGCAATACGCCTGCGCTACAAAGGGCATACGCTAAACGAGATAACCGCGATGCTGGGAGTCGCAAAAAGTTCCGTGTCGCTCTGGGTGAGGACGTTGGATATTTCTCCGCAGGCGCGGGAACGGATAGCGTCGCTGCAAACTACAGGACAGAAGACGGCCCGAAACAACAGATTGGCGCTGACTTCTCGCATACTTTCGGAAGCAAAAGAAGATGCGGATGTCCTGACGAAGCGTATCAAACTGGATAAAGATTGGGCACTTGTAGTGTGCAGCCTTCTATATTGGTGCGAGGGAGAAAAGAGCCATAATGACGGCAGGTTCAGATTTTCAAATTCGGATGTCGATATAATACGGGCGTTCGTTGTGCTGTTGCGAACGGCACTTGTTCTTGATGAAAGAAAGTTCAGAATCTGCATGCACCTTCACGAATATCATAATGAGTCAAAACTGCGATTGTTCTGGTCGGAGATAACCGGAATCCCGGAAGAGCAATTTCTTAAAACATTTTGGAAACCGCATACCGGAAAGACCATAAAACAAGGATACCCGGGCTGCATACACATTACGTACCACGATGTACGGGTAGCGCGAAAAATATCCGCTACTGCCCGAGCGTTTCTTAAAAGCATGGTACAATGATGGATACGGGTCCATAGTTTCAATGGTAAAACGCTTCTCTCCAAAAGAAGTATTGCTGGTTCGAGTCCAGCTGGGCCCGCTAAAAGTGATACACTGAGCGCATGGAAACTATTGCCGTACGTCTTACCGATGGGCAAGATTTACTGGTGGAAATCAAGGACGTAACCTTTAAACAGGATATCGAAGCGGGCGTTATTCTTTCCGGAGTCGGAAGTTTGAAGAAAGCGAAAATCCGTGTTCCGGTGATAAACGGTGAAGTAAAGTACATCGAACCACAGAACCTAGAGATCGATGCGCTGCATGGAACAGTGTCAAAAAACGGTTGTCATGTGCATATTACTGTTTCTGATATTTCAGGAAACGCCTATGGAGGGCATATAAAGGAAGGGTGTATCGTCCGGACTACATGCGAACTGGTGATAGGAATAGTGAAGAACACCCGCTTTAAGCGCACACTAGATCCCGCTACCGGATTTGAAGAGCTCGTAATCGAAACCGCTTAAACCCCTCTTGTCCGAAACCAGAAATCATTCTTTATCTCTTCCGTAAGGCGATACGCATCGGCGTGGGAGAGGACGCCAAGATATGAATTAAAAGATGAAAGGACAGTTGTTTCACTTGTATTGCCTGTCCTAAATTCCGCTGCACGCTTCCGAAGCTTCCGGATGATTCTCTGTTTTGTCTTCCGGCGTAGGGCGATATGCCCGGGCAATACGACGTATCCGAGGAAGTCGATCCCTTGTCGATACGTGCGGATAAAGACTTTATCAGGATGAAGGGAGAGGTGAAGTCGTTCTTCAAGAAACGTGCCAATTTCGGGAATCAGACTCTCAAGATACGAACGGTCTCCTGACACGATTACGAAATCATCCGTATATCGCATATAATGTTTGACCCTAAGCCCATGCTTTATAAATTGGTCGAGCTCGTTCATATACACGTTGGCGAAAAGCTGGCTCGTAAGATTGCCGATCGGCACTCCGTTCCTTGGCGTATCGTCCCCCCCCCCCCCCCCCCATTCAATCCGGCCGTATAGCTTTCGATAACTTCTTCGAGAAGCCAGAGAACTTCCGGATCGGCGATTTTCTTTCTGAGAATGCCGAGCAGTACCGCGTGATTGATGGTGTCGAAAAACTTCCGTACGTCGCACTTCAAGGCGAAACAAGGCCGCGTCCCGTTCGCACTTACCGCACGCAGCGAATGCTTCAAATATTCGACGCCTTTGTGCGTGCCCTTTCCTATCCGGCAGGAAAAAGAGGACGCTATAAAGGTCGGCTCGAAAACCGGATTGAGTATCTTAAAAATCGCATGGTGGAGTACGCGGTCGCGTACCGTCGCCTTATGTATGCGCCGTATCTTTGGGTCGCGGATCCAAAAACCCCGGTACGGCCCGTGGCGGTAATACTTGCCGCGCAGCTCCCGAGCAAGTTTGAAAAGTTCATACTCGACGTTTTGCTCGAAAGCCGCCACGTCCGGTTTGCCGCGCTTATCGCGCTTAAAGATATCCCACGCCTCGAACAGGTTTTCTGGCGAGGTTATCGATCCGTATAAGTCCTTATATACCTTCATATGAATAGTGACCTAGACATACCGATTTTCAAGAAGAGTTACGACCTGTATAAGATGTTCTACGGCTACCGCGCCGACGTGTCGAAGCAGGATCGATACACGATCTGGCAGCGTTCGGAGAATTCCATCCTCGACATCGTCGAGGCGATTCTGCTTGCAAGCCAGTCAAGTAAAGCGGAGAAACTTCCGATACTTGAGGGGGCGAGCGTGAAGCTCAACCTGGTACGGATTCTGGTTCGACTCACGAAGGACGTGAAAGCCATCGATAACAAGAAATACCTTGCGCTTGAAGCGAACGTTGACGAGATCGGCAGGATGCTTGGCGGATGGATCCGTTCGGCCAAGGAACGGTAGGAGAAATCCGCCGAGGAGGCGGATCTTCTTCCGGATAGAGAAACGACTGCCAGGCAGCGGCCAGACCGAGGTCGGAGACGCGGTAGCTGTCCCAGTAGGGGCTGACGTTGACGGACTCGGAGTCGACGCCGACATAGACGTGATTGCCGTCCGCGTCGAGACTGGACGTGCGAACGTAGAGACTCTTGAAGAGCCAAACGCCACGGACTTCGAAGAAGACCGTGATGAACCAGCTCGTCTCGGCGGCGTTCGGGACGCGTTCGGTGTTCGAGGGCAGCAGGGTCTGTTCGCCCCAGGTTTTGCTCGTCGAACCCGTGACTTCCGTCTTCTTGTGGGCGAACCACCCGGAGCCGGTGAGATCGCTCTGCGCGAACCTCGCCTGCTCGTACCAGCCGCCGGTCTTGCTGGAGAAGAGCTTGGGCTTCAGGGCACGGATGGCCAGGAGCGCGAGCATCTGCGGCGAGTGCGGCATCAGGGCATAGCCAGCGGCCTTGAGCGCGTTCAGCGTCTCGACCGGCGGAATGCTGTCCGCGAGCGCTTCGATCTGCTGCGCGCTGTAGGCGATGTCCGGACGCTTCGCCATGATCTCTTCGGCGGTGATGAAGTCGCCGCCAAGGATGGAACGCGCGAGCGTGTAATCCGGCTGCTTTGCCGAAAGGCGCGTCACCAGGGCGACGAACCCTTCGTCGAATTCACCGCGGCGCCTGAAGAGGCGCTGGTGAGCTTCGTGATCGAGGGGAACATCGCTGCGAATGCGCGCGGCGGCGGATGCGATCATCTCGTCGAGGTGGTCGTGTTGGCCTGACGTGGCCGGGGATGCCGACATGGTCATATTCCTTTTTCAATGCCCGAGTCGTCGGACTTGCGTCTTGCCTGTGTAAGGCGAGCTATTTACGGCCTAGTTGTAAAATGTTTCGACAGATACTGTCGAAAATAAGCCGTAAATAGCTCGCCTCACGAGTTCTTGGTTATCAAAGAGCCGATTGCGGTCAAGCGTACACGATATACGATATATTGTCAAGTATGCATTTAGTACGGACCGGCAGTGTGTACTTGCCGTGTAGTCCGGAAACAACAGACGCCCGACTCCAATCCTTCGGGCGACTGTCGTCAGGCATCGTATTCGCTCTTATCCCCTGGCTTTCTCCGAATCAAAGAGTTCGATCCGCCCGAGAAGCGATCGGAGCTTGAATTTCACGCGCGCATCTTTCGAGGTTCCCGTCTTCACGAGCAGGAACAGGCAGTCGGCGGCAAACGCGTCGCTCAACCCCAGAAAACTCCTGCCCAGCTCCTTCTTCGCCATTTGTTCGATGCGGCCTCTCAGTTGCTGAAGATGGCGAACCTCGTCGGGTGTCGGGTATTTTCTGCGACCCGTATCCGCCCTGATGCTGTAGTAATACTCGCGCACGGATATGCCTTGCTGCACTGCAACTCTCAGTTTCACTGTCGTAGGGTCCTTTCAGCCCGGGCTAATGCGGACGAAACCGCAAGAACGACCATGGAAAGTATACCATTTTGAAATCAGGTCAGAAAAAGCGCCCCTTCGGGGGCGCTTTTTCTATTTCTTCACCTCCTTAAAGGCGACGTGCTTTCTGATCGTCGGGTCGAACTTCTTGAGCTCAATCTTGCGCTCGACCTTCTTGCGGTTCTTGCGGGTATAGTACACGAAGTCGGACTTCGAGGACTTGATCTTTATGAGGTGATCCTGAGACATGGCCCAACTCTAGCAAAACCGGCCCGTTTAGGCAACCGCTTCGGCCGCTTGCCCTTCCCGTGCGGTACGCATCGCGCGCTGGCCCTTCTTGGAGACCGTAAATACGGGCTCGCCGTTCTTGATCGACACCGAGACCGAGCCGCCTTCCATGATCCCCTGCGAGACCATCATCGAGGCAATCGGCGTGAGGATCTTGTCTTGGATGGCGCGCTTGAGTGGCCGCGCTCCGTACTGCGGGTTATACCCCTTCTCCGCAAGCCACACCCGCACATCCTCCGAAAGCGTGAGGCTGATGCGCTTTTCGGCAAGGCGCGCGACCACCTCCCCCACCTGCTTCTCGACGATCTTTGCGAGCGCCTCCTTCCCGAGCACGTCGAACATGATGATGTCGTCGAGGCGATTGAGGAACTCGGGGCGGAAATGCTCCTTCAAAGCCCCCGTCACCTTCTCCTTCACATCGGCGTATTCCGCTTCGGCGCTTGCGGCGGAAGCCGCGAACCCGATGCGCGCCATGCGGTCGATGTATTCGGCGCCGATGTTCGACGTGAGGATAATGATGGTGTTCTTGAAATTCACCTTGCGGCCCTTGCCGTCGGTGAGGTGGCCGGAGTCGAGCACCTGGAGGAGGATGTTGAAGATCTCCGGATGCGCCTTCTCGATCTCGTCGAAGAGGACGACCGCGTACGGACGGTGCCGGATGCGCTCGGTGAGCGAGCCGGATTCTTCGTATCCCACATACCCCGGCGGCGCGCCGATGAGCTTCGCGACCGAGTGCTTCTCCATGAATTCGCTCATGTCGACGCGCACGAGCGCCTCGGGGTCGTTGAACATAAATTCCGCAAGGCGCCGCGAGAGCTCGGTCTTCCCGACTCCCGTGGGCCCCAAAAAGAGGAACGAGCCGATCGGCCGGTTCGGATCCGCGATGCCGACCCGCGAGCGCTTCACGGCGTCCGAGACGATCTTGACCGCGGCTTCCTGGCCGATGACGGACGTGTGAAGCGCCTCCTCCATTCTGGCGAGCTTCGAGGCTTCCTCCTCAAGCATCCGGAGCACCGGAATGCCCGTCCAGCGCGATACCACCGACGCGATCTCGTGCTCGGTCACTTCCTCATGAAGGACGCGCCGCGATTTCTGGAGCGTCTTGAGGCGTTTGAGTTTCGTCTCAAGCTCCTTCTGAAGCTCGGGCTGCTTGCCGTACCGGATCTCCGCGACTTCTTCGAGTTCTCCCGCGGCTTCGGCATTGTCCGCCGCGACCTTGAGCCGCTCGAGTTCCGTTTTTATGGCGCGGATACTTTCGATGACTTCCTTCTCGTTCTTCCACTTAAGCTCGAGTTCGCTCGTCTTCTCGCGCAGGTTCGCGATCTCCGTATCTATATTCTTAAGCCGCTCCTTCACCTCTTTCATCTCGAGCGACCCCTTATCCTTTCCGGCCTCTTCGTCCTTTTTGAGCGCCTGGCGCTCGATCTCGAGGCGGCGGATCTTCCGGTCCGTCTCCTCAAGGGGCGCGGGCTTGTTCTCGAGCGTAATGCGGAGGCCCGAGGCGGCCTCGTCGATAAGGTCGATGGCTTTGTCCGGAAGGAACCGGTCCGAAATATAGCGGGCGGAGAGATCGACGGCGGCGACGATCGCGCCGTCCGTGATGCGCACCCCGTGGAAGAGTTCGTATTTATCGCGAAGGCCTCGGAGGATCGCGACGGCATCTTCGATCGACGGTTCGTTCACGTAGACGGGCTGGAAGCGGCGCGTGAGCGCGGTGTCCTTCTCGATGTACTTCTGGTATTCCTTGAGCGTCGTCGCGCCGATGACGCGGATCTCGCCGCGGGCGAGTGATGGCTTCAGCATGTTGCTCGCGTCCATCGCGCCCTCGGCCGCGCCCGCTCCCACGAGCGTATGGAGCTCGTCGATAAACAGCACCACCTTTCCTTCCGCGCGCTCGACCTCCTTCATGATGGACTTCATGCGCTCCTCGAACTCGCCGCGGTATTTGGTCCCGGCGATAAGGAGGCCGATATCGAGCGAAAGAAGCTCCTTCCCCTTGAGCATCTCGGGGACATCGTTCGCCGCGATGCGCGCGGCAAGTCCTTCGGCGATCGCGGTCTTTCCGGTACCGGCCTCGCCGATAAGGACCGGATTGTTCTTGGTCCGGCGCGAAAGTATCTGGATCACGCGGCTGATCTCCTGGTCGCGACCGATGACCGGATCAAGCTTGTTCTCAAGCGCGAGCTTCGTGAGATTCCTGGTGTATTTTCCGAGTGCCCGGAAGCGCTTGGGCTCGACGGTCTGGCCGTCCTTGGTGGTCTTCAGTTCCTTAAGGACATTCGCGACCGTGTCGCGGTCGATATGGAAACGGGCGAGAAGATCCGAGGCCGGTCCCGGATGTTCGAGCACCGCGACGAAGAGGTGCTCGGTACCGACGAACGAGTCGTTCATCCTTGCGGCCACTTTCCCCGCCGCCTCAAGCGCCTGGGCGAGGTCGGGGGTGAGGTAGATCTGGTATGAGGGAGAGAGCACCGAGGAAGACTCGGGGGCTTCGAGCGTCTCCATGAGCGAGTCGGAAAGGAGCATGGTATCGACATCCATACGGTCGAGGACGGAGAAAACGAGGCTCTCCTCCTGAAGCACGAGCGCCGCGAGAAGATGGAGCGGGCTCACGTGATTCTGCCCGCGTTCGATCGCGAGCTCGTGCGCTTTGCGGACTGCTTCTTTTGCTTTCGTGGTGAATTTTTCGAAAGGCGGCATAGGTGAATTTCTTATGTATATAGTACGCGCATATTATTCGCTTGTTGCAGAAGTGGAGGTGGCGGTGAGCGCGGCCGTGACTTCCCCGGCGCTCACGTAGAGCCCCGCGCCGTCGGAAGATATGCCGATAAGGTCGCCGTCCAGATTGACCGCGCCCGAACCGACCGGAGTCGCGGGAAGCGTGGTGTATATCTTGTCGCTGTCGACGCGCGAAACGATGCCGGTCACGGCGCTGCCGTCAGCCGTGAGCGCGATGACCGTCTCGCCCTGCTTGACGTCGCTTGCGGCGACCCGGACGGGCGCGGGCGCGTCCGGAAGCGCGGCACTGTCGGCGAACCCGTAGATAGCGACGGTATCGGTCTCGCGGGCAAGCGATACGGCGGCGCTCGACCCGTCGGGGAAAACGATCGTGGCTTGCGCCGGGAGATTCTTCGCGCCCGCCGTCACGACCGCGCGCGTCTTTGGAAGATAGGTCCCGATCGCCGCAGGCGCAACGTCGGGATTGCGCTCGCGCGCGTCGGTGTCGTATACGCGCACCGTACGCGCCGCTTGCGCGGCTATCGCGGCAACGACGAGATCCTGCTGCTTGTCGACCACGGTGGTCTGCTTCGTGATCACGCTTGAGGCGCCGGGCGTGACCGTCTGCACGGTCTGCTCGACGATGCGGTTGACCGTCTGGGTAACGATCGGCGGCGCCTGATCGAGGAGCGACACCGTGAGGATGCCGGTCGCGATCGAGGTTATGAAATTCACGAGAATCGTGAGGAGGAGGAGCTGGGACTTGTTCAGGTCTTCTATATTCATAGAGCTATAGTATAGCGCTTTTGGCGGCGTCGAGAAAGCGCACGGCCTCGCGAAGCGCCCCGGCAAACCGCCTGAGTTCCGGATCGCTGGTTGACGGTCCCCAGGAGACCCGCAGCGTCGACTTCGCACGCTCGGTGTCGCCGGTAAGAACAAAAACCGCCCGGGATCCTTCGGTGCTGTTTGTTTCGCACGCGCTTCTCGTCGAGACCGCGAATCCCGCATGGTCGAGAAGCGCGATGAGATAATCGGTGTCGCGCCCAGGAAGCGACACGTTCAGTATGTTCGGAACGGTTGCCGCCCCAGTGTTCATGACAAGGCCCGGAATCCCCCTGATCTCGGAAATGAGGTCCTGTTTCGCGCGCAGCGCCCGGCCGCCAAACGCTTCCCTTCCCTCTTTTGCCTCCTCAAGCGCGGCGGCAAAACTTGCGGCAAGCGCCGGGCTTTCGGTCCCCGGCCGGAGCCCCCGCTCCTGCCCTCCGCCGCTCATGACCGCCGAGAGCGGAAGCGTCCGGTGCGCGATAAGCGCGCCGATGCCGCGCATGCCGCCGACCTTCGACGCGTCAAGCGTCACGATATCCGCATTGAAGTGCGCACGGGAGAATTTCTGCGTAAGCGGAGCCTGCGTCGCATCGACATGAAGCAGCGTACGGGTACCCTTGCACGCCTCGGCGACTTCCCGCGTATTCCAGACCGTTCCCGTTTCGCCGCATACCGCGTCCATGGAAATAAGCGAGGCTTCTTGGGTAAGCATCGGTGCGAGCGCTTCGATCTCGATCCTGCCGTTCCTGACCGGAAGTTCTTCGACACGAATCCATTCGTCCCGCAATATCTGCATGGTCCCGGCGATCGAGGCGTGGGACGACGGCAGGTACAGAAAACGGATACTTTCCGGCTTCCTTCCGGAACGGATGAGCGAGCACGCATGCCCTACGATCGCAAGCGCGTTCGCCTCGGTCGCTCCGGAAGTGAATACCACGTCGTCCGCCTTCACTTCCATAAGCCGGGCGATCTTCGTGCGAGCGGCTTCGAGTATGTCTTTCGCGGCCCGTCCTTCCGCGTGCGGCGAGGACGGATTGCCGTATGCCTTCCTGGCGCGCATATACGCGCGCGCAGCCGCGTCCGAAACCGGCGCGGCTGCGGCCCAGTCGAGATACGCGCGCTTTTTGGAGAATAAGCCCATGCGTAGGTTGTAGCACGGAGCTTCGCGCGATTGCAATCGGCCTCTTTTCGTGATGTACTCTAACCCTATGGCAAGCGCTCCCCGCCCCCCGATCGTCGCCGTAATGGGACATATCGACCACGGCAAATCTTCCCTTCTGGACTACATCCGGAAATCGAATGTCGTTGCCGGCGAAGCGGGCGGCATTACCCAGCACGTCTCCGCGTACGAAGCGGTGCATGAGCACGAGGGCAAACCCCGCGCGATCACCTTCCTCGATACGCCGGGACACGAGGCGTTCAAGGTGCTCCGCGCGCGCGGCGCGGCCGCGGCGGACGTCGCGATACTCGTCGTCGCCGCGGACGAAGGCGTGAAACCGCAGACGCTCGACGCGCTTGCGGCGATACGCGAGGCGCAGACGCCGTTCGTCGTGGCGTTCACGAAAATAGACAAAAACGGCGCGAACGTGGAGACCGCGAAGCATTCGCTTCTCGAGCACGAGGTATATCTCGAGGGCTTCGGCGGCGAAGTGCCGTTCGCGGCGGTCTCCTCGAAAACCGGCGAGGGCGTGCCCGAACTCCTCGACCTCGTCCTTCTCACGGCCGATCTCGCGGGACTTTCCGCGGACGCTTTCCTTCCCGCAGAAGGTTTCGTACTCGAGTCTTCGCAAGACCCCAAGCGCGGCCTTTCCGCAACGCTCATCGTTAAGGACGGTACGCTCTCGACCGGACAGTTCGTCGTCGCGGGAACCGCCTTCGCTCCCGTCCGCTTCATCGAGAACTTCCTCGGGAAACGGATCGATACCGCGGGTCCCTCCCAGCCGATACGCGTTTCCGGATTCAATTCCCTTCCCCCGGCCGGAACGCCTTTCAAGAGCGTCCAGAGCAAGAAAGAAGCGGAACAGCTTGCCGCGAAAGGCGTCACGCCCGCCAAGGCACAGCTCGCGCGCACCGGCGCGAACTCCGCGGAACTCCCGCTTATCATCAAAGCCGACGTAACAGGCAGTATCGAGGCGATCAGGCACGAGCTTTCGAAAGTAACGCATGAGCGGGCGAATATCGTGCTCCTCTTCGCGGATGTCGGGGCCGTCGGCGAAAGCGACGTGAAGAGCGCGATAGCTTCGAAAGGAACCGTCATCGCGTTCAACGTTCCGGTCGACGCGGGGGCGCGGGAACTCGCCCTTCGCACGGGCATAGCGATAGAGAGTTTTTCCATAATCTACGATCTTGGCATGCGCATCCAGGACCTTCTTACGACCCGCGCGCCGCGCGTGACGAAGGAAGAGGAGCGCGGCACGGCGAAAGTGCTCCGCACGTTCAGCTCTTCCTCGCACAAGCAGGTGCTTGGGGTGAAGCTCGAGAGCGGCGCCTTCGCGGTTGGCGGGCTTGTTAAAATGCTCCGCCGGGATATCGAGCTCGGGCGCGGAAAGATATCGAACCTCCAGCAGGCCAGGGCCGATGTGAAGGAAATCCGCACGGAGGGAGATTTCGGCATCGAGATCGATTCGAAGACGGAAGCGGCGCCGGGCGACACCATCGTCACGTACGAGATGGTCGAATCATAGCCATGAGCTTCAAAGTCGACCGCACTGCTTCCGAACTCACGCACCTCGCGGGCGCCTTCATCGCGGAAAACGCGAACCGCGACACGCTCATCACGCCCACGCGCGCCGAATTGGGCTCCGACCTTAAGAACGCGACGGTGCTCGTGACCGTCTATCCCTACGAAAAGACTCCGCAAGCGCTCGCATTCCTTAACCGCAATCTCCGGGAATTCCGCCAGTTTCTCAAGGACAAGGGACATCTGACCGTTCTGCCGAACGTTTCCTTCGTAGAGGACGAAGGCGAGAAGAACCGCCAGCGCTTGGACGAGCTTTTCCGCGGCACCTAGCTCAAGGCGCGCGGGCGCGCTAGTATGCAGAAACGGCCCGGTGGTGAAGGGGTAACACGACGATCTGCAAAATCGTTATGCGCGGGTTCGAGTCCCGCCCGGGCCTCAAGTCGTATCATGCCGAGGTGGCGGAATGGTAGACGCACTTCGCTTAAAACGAAGAGAGGACCTAAAAACCCTCATGTGAGTTCGAGTCTCACCCTCGGCACAGAAATCAGAAACTCCCGCATGCGCGGGAGTTTCTGATTTCTGTGCGCCTACCTGGGCTCGAACCAGGGACCGTCTCCTTAAGAGGGAGCTGCTCTACCAGCTGAGCTATAGGCGCGTCACCGAATCGTAGCAAACGGCGATCGTTTTTCAAAGCGAAGTACGGTAGCATCAGCTGGTGCGCGCCGGGGTGGTGAAACTGGTAGACACACTAGCCTTAGGAGCTAGCCCTTCACAGGATGGAGGTTCGAGTCCTCTCCCCGGCACAACAGCTCGTCCCGCGGCCGTTTTCACGGCATCTTGACTTTTCCTACGATTCCTGTATATTGGTACGCAGTACCAAATTGAACCTTGTCAGGAAAGGGCAAACTGATGAAACATGACATCAGCTCTAGCGACAGCATTAGAACTGGACTGTGGGTATCACTTCTTGCGGGACTTGTTGCCGCACTGATCGTCTACTGGGCACTTGATGATTTTGGCCCCTATATCGCAGGTGCAGGAGCTTGTGCAGCCCTCGGCATGGTAGCTGGAACGCTCAATAAGTCGGGCTATCTCGGCTATACCCCTCCCGGGGAAGTCGGCGCAGACACGATAAACGGTGAACTGACCGGCAGGATTCGCGGGCCAGGTTATCCGTGGGCAATTCCCGGTCTTGGCGGCCAAATCCCCCTGAACGTTCAGGAGCGTAAGATTTCACCGCGTATCTTTACCGAACTCGTCGGAAAAGTACCGGTAGAAGTTGAGCTTTTGAGTACAGGCCGGATCGTCGATGCACGGAAGCACTTCCAGGCGCAACAATCTGAAGATATCCTGCTGCCCGAGTTCATCGAAACGCAGGCGCGAGCCTTCATGGGCCCGTGGAAAGACGCCGGTGGCGTAATCCTGCAGAAGGATCTGGTTGCCGAATATCTCGGGCTCCCGGCAAAGGCAGATGATCGCGGCGAACATTCGAAGCTCGAGGCAAAACTCCTCGAGTGCACTGTCGTTACCGAAGAGGACGACACGCCCGATTTGCCAAAAAGCGCCGTCAGGACGCTTATGGCGAACGCGGGCAAAGTGCGCGAACAAGCCGCGAAATGGGGCCTCGAAATCGGCGTGATGCAAACCAGGCATTTCGACCTTCCGCAAAGCCTGAAAGACATCGGCGCGCTCGCGCTTATCAACATCAAGCGCGGGGAGATGATCGAGGAACTCAAGAAGCACAAGGGTATCCCCGAGCAAGATATTCTCAACTCCGTCGACATGCTGATGAAGCTGCCGATCACAAAATCGGTCTCGGACATCCAGATCCGCGATCTCGACGCAGTGGCGGCGCACTTCGGCAAAGCAATCGCCGAATTGCTCTTCCGCTACATCAAAAACACAGGAGGCAAATAATGGCTACAGCCACCACAGCAACGACAACATCCGGAACTCAAGCGAGCGATGGACAAAATCGCGGACTCCCACCCAAAGAACTCTGGCCGCGCGTTCTGAAGTGGGGCGGCCTCGGAATCGCAGCGATCATACTGATCGCTGGAGCTAAAAGTCTTTATGCTGATCATAAGACTCAGGAACAATCACGCCAAGCCGAAGCCGCCGTCCTTGTCTGCCCGCCCGCAAACGCAAGTTTGCAGCAATGCAGGATGCTCGTCGGAACGGTGAATAAGATCGACACGAGCGCATGCTCCACGGTCGAATTCCGGCCGATACCGAAGCCGGAATACGCCAAGGCGGAGTATCTTCCCGCCGGTCTCCGTGACGTCCGGCAAAACTATCAGCGCTGGACGGGAACGGAAGATCTCCCGGCTCATATCGACGCCTGGCGGATCGAGCCCACTGCGGGCGAAATCCCCCAAGGCTACCAGTGCCTCAACTAGCAGCACGTACCGCTGTCAACTTATACAACCCCCTCTCCTTTGCAGGAGCCCGGGGGTTGTTTCTTAATCCGCATCCCGCCCGCTAGGATGTAAACTTCGGTACCGACGGAATGCCGAACGTGCCCGTAATGACGCCCAATATGCCAAACACGCCGAAAATGATGACGAGGCCGACCAAGCCCCAGAGAATGGAACTCCTTCCCTCTTCCCGCGCGGTCTCGTCCCCGGCATTCGCAACGAACTTGAAGACGCCCCAGAGGAAGATGAGAAATGCCGCCGCAGCGATAAGCATGAGGAGCGGATTCACGATCTGCACCACGACGGTCTTGAGGAAATTATTCAATACGTCCATAGGCATAAGAATAACACAAAGCCCCGGCCAGCGGCCGGGGCTTTGTGTTAAAACGCCGGGAGAAACTAGAAGTCTGCCTGCGGAAGCGGAGGCGTCGCGTTATTGGTCGAGAAGGTACCTACGAGGATATTCACGAGGCCCCAGATCGAGACCATAACGAAGAAGCCGATAAGGCCGTAGAGCATGAGTTTCTTGCCCTTTTCCTTCGCGTCTTCGTCGTTCGCCCCGATGATGAAGACCTGGAAAGCGCCCCAGATGAAGACGATGAAGGCGACGGCAAAGAGCACCGGCACCAGGACGTTATTGATGATATTGATGACCGTGGTACCCACATCGGATACGCTTGAGATAGTGGCGGCACCGGCAAGGAGCGGCGTCAAAAGTGCGATTGCGGCAAACGGCGCGAGGTATTTCTTCATAATGGTGATATTCGTATAATGGCTCCCCGGCGTTGAGCGGAGTTCCCCTTATTCTAGCTTGCCTTCGCCCCAGGGCAAGCCGCGTCCCTGATTCGTGTGGATAAGAACCTTAAAGGGTCGGGTAGTCGGGCCGCGCGTATCCTCCAAGGCCGAGCGTATTGGAGAGGATATTGACCAGGCCCCACAGCGAGAACATCACCACGAAACCGATCAGCCCCCAGAGGATGAACTGCCTTCCTTCCTTGCGCTTGTCCTCGTCCGCACCGCCCACGATGAAGTAGTTGAAGACGCCCCAGAGGAATACAAGGAAGGCGATGGTAAACAGGATGGGTACGAGAATATTGTTGATGACCACGAGCACAAGATCGCCGTAGTGGCCGAAGGCGCCCGCATTAACAACCGACACCGTCGGCCCCGGGCTTATCTGCGGAGTCCCGTCTCCCGTGACAGGATCGATCGCCGCAGCCGCATAGGAACAAAGCGGCGCCCCAAGAACCAGAAGCGCGATCAGGAAAGGAAGATATCGTTTCATACGGGATTAATAAGAAGTCGGATAAGCCGGATGGCGGTACCCGCCAAGATCGAACGTGTTAACGAGTATGTTGACCAGCCCCCATACCGAAAGCATGACGAAGAATCCGACGAGGCCGTACAGGATATACGTGCGGCCCGTCTCGCGTTTCGTTTCGTCGTCCGCGCCCAGTATGAAGTATTGGAAGACGCCCCAGATGAAGACGATGAAGGCGACGGCGAAAACGAGGGGAACGGCGACATTGTTGATGAGGCCGAGAATAGTACCGGCGATGCCCTGGAGGTTGCCGCAGTTTCCTACGCACAGCGAGAATGAGAATCCCATATGGTTTAGTATTATAGCGCGATTATGCTAAGGCCGATGCGTATCAATCCCCAGACCCCGAACATGACCACAAGCCCGATCAGCCCCCAGAGGATGAACTGCCTTCCTTCCTTGCGCTTGTCCTCGTCCGCGCCGCCCACGATGAAGTAGTTGAAGACGCCCCAGAGGAATGCGAATCCCGCAAGCGCAAAGACGACAGGAATGACAATCCCGCCTATGATGGCTACGATCGAATTGACGAGTTCGGCAAAGGTCATATCAGGTGCCAAGCGCCTGTACCGTCGCCTGGATTCCGAGCGAGATCGCCTTGGCGCCAAGGAGAATGAGCGCTCCGACGACCGTCCACAGGAGCGCCTCGCGCGCCTCCTTTATTTTTTCTTCCGCTCCCTGCGCGGTCACGAATTTGAAACCTACGTAGACGAGCATCAAGACGATGACGATGCCGCCGATCTGTATCACGAGGTCGAGGACGGCATTGAGGAAATCCGGAATCGTCGAAAAGCCGAGAGGATTCGTAAGGCCGCTTCCGCCTCCCCCGCCGCCTGGAACCGTTCCCGCCGGACGGCATACTCCCGCCACGCAGGTATCAGTGCCGGTGCAGGCAGGCTTGCAGGCTGAACCGCCGGGAACGGTACCGGCCGCTTGGCATTTGCCGTTGACGCATGTATCGGTACCGGTGCAAGCAGGAAGGCAGGCGGAGTCGGCGGCCTGCGCAGGAGCAGGTACGAGGATAAACACCATGAGAAACGCGACCGTGGCCGGAACAATAAAATACTTGCCTGTAGCGTTCATGATTTTCATTGTATCGCCTGAGTCAGCGCGCGCTCGGCGGAAACAAGGGCTTCGCTTAGGGATACGCGTCCGGTAATCACGTCCATAATCATAGCGCCGAATATGCGGTCCGTATCCTCGGGCGCTGGGGACAGCCATCCCCGGCTTATAAGCGCTTCGCGATAAAAGACCGAAGCGAAAGGATCGGCGGGCTCGGTTCCAAGAAGCGACAGGCGTGCGGGCGCAAGCCCCGTGGCGCCCGCAAGCGCGGTCATAACCGCGGGATCCGCGAGCGCGACGGCGGCGCTATAGGCACCGGCGGGGTTCGGACTCCCTTTGGGGATAGCGAACGCGTAGAGGTCGCCGAACGTAATCCGGTTCACGGCATTCCCCGTCTGCGGCAAGGCCGCGACATCGAAATCGAGATTGGGATTCGCCGCACGCAGGAACGGCGCATCGGACGCGAAGCCGATATACAGCGCGAGATCGCCGGAGACGAACGCCTGCCTTGAATCCGGGAGCGACCCGTTCCAGGTATAGGAAACTTTCGAAGGATCGGCGAACTGGGTGTAGTAGCGCACCACGGCCTCCCCGGGAGAGACGCCGCCAAAGCTTTGCGTCTCGGCGCCAAGCGATGCCTTGAGGCCGAGTGTCGTGCGGGCCGAGAGCGGTACTCCGCTTTGGAGAAAGAGCGCGGAAAGAATAGCGCCCGCGTGGTCGACGTTGGCATAGGTTCCAAGACCGATGAGCCCGCGCTCGATGTTCCTCCCTCCGTCAAGCTGCGCCGTACGCGGCACGAGTCCGACAAGGGCCTCCCATGCCGACGGAGGAGCTACGATACCGGCGGACGAGAGAGTCGCGCGGTTGTAGTAGAGGACGAGCGGATCGACCGCGAGCGGAATGCCGTAGACCCCGTCGGACGCAAGGAAAAGCTGCCCTTCCTGCACGAACGCGTCGGTAAAGGCGCGCGCCGAAATCGAGCTGTACGGGATCGGTATAAGCTTGTCCTCAAGCGAGACGAGATGCTCCTGGCTTATGAGCACCAGGTCGGGGCCCGTACCCGACGCCAGAGCGTCGACGAGTTCCCGTTCGAAGGTCGCGGGCTGCTTGCCGACATACCGTATGCCCTTAAGCTCGGTATTCTGGCCCGTAATGTTCGCAAGAGCCGGGGCGATCTCGTCCTGAGGGAGCGTGCCCCATATCGTCACCGTCCCGATGGAGCCGGTGCCGGAGGAGCCGGTGAAGGTCGCGAAGACGAAGATGCCGATTAGCGCGAGGAGGACAAACGCGCCGATGATTCCCGCCTGGAAAAATGAGATCTTCATGTTAGGGAGCGGTAAATACGATGCCGTAGTGATGGGGGCCGGCGCTGAACTTCTTAACCACATGGAAACCGGCGGCGGCAAAGACCGCTTCGGCCGCTTGTTCGTTCACCACGTGTGAAGGGTCCGGGCCGAGCCCCCCGTACGCTCCGGCCCAATCGATGACCAGAAGCTTCCCTCCGGGCTTAAGAATACGGCGCAGTTCGGCCGCGACTATCGCCTTCTCTTTTATCTGAAACAGCGTGTTGGAAAGAATCGCACCGTCGACCGCCTGATCCCGAAGCGTGGTTCCGCGCGGCTTCTCGATATCGCCCCATACGGTTTCTATGGTCCGCACCCCCTGCTCCCGCGCCGTTCCCTGAATGCGCTTCAGCACATCCTCCTGAACATCGATCGCATATACCCGCCCGTCCACCCCCACGGCGTGCGCCGCGGCAAGGGAATAGTGTCCGCTCCCCGCCCCGAGGTCCGCCACTTTCACTCCTTCCCTGAGGCCCATCTGCAGTACGTTCGTCTTCGGATCGGCGAAATTCATGCGATCAGTATAGCAAGAGCGCCCGCGCTGCTGGCGCATAGTCAACAGCATATAAAAACAGGCGGTCTTTCGGCCGTCCGCGCCACAAGCATTGCTTCCGGGAGCGAAACGGCCCGGCGATTAATGAACGGTCGCCGCGGTGCCTTCAAGAACCACGCGCCCGGTCTTATAAAGCGACACATCGATGCTTCGTCCGGGAGCGACCGGAACCGCAAATGTTTCGAGCAGTTCCGCGGCGGGCGCATCGGTTTTGTGCCGCTCGTTAAAGCCCGTGATGCCGGCTACGAAATCCGTCGCGGCCATATCCGGGTCCTTGAGCGCTATCACCAGCTTCGCCGCTTCCGGAGAGAAGCGGTAGAGAGTGGTCATGTGCGCTTCCATCTGCCCGCGCTCGAGCATGAGCTGGTCGGCTGATTTTTCGATGGGCGCGAGCGTGCTCGCAACGGAAGCGGGTTCCGCCTTCTTTTCGCTTGGCACAAGCCTCCGAATCAGTCCTTCAAAGGGGTTTGCCATCAGCTAACGGTAGCACGAACCGAAACGATGGCGAAAAGCCGCTTCAGGGTGTATAAGTAGCGCGGTTAGGAAAGAAGGAGAACAGCATCATGTCCGAAGTATTCCATGTACATACCTTCGCAGGACTGAACGGTCCGCCCGTTCTCGTCGCCTGCTTCTGGCACCCTGTGCTCCTGACCGGAGGTATCGGGTTTTGCATGAAGCAAGCCGATGCGGAGAAAATCGCGGCGACAAAGTCCCTGCCTGAAGGAGACCGCACCAGTGTCTTGAGCGCGCTCAAGATGCTTCCGAAAAGCAGCCCGGAGTTGGCGTTCACGTTGAGGGGTCGATATACAGGGTCGTTTATCGGTCTCGTCAACGACTTCAAGCCACTCATCGGTCGCATCGTCGCCCGTCCGCACACGAAACCGGTTTTTTGGGCCATGTGGCCTCCGGACGCCGATGGGACGGCCGAAACGACACTGATGTGGTTCACCCCAAGCAAAGGTTACGAGGTCGGCGTCGTTTTTTCCGTCGAACAATTCGAAGCTCTTGTCCACGAACTCGATTCGGCCAATTTGCTCAACGACCAGCTTCGAGCTGAGTTCAAGGCGAACAAGTGGCGCGTCGAAGCGCGGCGCGGCGAAGTGTGGGAGCCTATTCGCGTCACCGGATCGCCAGCCCGCATCATCTGCATCGGCTCGATGGTTATAGAACGGGCGAAGATGTAAGTGAGTCGCTGCCTCCCTGAAGCCGCCGGGCATTCCTGCCCGGCGGTCTTTCTTTTTCTCCTAGCTATGCGAGTACGTAAATATCTATCACCGGTTCCTCATACGGATGTACGCGTTTGATGGCCGCGATCACCTTCTCAACGAGTTCGTCTTCGCAATTCACTTCTATTCGCTCCTCTTCCACTTCCTCGGGCTTCCCCGCTTCCCCGATGGCCGGACTCGCGCCTTCCTGTGGTACAAACCTGCCGACGCCTTTGGTACTGAAACTGCAGAATGCATAGTTACCGATTTTTCCCGCACCTGCTTCTCCCATCGCTTGCCGGACCGTATCGGCAACTTCACCCGCGGGTGCCGTGACGACGATTTTCTTCATGTATGTATGTTAAAGCGCCACCATCGACGCGATTGAATCGCCCTCGTAGAGCCGCATGATACGCACGCCCTGGGTCGCGCGGGAAAGCGACGGCACTTCCTTGGCGGTGATGCGGATAACCTGTCCCTTTTTAGAAACAACGACGATTTCCTCATCCGACACGTCCTTCCCGAGAAGCACTTTCGCGCCGATGATCTCGCCCGTCTTCGGTGTCACCTCTGCCGTCTTGATGCCGGAACCTCCCCGGCCTTGCACCTTGTATTCGGAAAGCTCGGTCGACTTGCCGTATCCTTTCGACATGATGACGAGGAGGGACGCGTCCTTGGCTGCGGCCGAAATCACTTCCGCGGAAACGACCGTGTCGCCCTTGCGCACGCTCATGCCGCGCACGCCTCCGGCGGTCCGCCCCATCGCGCGCACGTCGCCCTCCTCGAAGCGGATGCTTTGGCCCTTGGCGGTTACGATCGAAACGCTGTCGCTCTCTTCGGCAAGATGCGCGGCAACGAGCTTATCGCCGTCCTTGAGGTTGATCGCGATGATGCCCGAGCGGCGTACATCCGCGAAGGACTTTGCTTCCACTTTTTTCACAATGCCGTTTGCCGTCACGAAGAATACCGACAAGGCGTCGCGCTCGGCGCCCTTGGGGACCGGAAGTACCGAAGTCACCTTCTCGTCACCGGCAAGCGGAAGGAAGTTCATCATGCTCTTTCCCTTGGTCGCGCGCTTCCCTTCGGGGATCTCGTACATCTTGAGCTGGTATGCCTTGCCGTAGTCGGTGAAGAAGAGGAGGTCGGAGTGCGCCGAGGCCGCGAGGAAGTGCGTCACGACGTCCTCCTCCTTGGTCGAGAGGTCGACGACGCCGACGCCGCCGCGCTTCTGCGTCTTGTATTCCGACGGGTTCGTGCGCTTCACGTAGCCTCCGGCGGTGAGGACGAGGACGGACTCCTCGTCCGGCACCAGGTCTTCGACGGAGATGTTCTGAACCCCGCCTTTGACGATCTTCGTGCGGCGGTCGTCGCCGTATTTCTCGCCGATAGCGACGAGTTCCGTCTTCACGACCGCGAGGATGTTCTTTGCGGAAGAGAGTATCTTCTCGAGCTTCGCGATAAGCGCCTGGACCTCCGCCAGTTCGTCCTCGATCTTCTTGCGCTCGAGGCCCGCGAGTTTCGACAGCCGCATCTCGAGGATCGCCGCCGCCTGAAGCTCCGAAAATGCGAATTTCTTCTGGAGCGCGAGGGACGCGGCCGGGACATCGGCGGCTTTCTTGATGATCGCGATGACCTCGTCGATATGGTCGAGCGCTTTCGAAAGTCCGAGGAGGATGTGCTCGCGCGCCTTCGCCTGCCGGAGATCGAATTCGGTACGCCGCTTCACCACTACTCTCCGGTGTTCTATGAAATTCTCGAGAATGCCCTTGAGCGAAAGCGTCTGCGGCACGCCGTCGACGAGCGCAAGCATGTTGTAGTGGAAAGCGCTCTCGAGCTCGGTGTGCTTATAAATCGTATTGAGGACGGCCTGCGGGTGCGCCGTGCCTTTGAGCTCGACGACAATGCGGGTCTCAAATGACGTCGTCGACTCGTCGCGCAGGTCCCGTACGCCCTCGAGCTTCTTGTCGCGCACGAGATCGGCGATGCGGGTGATGAGGTCGGCTTTATTGACGCGGTACGGGATCGAGGTGATGACAATTTTCGAATCCTTCTTGCCGTCGTCGACGATCTCCGCTTCGCCGCGCACCACGACCCCGCCCCGTCCGCTTATGTACGCCTGCCTGATATCGGCCTGGTTAAAGGCAACCCCCCCGAGCGGGAAATCCGGGCCTTTGACGAATTTGAGGAGGTCCTCGGTCGTCGCCTCGGGCTCGTCGATGAGGTGCACGGTCGCGTCGACCACTTCCCGCAGGTTATGGGGCGGTATTGCGGTTGCCATGCCGACCGCGATACCGAGCGTGCCGTTAAGGAGAAGGTTCGGCACGGCGGCGGGAAGCACGGATGGCTCCTTACGGCTCGCGTCATAGTTGGGGTTCCATTCGACCGTGTCCTTGTCGAGGTCGTTCATGATGTCCTCCGCGATGCGCGACATCTTGGCCTCGGTATTGTGGTTTATGAATCCGTTAGCGACAAAGGAGTGGCACTCGCTTCGCACCCGGATCGAATACACAGGAGCTGGTGCCTCGTTCGTTACGGAAGCCACTACATCGAACAAATACCGGTGGCGCGAGAGTTCGCCGAACAGCGCCTCGACCGTCGGACGCACATGCGGCAGCACGGCGGAGGCGACGAGCGGGCCATGTTCGGCAAGCGCGGTGTATCGGTCGAAATTATGCTTGCGTACGAATCTCCCGATACCCTGATAGCTCGGCGGTGCAAGATGCGAACGCACGTATCCTGCGATGAACGGCACGTAGTCGGTAGCCGATGAGTCCTTGGAGAGCCGCGCGATCGCTTTGCCAAGCTTCGTTTTCTTGCGCGCGGAAACAAAACCGATCTCGCGCTCAAAGAGGCGGTAGTCATGGAGACCCCGTATATAGAGCTTTTCGATCGCGCGGTGGCAGTCGTGACGGCGCGTGCTTGCGATGCCAAGGCGCATAAGAACGACCTGCATTTCGTCGAGAAGCGCCGTGCTCTTAGATACGACGCTCAATTCCGTCATTTTCGACGAGAAGCTTATGCCGCCGTCGCCTTCAAAATACGCCTGAAGGAAAGCTGCGACGACTGGCTTCGGAGACCGCAGCACCGAGAACGGGATACGCTTTTCGGGCGATTTTACCGGCGCAAGCCCTATAGCGCGCAGAAACGCAATCACATATTGCGAGTGAATCTCGATGGTGTAGTACGGCTTCTTACCATAGGAAGACGGTTCGCGCCTGAAGTGGTGCAGGCGGCAGCCAGGAAACACGCGGGCGAAGCGCTCGACGAAGGCCTGGATGAGGTCGGGGTCGCTGTTGCAGAACTCCAACTCCTTTTCCTTGATGGTACCTTCCGATACGAGGAGGCCGAGGATGAATGCCAGGTCTTCGGTAAGCTCCGCAGGCAGCTGCTGTACTGTAATCCGTTTGTTCGCGACTTTCGGAACAAAGGGCGTGAGGGAGAGCGGGTGTTCCGGCCACAAAAGGTCGGGGGTCCGATCCATCACCACCACGTCGCCTTCGTCGATATCGGCAAGAAGCTTCCACGCGAAGCGGGGTACGCCAGTTGCCGGATCCTCGTGCCAGATAAGAAGCGGGTGGTTGCGGGAACCACGGATCCGGTATCCCCGATTGGTTTTGAGGGCTATCGTTGGATGAACGCCGCTATCGAACCACGCATCGGCCGAATTGATCCGGCCGTTCATCGAAATCACCCGCGCCTCGATTTCTTCCGTGCCGTCGTCGGATAGTTCCTTGATGGGAACCAGACCCTTATCTGTCGCAACAAGCGTGTCCCCCGTGACGCAATACCGCATGGCGGCTGGCGAGTCGCCGTCGATCGAGCCGAAATTGCCCTGCCCGATCACGAGCGGATAGCGGTGCGAGAAATCCTGCGCAAGCTTCGTCATCGCGTCATAGACGCTCGCGTCGCCGTGCGGATGGTATTTGCCGAGCACGTCGCCGACGACAAGCGCGGACTTGCGGAATTTCGCGCCCGCCGTGAGCCCAAGCTCGCTCATGGCGTAAAGGATGCGGCGGTGTACCGGCTTCAGGCCGTCGCGCACGTCGGGAAGCGCGCGGGAGGTGATCACGCTCATCGCGTAATCGACGTAGGAGGTGCGCATCTCGCCCGTGATGCTCTGCCCTATGATGCGCCCGCCAAGCGGTACGGCCGACTGTTCTTCCTTAGCCATGCAAGCCTATAAAAATCAGAACGGGATGATCGTCTGCGAGCTTGCGGCAGCAGGTTTCTCTTCGATCGTCGAGCTTGTGCCGCCGTCTACGATCTGGAGCGACGGTGCGGGCTTTGGGGTGCCAAATCCAGTCGCGGCACCAGCCGCACCGACAAGCTTCGAAAATGCCGATGAGCTCTCCGGGACGGCGGCGATCGCCGGGCGGCTCCCGCCGTCAAGCGGAACGGGCTTGAGCGCGAGCATGCCGCCGGATATGGTCGCGGCAAGCCAGCCGATCGCAAGGAGCGCGGTAAGTACGCCAGCACTTCCAAGGGCGATGTTTCTGCGTACGTGTTCCGGTTTGCTTCGAAGACGGTCGAGGTGTTCAAGCATAGGTTAAATAGTTATTACGGGGTCACTACTATAATAGCACCGTCGCGCGCAAGCGCATCTTTCTTTTTGATAGTCAACTTGTCCACTTTCTCCGCCGCCCCTCCCTCTTCTTTGAGGAAGGTCTCAAGCGCCTTGCCCTCCCCCATGCCGCTCCAGTGCATCGGCACGATGATGCGGGGCTCAAGCGATACGGCGAGCTTATGCGCGGCGGACGGATCAAGCACTCCGTCTCCGCCGACCGGTACGAACAGTACGTCGATCTCCTCGATAGCCTCCCGCGCATCGGCCGGAAGCTCCGTATCCGAAAGCGCGCCGAGAAACAGGAGGCTCATACCCTCGAGATCGACCAGATATATGGTATTGACCGCTTCCGCCTGGCCTTTGGCGAGGCCGTACTTGCTCTTAGTGAGAAAGCCCTGGATCGTGACGCCCGAGTGCTCGTATTCGCCGGGTCCCGAGATAACGAACGGGACTTTCTCGCCGTAGCTTACTTCCGCCGTGCCGTTCATATCGGGATGGTTTCTCGAGACAAGCGCGATGTCGGCGCCGAAGCGCGCGGCGGGAAGCGTCCCGCCCTTCGAGATCGGGTCGAAGGCGAGCGTAAGATCGCCGAAACTTACCTTGAAGCACTGTCCGCCAAGATGCGTGATGACCATGATGTGCATAAGTATACCCTGAATTTTCCGGGATGGTACTGTTTCGGAAGGCTGTTCCATCACTCTCCCGGAAATCAGCCGGACAAGGAGGAGCTATGGATACAGGGAACCTCTCCCGGGGAACCCATACGAGATGAAGCGACAGCGCGGTGCGGACGATCATACCGTTTACCGGCATCCTGCTGCATACGCAGAAGCCGGGGAGTTGTCTTACCAACAATCCGAACACCGCGAGAGGGGGCCTTTTGGGCCCCCTCGCCTTATTTTAAGTTATGCACATGCTGTTCACCCGAACACTTGCAGGGCAATTCTGGGTGGTATGCTGTCAAGGTTTTGGGGGACATCTCCCGAACATTAGAGGAGTCGTTTGACATGCCAGCGAAAGCGGAAATGCAGTTCGCCATCACGGCCGATGTGGCCACCGACGAAGCGAAAAGCCACCAGCACCTCGACGCCGGTCCGGACAGCCCGGCGAAGCGCGCGAAGAAGGCCGGCCAGGCTCCCACAGCGTAGGCGCAAGGCAAAGTGCGCCGCGGTTCCCGGGATTACGCGAAAGCGTTTTTCCGGGTCCCGCGGCCGCGCTCTCGCCATTTTCTCTCCTGGCATCATTCGACTCCCAATCAAAGGTCCCGTTTACGGGGCCTTTTGTTTTATTACGACATATCCACAGGGGTATTGACAATTCAGCACGGGGTGTGCTAGGGTCCCCTAATCGGACCTGGACTGGCCAGGAAGAACCGATACAGTCATCCTCGAGAAAGGGGAAATTCCAATGAAGCACCATCACTATGGCTTTGCGCTCGCAGTTGCCGCCATGTTCACGCTCTCGGCTCCGGCCTTCGCCAATGATTCCAGCTGGACGTCGCCCGCGCACTTCAAGAACACGACTTCGGTCGCCGCGATCATCGACGGCTCCTCCGACGCCATCATGAAGGACACGATCACGGCCGCCATCGGCCTCGACATGACGCTCGCGCTCATCGAACACGATCCGCAGATCAATGGCTACGACGCGATCGCGCTGAACGGCGGCGCCAAGCAGACCACCGTCATCATCCACTACGTCGATCTCGACACCGTGGACATGCCGCTGGTGATGAACGACTCCGGCAAGACCGTCGCCATGGGCCCCGCCGGCCTCGGCGCCGATTCTGACAGCCTCATCCAGAAGATCTATGATGCGGCCGCCACGCTGACCAATCAGATGCGCGCCGACTCCGCCTACCAGCTCGCTGCCGGCCTCCACACGCCGTCGCAGCTCGGGCAGTACGCCGACAAGCTGGCGTAACTTCCCGAAGCAGACTGGGTGAAAGGTCTGCATAGTAAGTAAAACGGGCGCTCCCTCGGGAGCGCCCATTGTTTTTATGCTTGCCCTTTTTCGTGCTATGCTTGCAATGCCCGGCTCGATGTTTTATGCCGGCGGCTCATCTGAGGAGAAGAACATGACTCATTCCCGCGTCGCGACGAACATCGCCTCCGGCTTCCGCCATCCGACGTACGATGGCCGCCCGAAGGCGACGGGTCTCGACCACGAACTTGATGTCCGAATCCGAACCGGGTGAGATCTCGAATCGCTCCTGACGCGTTCCGGTCGGGAAATATCCAATACGGAAGGGCGCCCGGGAAACCAGGCGCCCTTTTCCCTTATTATCTTTAAAGAAGCCGAACTTGGCTTTTTATACGGATCTTGATAAGGTGTCGGTATCGCGAGCGCGTGATTAGTAAGCGCGAGCGGGCTAACCCTCGAGGCCCCAGGGCCGACAGTACCCGCCGCCGGACCGCGCCGCCACAATTGTCATGCAAGAAGAAAAGGTTGAGGCGAAGGCCCCAAAGCCTATCGCTCCGTTTGTCATAGACCCTAGGCACGCGATGGCCCCGTTTGCGGACGCCATCCCTACCCCGCCCTCGGCCGGGGACCTGGTCGAGGGAACGATCATCGCGCTTGCGCGCGGGCGTCTCTATATCGACCTGCCCCCGTTTGGCACCGGCCTCATCTACGGACGCGAATATCTCAATGCCGCCGATGTACTTCGCAAGGCGAACGCGGGAGATACCATCACCGCGAAAGTCGTCGACCCCGCGGGCCGCGACGGATACATCGAACTCTCCCTTAAGGAGGCGCGCCAGGCCGCGATCTGGGGCGAGGCGGAGCAGGCCATCGCCGCGGGCACTATCTATAACCTCACAGTCGAGGACGCGAACAAGGGCGGCCTCATCCTTACGTGGCAGGGCATCCAGGGCTTCCTTCCCGCTTCCCAGCTCGCGAAGGAACACTATCCGCGCGTCACCGACGGCGACAAGGACAAGATCATCGGGGAACTCAAGAAGCTCGTCGGCGTCGCGCTTCCGGTTCGTGTCATCACCGCCGACGCCCGCGAGAACAAGCTCATCTTCTCCGAACGCACCGGAAGCGAGGACCAGGAGAAGGCGTCGCTCATCGACAAGTACCAGGTCGGCGACACGGTCGAGGGCGAGATCACGGGTACCGTCGACTTCGGCATCTTCGTCAGGATCGAGCAGGGGCTCGAGGGCCTCGTGCACATCAGCGAGCTCGACTGGGGCCTTGTCGAAGACCCGCGCGCGCTCTTTAAGGTCGGCGAGAAGGTGAAGGTGAAGATCATCGAGATCAAGGAAGGCAAGGTTTCCCTCTCGATCAAGGCGCTCAAGGAAAATCCGTGGAAAACCGCGGGCGACCGGTACCAGAAGGGCCAGGAGATCTCGGGCGTCATCATCAAATACAACAAGCACGGCGCGCTTGCCTCGATCGAGGAAGGAATCGCGGGCCTCGTGCACATCAGCGAGTTCGAGAGCCCGCAGGAGCTGCGCGACAATCTCGAGCTTGGCAAGACCTATCCGTTCAAGATCACGCTTTTCGAGCCGAAGGACCAGCGCATGACGCTTGCGTTTGCGGGTACGAAGAAGGCAGTGAAGAAATAGGTTCGGGAAAAGAAAGCGCGAGGCACCCTTCGGGTGCCTCGCGCTTTCTTCGTTTGCTCCAAAGAAGTCGAAGTGAGAAACGTGCAAGGAAATGGGGCGCCGGACTCTCGTCCGGCGCCATTTCTTATGTGGCGACCCCTATCTCGTATTCGCCTCCATCATCGCCTTCTCGATACCTTCCTCGGCGAACAGGTGCGCGACGAGCGCGGCTTTCTTGAGCGTTTTCTTGAGAAGCGCTTCCTCGGCGGGCTTAAATTTCCCTATCACATGCTTTATCACTTTCTCCTCGCCTGATACTTTTTTCGTCTGGTTCCTTTTTCCCTGCGCCGATATGCCGATCTTGAGCTGCGCGAAGCCTTCCGTTTTAAGCGCGCGCATGATGCTCTCGACGCCCTTGTGTCCCCCGCTCCCGCGGTTAAACGTCATCTTGAGAATGCCAAGCGGCAGATCGAGATCGTCCCGCAGGACCAGGAGCGACTCCGCCGCCTTCTTCGATTTCACGAGCGCCGCCGCGGTCTTTCCCGAGAGATTCACGAAGGTTTCCGGAAGCGCGAGAACAACCTTCTCTTTCCCTATCTTCCCTTCCGAGATAAGGGCTTGCGCGCCCTTCTTCAGCTCGAACGCGTCAAACCCTTCCGTTTTCGCGACAAGCTCGACCGCCATCCTCCCGGCGTTATGCCGCGTCTTTGCATACTCCCCTCCCGGATTTCCGAGTCCCATGAGTATCGTCGCCATCAGGTGATTGTATCACTCGCCGAGCGTTGACATCCTAGTGCCCTGCACCTACAGTCAAGGAAGAAATAGTCGGGCGCCGCCCGCATGCGAAGGATTTGAACCATGTCCACCCATTTGTTGTCGGACGCCGACGCGACCGGTGCTCATAGGGCATACGAGAAGCTCCGGAGCATTCGTGACGCGATCTCGCCGCGCGTATCCCGGAGCCCGCACGCAAGCTCTCTTTGTCTGATGCTCGAAGGTTTGCGGGCCGAGAACGGACACCTCCGCGAATTACAGCCGGGCGAAGTGGCCAATGCCTGGAGGCTCAGTCTCCTGCGCAAGCCGGACGGTTTGCCGCAACAGGTCGCGGTCTCCCTCACCGGCCTGTGCGACGGAAGCTGGAAAGCTAAGTGCTCTTCATCGGGTGCTCAGGCGAGGTTCAGCCCTGCCGAGGTCGCCGAGGCCGAGCATGCCTTCAAAGCCGCCGTCAGCGAAGCAATCGCATAAGCCCGTCGCGATCGTACGTCAGCGCCCCGTCAGAAACGACGGGGCGTTTGGCTTTGCGCGGAGCGAAAAACTTGCGCGCGGAAACGGCAAGCGTACAATGCATGCAATGCGAGTTACCGGAGTCGTACGAGAAGTTGTCATCTTCGTCCTCCTGGCCGTCGTCATCGTTCTTCCGATCCGCTTTTTCATCGCGCAGCCTTTCGTCGTACAGGGTGAATCGATGCATCCGACCTTCGAGAACGGCGACTATCTCATTATCGACGAGCTTTCCTATGATTTCAGCGCTCCCAGGCGCGGCGATGTCGTCGTCTTCCGCTATCCCGGGGATACTTCCGTCTTTTATATAAAGCGCATCATAGGCCTCCCCGGAGAGACCGTGCGGATCACCAAAGGCGTCGTGAACATCCAGCGCGCGGACGGAAGCGACCTCGCGCTTGAGAGTGAGCCGTACATTTCCGCCGAGGATGCCACCTATACTCTCTCAACAAGCCTCGGGCAGGGCGAGTATTTCGTCATGGGCGACAACCGGCCGAATAGCTCCGACTCCCGCGTCTGGGGCACGCTTCCCGAGAAGGACATCATGGGCCGCGTATTCCTCCGGCTTCTTCCGGCAAGCGCGGTCGGAGCCTTTCCCGGCGCGGCAAGCGTTCCGCAATAATGTCCATGCCGACTTCTAAGGACTCGACTACCCTTAAGGCGGAAGACGTGCTTCGGAGGGCACACGCCGTCGGCAACTACTACGGCTTCCTTCCGCTCGCCTCGCTCACCGCGATGAAGCGCGGCGGCAATACGAAGCTTCCGTTCCCCGATACGCTCCAGTTAAATTCGCTCGACGCGACCGCGCAGATCGTCGCAACGTTTTTAAAGCAAGTGCGCGACGGCGGACTTATTCCCTCAAGCACGCAACCGCTTTTCGTCTGGCATACGAACGCGGCAGCCGGGCGTCCCGCCCCCAAGCAGCTTCTTATACAGTTCCACGCAATCGGCGCCGACCGGGCGATCGCCGACGCGGTACTTATCCGCGCGGTGCGCGCGCTCGCGGCGGATATCCATAAAGGCGAGCTTTTGCTTCGCATCAACAGCATGGGCGACCGCGAAACCCGGAACCGCTTCAGCCGGGAACTCGGTGTCTTCTTCAGGAAGCGCGGCGCCGCGCTCCCGACGGACTGCGTTGACTGCGCGAAGCGCGACGTGTTCGAGGCGGCGGAGCTTCTGCTTGACAGCGAACACGAAGGCGATCTTCCGACGCCGACCGATCATCTCTCCGAAGCGAGCCGCAAGCGCTTCGAGGACCTCCTCGAATACCTCGAAGCGACCGAAACGCCCTATGACCTCGCGCCGAACCTCCTTTCCCGCGGCGCCGCGTGGTCCGAGACGTGCTTTGAGGTGCGTGCGGGCGGGCATCCGGTCGCCTGGGGTTCGCGCTATACCGACCTCACCAGGCATTTCTTCAAGGGCCAGGTTCCGGCAGTCGGTGCGGTGCTTAAAGTGAACGTGCAGGGCGGCACGACGCTTCCGGCAGCGAAAGTATCCGGCCAGCCCCGTTTCGTTTTCGTACACATCGGCGAGGAAGCCAAGCGCGCGAGCATGCTCATCGCCGACACGCTTCGCCATACGCGCATCCCGCTCATGCAGTCGATCGGCGTCGAGTCCCTCACCGAGCAGATGCGCCTCGCGGAGCTGCTCAATCCCCGCTATCTCCTCATCATGGGCCGCAAGGAAGCGCTCGACCACTCGGTTACGCTTCGGGAGCGTTCGACCCATACTGAAACCTCGATTCCCGTCGCATCCTTAGTCGAGCGGTTGCGGGCGGTGGCGTAAGTGGGGGACAAAACTGGAATACCATGATATAATGGGAGTATTGCCGCCTCATATTCCTCTCATCTGAAAACGTTATACTATTCGCATGAACATCGATTCCATAACGAAAGAGCATGAAAATAAGTGGATCGCGCTGTCCCCCGATCATAGCGAGGTGCTCGAATCCGCCGCCGACCTCATGGACCTGAAAGCCAAAGTCGGGGAGCGGGATGTCGTATACCTGAAAGTGCCCGCTTCCGGGACGTACTTCGCCTTCGCATAATATGACGAAATGGTATCCGTATACTCCCTTCTGGCAGGGAGATTATATGGTAAAGAAGCCGCTCATCGAAGTGGAGCTTTTTCATAACGGCCAGTCAATGAAACAGATGGCTCTGCTCGACTCCGGAGCGGATATCACCACGGTCAATGCTGAAATAGCCGCATACCTCGGCATCGATTTGAAAGACTGTGATGAGAAAGTTATAGCGGGAGTTGTCGGACAGCCGACGCCCGCCTATCTAACCGAAATGGACATGAGCGTTTCCGGCTTCCCCGAAACCGTGCGGCTCCGCCTGCTTTTCGTTCCCGGTCTCAAGATGAATATCCTGCTCGGACAAGAGGGCTTCTTCGACGCGTTCCGCGTTTCGTTTGCGAAATACGAAGATGCGATCGAGCTGTCGCATGGGCACTAAGTCTTCCGCCTGCCAGATCTCCACGGACGGCGGCGCAGCCTTTCGCGCTTTGTAGGGAAATGCTATAACCAGCATGGCCGCGAACCATCGCGGAGAAAGGAAGGTCTTTTATGGACAGGCTCCGTTCATTCTGTTTCTTCACGGGCATTGGCATCGCTGTGACGCTCGTCGATGCCGGAACATTCTATCTGCTCACCGACCGCTTCGGTTGGGAGAAATATCTCGCGGCGCTCGCGATTCTCTCCTTGTCCGGCGCGATCGTCGGCATGATTCGGGGCGTTCTCGACCGTGATGGCGCTTCGGGCTTGGTGGCAGGACTCCTTGCCGTCATCGCCCCGGCCTGGCTGGCCTGGATGCTTCTTGCTCCAAAGACCGACGCGTTACGGGAACCTCCGATTGGAGAACGCGAAGCGATCATCGCATCGTTCGCGTTCTACCGTTTTGCATTCTATGCGCTTGCCGTGCTCAGTAGCACCCCCTGGTCCATCGCGCTCCTGTTCTCCCTCGGCACGCTCGTCGCCTTCGTGCTCATCGCAAGCTTCATATTGAAGGTGGCGGCGCAGGAAACCGCGAAGCGATGAGTGGGATACGTACGATCGAAAACCGGCGCGTTCGGCGGCGGGTTCCCCTCGGAACCCGCCGTTATCTTTTTTTAGTGAGTTCAACAAGTAAAAGCACCACCTTCCATTAATACTGGAGGCATATGGCGCATATGAGCATCGAGGAACGCGAGCTGATACAGAAAGGGCTGTGGGAGAAGAAATCGGTGCGAGAGATCGCCCGGGAGCTCAGACGTCCGCATTCGACCGTGAGCAAGGAGATCCGACGGAATCTCCCGCCCGAGCGGCGGGTATATACGCCCCGTCTCGCCAACGAACGAGCGCTCGAGAAACGGAAGTCCCGGGGACGGCAATCGCGCCTCAAGAGTCCCGAGCTCGGGGAGTACGTGGTCGAACACCTGAAGCTCGGCTGGTCTCCCGAGCAGATATCCAGCACCGCCCCAGAGCGAATATCGCACGAAGCCATATACCAGTATGTATACGCACAGATACATCGCAAGGGATATGGGCATCCAAAGCCCGGGAAGGAAGACCTGCGCCCATACCTGGCGCGGCGTCACAAGCGACGGCAGAAGATGGGGCACCGCAAATCACAAAGAGTCCTGCGCCCAACGGGCCCGAGCATTGATGAACGCCCGCTCGTTGTCGAGAAACGCACACGCCTGGGCGACTGGGAGGGCGACAGTATCGAAGGCAAGAACCATGGGCCCGGCCTCAACTCCCTGGTCGATCGCGGGAGCGGACTCCTCCTCTTGTCGAAGCTCGAGGCCAAAGATGCGGACGCGACCTGCGCAGCGGTCGCCCGCAGGCTCGCGGGGATGTGCGCCCACACCCTCACCCTCGACAACGGGCCCGAGAACCGTCCATGGCAGGAACTTGAGACGGCAACGGGAGCCCGGGTGTACTTCGCCCACCCGTATCACTCCTGGGAGCGCGGCTCAAACGAGAACACTAATGGCTTGGTACGTCGTTTCTTCCCGAAAGGTACCGACTTCAGCCTCGTCTCCGACGAGACTGTGGCGGCAGTGGAGTATGTTCTCAATACGAGGCCTCGGAAACGGCTCGGGTATCGGACACCATTAGAAGTCTGGGGTGGTGCTTTGAGAGGTTGAATTCACCTTTATATGAGTAGACAAAAGAACGCCGGGTATGGTAAGGTAGCCCCCACATGGTCAACGCAACACGAGTCGAAGTGGTGAAGGGAAAGAACGAGAGTACGACCTCCCTCATCCGCCGTTTCTCCCGCCGCGCGCAGGGGCTTAACATCGTGCGCGGACTCCGGAAGCTCCGCTACTACGAGCGCACCAAGTCGAAGAACGTGCAGCACAAGCGCGCGATGGTTTCGAAGGCTCGCCGCGAAAACTATAACGAGCTCGTGAAGCTCGGCAAGATCGACCCGGCCGCGGAGAAGCTCGCGCGCAGGAAGCGCTAGTTCCCGGATGGGAAAGTTCGCAGTCACCAACAAGACCCGGCGTCCCGCGCCGGTTTTGCCTTTCCTGAAGGTCGCGAAAGCAGTGCTGCCCTCTTTCGAGATTTCGCTCGCCTTCGTCGGCGAAAGCGAAGCGAGAAAAATAAATGCCGCGACGCGGGGAAAGTCATACGTTCCGAACGTCCTTTCCTATGCTGCGGGTCCCGCAAGCGGCGAGATCATCATCTGCCTTCCGGAAGCGAAACGGCAAGCGCCGTCGTACGGCATGTTGCTTCCGACATTCATCCTGTTCCTCTTTATCCACGGGCTGCTGCATTTGGAAGGACGGCGTCACGGGACTACAATGGAGCGGTACGAGCAAGAGCTCCTCGCGCGGTTCGCGAAAGGAGTCAGGAGTTCGGCATCCCTTCATGAAACGACGCATCGCGACCGGCATCGACATCGGCACCTACCAGGTAAAGGTGGTGGTCGTTGAGGCTGTCGAAGGCCCGGGCGGCTCCCTCACTCCTCGCATCATCGGCACGGGACTTGCCGAATCAAAAGGACTCCGGCATGGCTATATCGTAAATAAGGAGGACGTGGCGGAAAGCGTGCTTATCGCCAAGGCCCAGGCCGAAGCGACATCGAGAATGCCTATAAAAAGCGGGTTCCTCGCGATCGGCGGGGTTTCGCTTGACGAGACGAGGGCATCCGGGGAAACGATCATCTCGCGCGCGGACCAGGAAGTGACCGAGCTTGATGTCGAGAAGACAATTGCGTCTGCGCGATCGGCGGCGTCCCCGGGCTTTCTCAACCGCCGCGTGCTCCACGAGATACCGCTCGAATACCGCATCGACGGGGCGAAGGTCCTTGGCGAGCCGATCGGAATGAAGGGCACCCGGCTCGAAGCGGATTATCTTTTCATAACCGCGCTCGCCCAGCATGCGGACAGCCTCGTCGCCGCGGTCGAGGATACCGATATCGAGATCATCGACCAGATGGCTTCCCCGCTCGCGGGCTCGTACGTGACTTTGACCAAGGATCAGAAGATGAAAGGCTGCGTTCTCGCGAACATCGGGGCCGAAACCGTTTCCATCGTCATCTACGATGAGGGCGTCCCGGTCTCCCTCAAAGTGTTCCCCGTCGGCTCGACCAATATCACCGACGACATCGCGCTCCATTTCAAAATCGCGCTCGAGGACGCGGAGCGCCTCAAGCTCGGGAAGCTCGGCGGCGCGATGTATCCCCGAAAGAAAGTGGATGATCTTATCAGCGTGCGTTTCGCGCACATGTTCAGCCTCGTCGACAAGCATCTCAAAGCGACGGGGCGAAGAGGTCCCCTTCCCGCGGGCATCGTCCTCACCGGCGGCGGCTCGGGCTCGGGTACCATAAGCGACATCGCGAAGCACTCGCTCAACCTCCCGGTGCGCATAGCCGAGACGCGCATGAGCGCGGACGCGAAAGTGCGCGACGCGACCTGGGCCGTCGCCTACGGCCTCGCCCTCTGGGGCCTTACGGGCGACACGGAAGTCGCGAAGAAGCCCGCGTTCCAAAAACTTTCGGCATCGCTTGGAAAGCTTCTCGGGCAGTTCATGCCATAAGGCAGCACGGGAGCGGATTGTGTCAAATTTGACGCTTTCGGTGCGCTCTGTATCATGAGCCGCAAGCCTTATATTTCTCATATGTCCAAACGCGTCGAACCCGAGATCGAAACCTTCGCCCGCATCCGCGTCATCGGCGTCGGAGGTTCCGGCAACAACGCCGTGAACCACATGATCAACTCCAAGGTGCGCGGCGTGGAATTCATCGCCGTCAACACCGACGCGCAGGATCTGCACCGCTCGCTCGCCAAGCGCAAGATCCACATCGGCAAGAACCTCACGAGAGGCCTCGGTGCCGGCATGAATCCGGATCTCGGCAAGCGCGCGGCTGAAGAGACGCGCCAGGAAATCCAGGAGGCGCTCCAGGGTTCCGACATGGTCTTCATCACCTGCGGCATGGGCGGAGGCACGGGCACCGGAAGCGCGCCGATCGTCGCGAAGATCGCGAAGGAGATCGGCGCGCTCACGGTCGCGGTCGTCACGCGCCCGTTCGGCTTCGAGGGAGCGCAGCGCCGCGACATCGCCGACCACGGCCTCGCGGAACTTAAGAAGGAGGTGGACGCGTACATCGTGATCCCGAACGACAAGCTCCTTTCGATCGTCGAGGCGAACACGTCCGCGAAGAACGCGTTCGCGCTCGCCGACGAAATCCTTCGCCAGGCGGTCGAGGGCGTCTCCGACATCATCACGACTCCGGGCGAGATCAACACCGACTTCAACGACATCAAGGCGATCATGGAGGGTGCGGGTCCCGCGCTCATGGGCATCGGCGTCGCCGACGGCGACAAGCGCGCATCGGAAGCCGCCTCGAAGGCCGTCAATTCCCCGCTTCTCGACATTTCCATAAACGGGGCGAAGGGTATCCTCTTCGTGGTTGCGGGCTCGGACGATCTCGGCATCCTCGAAGTGCAGGAGGCCGCGAAGGTCATCAACGAGTCGGTTGATAAGAATGCCAAGGTGATCTTCGGCATGATGCGGGACGAGAAGCTCAAGAAAGGCCAGATCCGCATCATCGTCATCGCGACTGGCTTCCCGGAAGGCATGCTCGAGACGAGAACGGCAAGCCCCGCCGAGCGCTCGCTCTTCTCCCTTCCGGCGGAGCGCCAGCAGGAGGAACGCGGCAAGATTTATAACGACCTCGCAACCCGGAAGGCCAAGGAGCCGGAAGCTGAGGAGGCGCAACCGGCCCCCGCTCCCGCGCGCAAGGAAAAGGAGGAACCGATCGTCACCGCTACTCCTTCAAAGCGCCAGGAGATTCCCGAGCCCGTACCGGACGAGAACGACGAGGCCTGGGGCGCGATCCCGAGCTTTTTGAGAAGGCATAAGAAATAGAGTGGTGTTTCTTCGGAGTACACCCAAAAGTTGAAAACACTACAGGCTCCCCGCGCATCACGGTGCGGGGAGCCTGGTTCCGAAAGAAATGTGAAATTCGGCGTTTCTCGCCGCTCGGGCAATGGCGAGTTTCGCTTTTTGCATATCGTCGGTAAAGACTCTGATTTCCTGATGAACGGAAGGTCCACGGACAGAAAGAAGTATGTTGCCCTTCTCGTCGATGATTTTTACGGCGTTCCTGCCGGTAGATGTTTTGCCTGCCGTGATGAAACCAGGGGAAATTTTCGTAACCGACTTTTCCTTGATTACGTCCGGCAAGAACCTCCATGCGGCTTCGATGACGGTTGGGTGGTTGCCGCCGAGCTTACCACCCCACCTCCTCTTTGTATGTGACATGGTTTTCCATCCTCAGACAGATAACTTGTCTCTATACTATACTACAAACCATGTGAATCTGTCAAAACAGTCCGGGTAGTGCGTCCGTGGCGACCGCCATCCACAAGACGCGGTTAGTCATCTCTGATATCTTGTACTCATGCACGACCTCATCATCATCGGCGGCGGACCCGCCGGAGTCTCCGCGGGAGTATACGCGGCGAGAAAGCAGCTCAAGACCGTGCTTGTGACCGAAGAGATCGGCGGACAAAGCACCGTGTCGGAAGGCATCGAGAACTGGATCGGTACGGTGAAGATCCCGGGCGTGGAACTCGCGAAATCTTTCAAGACGCATCTTGAAGCGTACAAGCGCGATCTCGTCGGGATAGTCGAGGGAGAACGGGTCGCCGGCCTCAAAAAGATCGAGGGAGGATTCGAATGTTCGACCAAGAACGGCGCATACCAGGCGCGCGCGGTCCTCATCGCCTCCGGCGCCGCGCGGAGAAAGCTTGATATTCCGGGGGCGGACAAGTTCGAGAACAAAGGCGTCACGTACTGCGCGTCCTGCGACGGGCCGCTTTTTGCCGGAGCCGATGTGGCCGTCGTCGGGGGCGGAAACGCGGGCTTCGAGACCGCGGCGCAACTTCTCGCGTACGCGAAGTCCGTTACCCTTCTCCACCGCAGAAACGACTTCAAGGCCGACCCGGTCACGGTCGAGGCCGTCCTCAAACATCCGAACATGAAAGCCCTTACGGGCGTCGAGCCGACGGAAGTCATGGGCGATAAGTTCGTCGCCGGGCTCAGATACCGGGACATCGCAAGCGGCGAAGAGAAAGAGCTCGCAGTCTCCGGCGTATTCGCCGAGATCGGCGTGATGCCGAACACGGATTTCGCGAAGGATGCGGTCACGCTTGATGAGGTCGGGCGCGTGAAGACCGACCCCAGGAATCAGCGCACGTCCGCCGAGGGTATCTGGGCCGCGGGAGACGTGACCGACGAGCTGTACCATCAGAACAACATCGCCGCGGGAGACGGCGTGAAGGCGCTCGAAGACATCTACGTCTGGCTCAAGACCCGCCGGTAAATCCTCTTTCTACAACACCCTTCTCGCCTTAAGTTCCTGGAACAATGTCACCGACCGCTCGAGCCCGGAAATCTTGAGGGCATCCACGTCCTGCGACGCGGTTAATCTCTTTATCGCGATATAGGCAAAATCCTGCGGTACGCGTTTCTCGAGCTTCTTCCCGACAAGCAGCGTCTTGACCTGGCTGTCGTCGCGATAGAACCTTCCCTTCAGGAGGTCGAGTACCGTCTTGCTCATATTGTCTATATCGCGCCGTCCGTATTCTTTCTCTCCCGCGAAATACTGGATGACGAAAATGAACACTTCGCCGTCGGTCGGGAACATCTCGTTTTTCACAAGCCGGGAGTCGAGCTCCGAACCTATGATCGTCTTGAAAACGCTCAGAGACTCTTTTTCCGCTTTTCGCATAGCCGCGTCAAACCCGCTCCGGTATGCTTCCTGCGTTGCGGGAATGATCTTGCCTATGCCAAAATCGAAATCTATGGAAGTGAGCGGAAGATTTTTCGGCATTTTCACTTCTTCTTCGCCTTCGCAAAGAACCGGACACCCTCCTTCGTCTTCACTTTCTGTACGGCAGCAAACGCGACAGGCTTCCCTTGTTTGGTATAGAAATTAACCACGACCGGCTCCTGCCGGGTCTTGGTCGCGATAAAGAAAACCGGGATTTTAGCGGCAACTGCCATATATGCAGGAAAGTATATCACATGCGGCGAACTCGCGAACGCGATTCTTGCGGTACGGTACGAGCCGTCACGTTTCTTGACCGGATGCAAGATATAGCGTACATTGTGCGTATTACGATCTATGGATAGATTCGGCTTCTTCTCGAATATTCGAGCTTTCTTTTTGCGCGTCGCGCGCGGCCTTCGCGCGCTCTGGACGCGCTTCCGCTCCCTCAAGCTCTGGCAGCAGGGGGCGATCGTCCTTGCGATAGTAGTGCTGATATTCGCGGGGCTTAGGCTCACGCACGGGGATGCGCCCGCAAGCGCATCCGACTCAGTCCGCACCGTGACGCTCGCGTCAGTCGCGGAACTTTCGGGCGGCGGAGACTCGAGAAGCATTATCGGCAGCGTGCGCTCGGTCACCGAAGCCGACGTGCTTTCGCAGGCCGGAGGCACGATACGGGCGGTGCACACGTCGGTCGGCGCGTCCGTTCCGGCGGGCTTCGTGATCGCCGAGATCGAAAACGCGAGCGAACGCGCAAGCGTTCTTTCGGCGGAAGGCGCGTATGACGCGGCGGTCGCCGGACGCTCCATCACCGCGCTCCAGGCCGGAAACTCAGCCACCTCGTTTGAGGAAGCGAAGACGAGCGCGCGCGATACCTATCGGAGCGCCTATACCACGGTCGACACCGTCCTTACGACCAAGGTAGACCTGTTCTTCGGCGCCCCAAGCGCCTATGGTCCGCGCCTTTTGATCAACAGCATGGATTTGCAGGCTCTCTCCCGCAGGCGCGCCACCATCGACGACATGGCGGGGCTATGGAAAACGCACCTCGCGGCGGCGGACAATACCGATCCCGAAGCGCTCCTTTCGGAAACGGACCGGGTGACCGGGACGCTGTCGGAATTCCTCGCGGATCTTGCGAGTGCCGCAAACGAGCGCGACTCGGGCGCGACCGCAGATCAGCTCGCGGCGCTCGCTTCCGCGCGCGCGAACGTCGACGGGCTGCGCGCGGCGCTTTCCGCCGCGCGCGACGCATACCGCGCGAAAGCGACGGCGGCCCAGGTCGGCGCCGAACAGTCGGTCTCGACCGGCGCGCAGACCGCGAGTGCCGACGCGGGCGTGAAGCAGGCGCTCGGGGCGCTCCGGCTCGCGCAGGCGAATCTCGAGAAGACGATCATCCGCGCTCCGATAGGCGGAACCGTAAACTTCCTGCCGGTGCGGGTCGGCGACTACGTCACCGCCCTCACCCACGTCGCGACCGTGGCACAAAACGGTGCGCTCGAGATCGTCGCCTATGTCTCGGAAGACGACCGCGCGTCGCTTGCGGTCGGCAACTCCGTGACCGTCGAAGATTCCTATACGGGAACCGTCACTTCGATCTCCCCCGCCCTTGATCCCGTGACCAAGCAGATCGAGGTGCATGTCGGCGTCACGGGCGGCGCGAAGCTCGTGAACGGCCAGTCGGTCCGCATCGGCTTCCCCGCGCTTGCAAAGCCCTCTCTAGAGAGCGCGAAGACCCTGTCGCTTCCGCTTGCGGCCGTGAAGCTGCGCACCGATTCCCGCGTCGTCTTCGGCGTCGGCGAAGACGGGCGGCTCATCGCGCACCAGGTCGAAATAGGCGCGGTTGCGGGAGACCGCATCGAGATAACGACGCCGCTTCCCGCGGATCTCAGGATCGTCACCGACGCGCGCGGGCTCTCCGAAGGCGAGAAGGTGAACGTCGCTGTAACCGGCGCGCCCTAACGCGCATGACGGGATTCTGGAAATTCTTCCTGGATAAGCGGCAGTTCACGCTGCTCCTCATTTTCGTACTCATACTCGGCGGCATCTATGCCGCCGTCCGCATTCCGAAGGAATCGGCGCCGGAGGTCCAGATACCGGTCGGCATCGTGACTACCATTCTTCCCGGGGCCTCCGCCGAGGATACCGAACGGCTCGTGACCAACAAGATCGAGGACAGCGTGCTTGGCATCGAGCGCGTCTCCAAGGTCACTTCGACCTCGGGCGCCGGGCTCTCCTCGGTCACGGTCGAGTTCGACGCCTCCGCCGATATCGACAAGTCCATCCAGCTCCTCAAGGACGCGGTCGACAAGGCGAAGCCCGATCTTCCGGCCGAAGTCGAGGATCCGAGCGTCACGGACGTGAATTTCGCCGACCAGCCGATCCTGATCGCATCCGTCTCGGGCGACCTCGCGCCTGCCGAACTCACGACCCTTGGCGAGACGCTCAAGGACGAGCTTTCCCGCGTCTCCGGAGTTTCCCGCGTCGCGCTTTCGGGTACCAGGGCGCGCGAGGTGCAGGTCGTGGTCGAGCAGGCGAAGCTCCGGCAGTACGGCCTTTCGCTCTCCGATGTCACAAACGCGATCCGGGCGTCCGGCATCGCTTCCCCGATCGGCTCGATCACGGTGCGGGGCGTCGAATACTCGGTGCGTCTTGAGGCCGGCATCACGGACACATCGGCGGTCGAGGGCGTCGCGTTTTCCGGTCCCGGCGGGACGCCGCTTCACGTGCGCGATGTCGCCCGCGTCGTCGATGGGCTCGAGAACCCCTCGACCTTTTCCCGCGTCTCAAGCGCCGGGAGTCCTTCCGCGCCCGCGCTCACCGTTTCCGTCTTCAAGAGCCGCGGCGGCAATATTCTCGCGACCGGAAGCGCGGTGAAGGAGAAGCTCGCGGCGCTTGAGTCCTCGACGCTCTCAGGCACCAAGACCGTGATCACGTACGACGCGGCGCACGACGTGCAGAAGGACCTTACCGAACTCACGCGTACCGGCATCGAGACCGTGATCCTCGTCATGCTCATGCTCTTCGCGACGCTCGGGTGGCGGGAATCCCTGGTTGCCGCCGTCTCGATCCCGCTTTCTTTCCTCATTTCCTTCATCGGCATGGCGGCGGCCGGAAACACGATCAACTTCGTCTCCCTCTTCGCGCTTATCCTCGCGATCGGCATTCTGGTCGACTCCGGCATCGTCGTCGTCGAGGCTATCCATACGCGTCTCATCAAGTCCGGAAGCCGCATGCAGGCGGCGGTCGCGGCGATCCGCGAGTATGCGTGGCCCCTTATCGCAGGCACCATGACCACGGTCGCCGTGTTCATCCCCCTCTTCTTCCTCTCCGGCGTCACGGGCAAGTTCATCGCGTCGATCCCTTTCACGGTTATCTTCGTCCTTCTCGCGAGCATCTTCGTCGCGCTTGGCATCGTGCCCCTTCTCGCGACATTCCTCGTGAAGCCGGAGCTGTCGCCCCTGGAGGCGGCGCAGGAGCGCTATAACGAGGCGGCAAAGCGCTGGTACGAAGGGTTTCTCCGCCGGATTCTCGGGAACCGCAAGTACGAGAACCGCTTCATCGCGGCCATGATCGGCCTCTTTATTGTCGCGCTTCTCCTTCCGATGTTCGGAGCGGTGAAGGTCATCTTCTTCCCCGGAAGCGACTCGGATCTCGTCTATCTCTCGGTCGAGCTGCCGCAGGGAAGCGAGCTCGCCGCGACCGACCTCTCGGTTCGCGAAGTGGAGGAGATCCTCTACAAGGACCCGAACATCGCGTCGTTCGTGACCGAGGTCGGGTCGGGCTCCTATTTCGCGGGCGGCGGGTCGGGCGCGAAGCTCGCGAACATTTCCATAAATCTCAAGACCCCGCGGGATAAGTCGAGCGACGAGATACTCGAGGATCTCCGGAAGGAGCTCGCGCCGGTCACCTCCGCCAAGGTCACCGTCTCAAGCCCCGAAGGCGGGCCGCCGACCGGAACTCCGGTCGTGATCACCTTCTCCGGGAACGACCTTGCCGCGCTTACGACCGCGACCGAAGCGGCGGAGCGCGTGCTCGCGGATATTCCGGGCGCGACCAATGTGACGACGAGCACCAAAGACGACAGCGCCGAGTTCATCCTCTCGCTCGACACGGCGAAGGCCGCCGAGCTTGGCGTCTCTCCCGCGGTCGTTGCCGATACCCTCCGCACCGCCCTCTACGGCGCGAAAGCGACCGAAATCCGTACCGGAAAGGACGATATCGAGGTGCGCACGCTCCTTAACCTCAACCCTTCCTATAAAGACCCGAGTGAGACCACGCACGTCACCATCGACGCGGTGCGGGGGCTTTCCGTACCGGGTGCCAAAGGTCCCGTGCTCCTCTCGACTATCGCTTCGGTCGATTTCGCGGCCGCGCACGCGGCCATACGGCATGAGGACGGCACGCGCGTGACGACGCTCGGGAGCGAGCTTCGCGCAAGTGCGACCGCCGCCGACGTGTCGACCGAATTCGAGAAGCGCATGCAGGGCGTCGACCTTCCAGCGGGCGTCACGATGAAGATCGGCGGCGAGAACGAGGATGTCGACCAGTCGTTCGCCGAGATGTTCATCGCGCTTCTCGCGGGCGTGGCGCTCATGCTCGCCATCCTCGTCCTCGAGTTCAATTCGTTCCGCCACGCGCTCTATCTCCTTTCCGTCATCCCGCTCTCGCTCATCGGCGTACTCGGAGGCCTCGCGCTCACCGGCTCCCCGCTTTCCTTCCCTTCCCTTCTCGGCGTTATCGCGCTTGCGGGCGTGATCATAAACCACGCCATCATTCTCATGGACTCGGTCGCCCGCATCGGACGGGAAAGCCCCGAGCATTCGCTCCAGGAGGTCGTCATCGAAGCCGCGTCCTCGCGCTTCCGCCCCATTATCCTCACGACCGTCGTGACCGTGGTCGGCATGATCCCGCTCTCCTTCGCCTCCGCGCTTTGGGGGCCGCTCGCCTTCGCGATCATGTTCGGACTTTCCTTCTCCATGATCCTCACGCTCGTCCTCATCCCCGTCCTCTATCACCGCTGGCCAGGGAGAGAGGTACGCGAGCGGTACGCCGCCCGGGGTTAGGGACGAACGCTATTGACGGCACACGCAGGGGGTGTATAGTGCATGCACTACACCTGAGCGGCATCCTAAACGGGTGCCGCTCGCTGTTTATCTCATTCGCAAACGCTCCCGCAGATATTCGAAGTCGCGAAAGTTACTTCCGGCAAATTGTTTGAGTTCTTTTGCCGTGCGGGGCCCGCGGGAAAGCACCAGCACTTCTTTCCCTCGCTCCTTAAGATGCTTCAAGACCGGCAGGAAATCACCGTCACCGGAAAGAATTAGCGCGCGATCCAGAGATTCTTCTTCCTTCATGAGACGGAATGTCATGTCCACATCGCAGTTGGCTTTACGGCGCGTGCTGCCGTCTTCCTGTTCGTATGACTTCACTGGCTTGAGGAAGAGCGTATAGCCGAATTCTTCGAGTTTCCGATAGAACCGCACGCGCTTGAGATGTCGATTGATCAGGACAATATTGGCATCATCTAATATATCCGCTCCGTCTTTGAGCAAACCGATGAGATAGTTCTCCAGCGCCGTTATCGGAACGGTCTCGGCAGCCAGATAATCATAAGGAAAGTTATGCAGTTCGACGCCGCCGAAATAGTGCGCTTGAATGACTCCGTACTTCTCTTTCAGATAGGCCAGGAGCTTTTCATAGTCTATTTTCCACCCCAAGCTCTTCTCTCCTCCATAGAAGAGGTTCGAGGCATCAATGAATGCAATGCTTCGCATGCGCCCATTTTATCACTCATGATGTTTCCACACCCCGCATGACGCACGTCGCGGCATAACAAGAATAAACGAAGGGCCATGCGCTGCGCATGGCCCTTCGTTTTGCGAGTGATTACCCTGGCGGCTAGAGATTGTCAGCCGCTTTATCCGCCTCTTTCTGCGCGTCGTCGGCGTGCTCCTGTTTCCCCGCAGCTTCGCGCTCGTCGCCCGCCTGTTCCTCGTGTTCTTGCGCGCGTTCGTTCAAGTTATCTGCATCAGCCATGGTGGTTGATCGGTTATGGGTACCAGTCCTTTATACCGGTCCCCTGCTGAAGCGATTATGAAGGCGTATGGTGCGAGTGCCTGTGCTCCGCGCTTGCCTCGCCTTCCCCGGGCATCTTTCTTCCCTTGGCTTCGTAGTATCCCTCGAAATAGCCCTCGCGGTGCCCTTCGCGTGTCGCGAACGTGTAGAGCGCATAGGCGAATATGAGGATGCCGATGAAGCTCGGGAACGCGGTCTGGAAGCACAGGATAAGCGCGATGCCGAGGATGCTGAGCGTAATAAGGACGGGGTTGCTGAGGATCCGCGGTCCCGCCCGCCACTCTTTGTACTCGCTCTCGAGCCGCTCGAATTCCTCGCCGCCGAGCCTTTTTAGATCGCTCATTGTCTTATTCGTTTTCATGGTGCGTGTTTGGTTAGTGACTTAAAGCGCTAGAACAGGACAAATGCGAGATTGACCGCGCACAAGACGATGCTGAAGAGGAGCGCCGCAAGAATCCCGTCCACCCTGAATCCCGGCACCACCATGGAGACGAGAAGTATGATGACCGCGTTTATGACAAGGGAGAAGAGCCCGAGCGTAAGGATGTTCACCGGAAGCGTAAGGAGGGTGAGGATGGGCTTGAGAAATATGTTCAGAAGCCCGAGCACGACCGCGACGATAAGCGCGGTTCCGAACCCCGCTACCGCGACTCCCGGAAGAAGGAACGCGGCGACGATAATGGCAAGGCCCGAAATGAGCCAGTGGATGAGTAGAAGCATGAATGGGTATTAGAAATAAGGACGCGCGGAGCCGCGTGCGAGCAGCCCGTAGAACAAGAGTACGGAAATCAAAATAACGGCGATCTCAAGGGGAGATGATGGGGCGATAAACCGAAATCGGGAACTTGAACTACAAAACAAAGACCGCCCTGTCAGCAGAGTTTCCGAAAGGACGGACCCTGCGACAAGGCGGTTTATGGGCAGGAACGCCCGCGCAATACTCTCCGTCAGCGCAGGCGCTTCGCCAGGCCGATTGCAGCCTTGCGAACTTCCGGCGTCAAATTGAGATCGAGGAAGTCTCGATACGACACCCATTTTAACGCCGAATGCTCATCGCTGAGCTTTTTTATTCCGCCGACGAGTCGGCACACGCTAAACAACACAACATACGGCAGACCCTTGTACGCGCCGTCGCCGATAACGTAGCTGTCTGCGAAGCATTGAAGCTCGACGGGGGTAACGAAATACCCCGTCTCTTCGATTACCTCGCGTTCCTGCGCATGAGCGATGTCTTGGCCTTGATCGAGTTTGCCACCCGGACATTCCCAGAGGCCAGCGTGATGGCTCTCGTTGGCCGATCGTCGTATGGCGAGCAGTCTTCCGTCATGGCGCTTTACGAAAGCGCGGGTGACGAGGACCACGCGCGGACGTGGTGAGGGCATGGTGCAAGCGTCCTTCGGCGCTGATTAGAACATCCCGCAATACAATGGCATAAGGATTATATAACGCAAGCGCTGTGACCCCGACGGGAATCGGACCCGTGTTTGGTCCTTGAAAGGGACCTGTCCTAACCATTAGACGACGGGGCCGTCTTCTAACCTGCGTATCCTAGCATTTTACCGCCTAAATGCTAGAATCCTTGGCGTTGGAGGCGTCGGATAGTGGTTTATTCCAGCGGTTTCGAAAACCGCCATACCGCAAGGTATCGTGAGTTCGAATCTCACCGCCTCCGCAAATCGAAGCGGGAAAGAAGTTGAAGAAGCCACAGGCGTATATTTCAAAGATAGAACGAGGCGAGCGCGGCGTTGATGCAGTCGAGCTCGCGGAGTTCGCAAAGGTTTACGGAAAACCGATGGATTATTTTATCAGGTAACGTTTCATCATTATGGAAGCAGAAGCACAAAAAGAGGTTTCAGAAAAGAAAAAATTTATAGATTTGAAACCGAACAAGCTTTCAATGGTTCTTCTTGCCGTGAGCGTAGTGGTTATATTTGTCTACGACCACTCTGACGTTATTGGCTTGCTTGGTTTTCTGTTGGGCTGGCTGGTCGCCGTCATTTTTTTGGAAAGATTGGCTCGATTTATTTTCTCAAAGGTTTCTAGGGGGACTGCTCTCAACATCGCGCTGGTTGTGTATCTCATCATTTTCTTTCTCGTGCGCGGCGGCTTCTAAGGAAGTTCGCGCATGGTACTTTTCTTTCGCAGTAAAAATGAGCTGCTGTATTTTTTCTTAGGAATAATCTTCATTGCGCTTCCCGTAGGGATCGCGCTTGAGTACGTGGGAGTTAGTTTAGACGTTTATGAAATGGCCGCGCTCGGTGCTTTTGGTGCGCTGCTTATTGTGCTACTCGACAAATTCCTTGCCCGAAGAAAAATGGAGCGGATCGCCCTTTTTTGGGTAGAGCGACAAGCACACGATTTGGCGGAAGCATCAAAACGCTACCCGATAAAAAATAAGCCGGATAATTCCGCAGCCTTTGATACACACTTGGCGTATTTCAACGAACTTAGCGATATATCAAAAAGGGAGGGCATGAAGAAATTCAAACTCTCTGAAAAAGACTGGCATGACTTCCTCGGCTATATGATAATGAAGTCAAAAAATGACAAGACCAAACCGCAGCCTGCGCGACATTGAGTACGAAATCGTAAACCAGATATACCTCTGCGAAATCTGTTTTGATGTCTGTAAGGCAGTACCGAAACTACCCGGGCGCGGAAGCGATTTTTTGCCTTTCTATTACAACCTCAACTTTTCAAAGGGTGTTATCTCGCTCCACAGTTTATTGCTCTCAAACTCGCCAGGCGAGCTATCGATAAGAAACTTCCTCGCTCAATACAAAGCAGACTATTCACGCGAAGACACCGCAGAAATTGAGGCAAAAGTCGCTTCCATTGCCGATGCGTTCAAAAAGGTTCTTCCTCTCTCATTGCGGCATAAGGTCGCCGCGCACATTGACCAAGAATTCAAGCACGCCAATTTTACAAGTGCGTATATCGTCCCCGATGCGGCAGAAAAGTATGCAGAAATTGTGCGCAAACTGAAAGATGCCATTTTTGCTTTTACAAATTACGCGCAAGACGATTACCCGCACGGCAGGATTTTAGAGCAGTCAAAGACGGCAATTGAGCAAATAATTTCGGAATCTGATGAGACGTATCGTCTTTGAGTTATGGGGAGCCAGTCCTGCCGTTTTATAATGTTTCCTAAAACGACGGGGCTGGCTGTGCGCGGACTGGGTGGGTGGGCCAAGCACATACAAACATGACTGCGCCCTAGCGCAGACCGCAGTGTATTGCGCCTCGGATCGCCTTTTGATTACGGAGCAAGGGGCTTCAATGTGGATACTTTGTTGCCCCTTGTGGAGTTTTCAAAACGCGACGCAAACCAAAAACTTCCTTTCCTCTTTTTCGCCTTTCGGCGGAGGGGTGGGGGGAGGAGCCGGAGAAAGAAATGCAAGGAAACTTTTGGGTTTGACCGCGCGAGTCCGCGAGCGCGGCCGAGGCGCGTTCAGGTCAGGTGGGTTCGCGCAAAGGTGATACACTCACCGCCCAGTACCGATATTCGAACTTGACAAAAGCTCTTTTACTAAAAAGAACAGCCCGATTTAACGGACTGCAGTTGAAAAGATTTATCTCAATTATGAAGCTGAATGTTGATAACCACTTTCTTCGGCACTTTGCCGTAGATGGCTTCAAGATAAAACCGACTGATATCCATCCAGATACCTAGCCAGAGCGTGAACACAAGCTTTTCGCGATTCAGGCCGAGATAGGTCGGCTCGAGCGAGACAGGGTCGTAACCGAGGCAATATTCGTCTGGCCTTTCACCGCCAATGGATCTGGTAGTGATTCCCGACTTCCAGAAGTGATGGAACCTCAATTCTCCTTCTTCCTCTTTCCAAAGTCGGAAGTGCCCGATTCGGTCCTTATTAACTCCGCCTTCCCATTCTTTCTCTTCCTGGCGCTCTGCATCCTTAATGGTGACCTCACCTTGGCCGGGAGAGTACCCCGATACGTCTTCACCAGAAGACCTTGTACGGGAGCGATATTTCATTTGAATACGTTTCGATTCTTTGAGTCCGGAGCCGTATTTAACAACCCTTCGTGCCGCCTCTCGATTCTCGTCGATCCGTGCGATAATTTTCTCAAGAGCGGCATTTACCGCCATTCGCTCTGTATTCGATGTCATCCAGGTTCTCCGAGGTTGAAGTTACTACCTATCCGAATACTTTATATAAGGAGCGACTGGCTCGGTCAAACATCCTCTTCAGGGGCCTGTTTCAAATCAGGAAATGTTAAAGTAAGCGGACTTATAGCCTATGAACCTCCAAATCGAGCACCTAAAAGGCAAAACGGACTTGCTGCAAAAGAAACTCGGCCATCCTGACTATCGCGCTATCTACGGCACGGGCTGTATAACGCAGCCTGATGTGTGTCTGATTTTGATGAACCCAACGGCGAGAAACGTTTCAGTACATAAACAATGGAAAGGACTCAGGGCTTCGTGGCTCGGGACAAAAAACATATGGAAACTCCTGTACCAGCTCGGTTTCCTAGACAAACAGACTTTTACAGCCACTCAAGACAAAAAGCCTCGGGACTGGGATGATGCATTTGCGAGGAGTTTGTATACGAAGCTTGCCGAAAAGAAAGTGTTTCTAACAAACCTGGGCCGGTCCACCCAGCCGGATGCGAGGCCCCTTCCGAATTCCGTATTCGCGGCGTGCGCTCCCCTGATGGAAGAAGAGATCGATTTCATCAGGCCGAACGTAGTGATTACGTTCGGAAATCAGGTGAGCTCTGTTTTGTTGCAACGGCCGATAAAGGTTTCGGAAGTGAGGAGAAAGCCGTTTGAGCTTAAGACGAAAGGCGGCGTTTATACGACGTACGCGACCTATTACCCCGTGGGGATGGGCATTATGAACATGGGTAAGGCGGCGGAGGATATCAAATGGATTCTTTCAAAGCATTCCATCAAAGAACTCCCGGCAAAGCTCCGCGCCTGAGGTATGCTTGAACCATGTCGGAACCCATACGCATAGGAAATACAGCCTTGGAATTTATACTCGATGTCCCTGACAGGCCGACGACTGCGGCCGTCGTCTTTTTGCCCGGTATAAGCGGCGGAGCCTTTTCGGATCGTTTCCAGCCTCTGGTAGAAGCCTGTTTGGAAGCGGGTTTCGCGATAGCCCGGGTGAGCGCATGGAAAGACGCGAAAGACGTCGAGCAAAGGAATTTGAACGGCATTTACCGGGACCTTGGCGAGGTAACTACCTACCTACACGCCCAGGGATATAGTTCCCTGTTCGGCATCGGAAAAAGCTTCGGCGGCGCCGTAATGCTTACATTCCCTTCCACTCATATCCGCAGGAAAGTGCTGTGGGCTCCCGCGATAGGGGTTGCGGAAGACGGCGCCACCATAGACGCGTACATGTCTGCTGCGCTTGGCTCCCTGCGTTCGCTGCTGGATTTAACGGTGGACAGGGCATATTTGGAGAAGAAAGATACGCCTGCGCTTATTATTCACGGCACGGCCGATGCCAATATCCCCTTCTCGAACTCGGAGAGGCTCGTTTCAATGCTCCCGAACGCCAGACTCCTTTCGATTGAAGGAGCCGATCATTCGTATAGCGAAAAGAAGCACGAAGAGGCCGTCATCCTGGCTACAGTGAATTTTCTTACCGAGACCCAAATACTTCCTCCAAGCTTTCAACCACTCCCGTGACGCCACACCGTATAGCGCCGCAGGCGCGCTATACTCTTTCCATGAAAACTGAAAAATTGATCGGGTGGCTCCTGATCGCCGGTGCGGTTTTGATCTTTATTCCGTACATCCTCCTTACGATACTCTTCCAGTACCCCGACATCCTCCGCGAAGCTCCGGGAGTCATCCTCACCCGCTTCCATGATGGCGGCGCGGCGCTCATCCTGTTGTGGTGGGCGTTCGCGCTTGCCGGCCTTCCGCTTCTCGCCGCCTATGTGGCGCTCGGGCAGAAACTCGAAACAAAATCCCCTCTCGTGCGGATCGCCACCACCCTCGGCGTCATTTCCGGAGCCGTGCAGATCGCCGGGCTCCTGCGCTGGACATTCGCGGTCCCGGGCATCGCCGCCACGTTCGTCGAGAGCCAGAGCGAAGCGGCGCGGGAAGCCGCGATCGTTGTCTTTCAGACGCTCCATCAGTATGGCGGCGTTGCGATCGGGGAGTGCCTCGGGCAGCTCCTGACCATCGCATGGATCGCCCTTATGTCGTTCGTCTTCGACCGCCTCCGCCTTATGCCCCGCTGGGTCACCTGGCTCGGCTACGCCGCTGCGGCGATCTATCTCCTCGCGCAAGCGGAGCTCCTGGGAACGGTGATTCCGGGCTTCCCCGTATGGGACCTCGCGGGCTTTATCGGCAGCACGCTCTGGCTTGTCTGGCTCCTGGTGATCGGCGTGCGGTTCCTGAAGCTCAAGATCGATTGAATACGGTATACTTCGCGCATTAACCAAACTCTTTCTTCCCATGAACAACGCACTAACCGGATGGATCGTAGCGCTCGTGGTGGTTGTCGCCGCAGCGGCTTTTTATTTCTGGTCTCCGACGATGCGGCCACCAGCAGGGCCTCAAGAAACAAATACGCCTGCGCAGCATGAAAACACCGGTGATCCCCTTATGTCGGGGCTCTGGCAAAGCACGATCGATGCGAAGTTCACCCGCGAGATACGTCCAGATGGCGTGATGATCGACCGATATGAGGGGGATATGGGCGCGGGTACGGGCGGCGAGTGGTCGGTAATCGATCCTGAGGGCGAGCCGGTGCTCAAAGACCGGGCAGGCGCGCTTTCGGGTATGACCGTCATTAAGGTCGTATGGGACGGCGGCGTCGAAACCACGTATTTCGCGGTCAACAAACTCGACGAGCATTCGCTTACGACGACCGATCTTTCGGGCCAGGGCGCCGTGACGGTGTATACGAAAATTAGCACTCTTCCCTAGGTATACCGAGATAGGTTTGACATCCAGGTCCGCTCGCGTACAGTTTCCCCCAGACGTGGGAAACCCAGACGGAAGGAGATTGACATGCAAGCAGTGCTTTCGGATACCCAAGCCCGCCGCTTGCGGAAGGCCGGGGATGTGCTGACCAGAACGAGTACGAAGAAGCTCCGCGATCAGGTAGCCGCGCAAGAAAAGCTTCTCCGGCAACGACAGGAGCGGGAGCGGCAGGAACGGCTTCGGACCGAGCGCGAACGCCGGGAATATGAAATTCGCTGGCAGGCGCGCCGCGCCAAGGCACGCACCGGGCTCGCAAACCTGCTCGAACTCGCGCAATCGCCGGACATGCAGCGCCTGATCGCGCTCAACAAGGAGCCTGGGGCGTGCGGAAGCTTCACCTTCTACGGGGCTTCGCGGCCAAGCGGAGACGATTGGCCCAATATCCCCGATGACCGCTTCGAACGACGGGATGTCAGGGTCGTTTTCTTTGCTACAGGCATAGACATCGATTTCGGGGCAAGATACAATGGCGATATGTCTTGTATTTCGATCTACTTCAACGAAGTACCAAGCAAAGGCGCCGAGCCTGCGTTTCTGGTCGCCTGGGATGAACGCACTCCCTATCGTACCTATGATTCGTTTTTGGACGCTTTCATCCGAGACACCGGGGACGATGACGCAGTCTTGGCGCTCAAGGTATCGCAACGTAAGCATGCCTGGTTCCCAGACTTGATCGCCGGGCAAGTAGTCGTCGACTGCGCTGACAAGCGCAAGCTCGGCTACTTCCTCAAACGAGCTTTGGCAACTATCTGACCGGGAGCAGGCGACTCATCCCCGGCCGCAACGCGGCCGGGGATGTTCTTTTTTGCTATACTGGCATTCTTATCCCCGCTCATAAAAAACCTATGAACCGAGTCGCGCACTTCGAAATACACGCAACCGATCCCGAGAAAGCCGCCACATTCTATACCGACGTCTTCGGCTGGGACATCAAGAAATGGGAAGGAGGTCAGATGGAATACTGGATGGTGATGACGGGCAAGCAGGAAGAGGCGGGCGGCATCAACGGCGGTATAACGCGCCGCATGGGCGCGGCTCCGGAGAACGGAGCGGCCGTGACGAGCTTCGTCTGCACGGTCGTCGTCGATTCGTACGACGCATACCACGAGAAGATCATAGCCGCCGGAGGGACCGTCGCGCTTCCGAAAATGGCGCTCCTTGGGATGGCCTGGCAGGGATACTATAAGGACATCGACGGGAATATCTTCGGGCTCCATCAGGCCGACGCGAACGCGAAATAATCCAGGAATTGAAAAGGAAATCGGGGTCCTCGGACCCCGATTTCCTTTTTCCTAGCGTGCCATGCGCGAGCGGAATACCCACTTCGCAAGCTCGATGGCGGTGATATTGAGAAGCGCGACGCCAAGGACGCCTATAAGCCACGGAAGCGGAAGCGGCACCGTATCGAGAATCCCCTGGAGGAACGGAACATAGAGCCCGAGGAATACGAGCGCGAGGCCGAAACCGACGCCAGCGAGCATCGCCGGGTTCCCGAAGAACGGATAGGTGAGTACGCTCTTCGTGAGGCTCCGGAGGGCGAACGCGGAGAAAAGCGTGTAGCTCGCGAAGCTGGCGAAAATGAAAGTGCGCACGATATCTCCCGGGTACCCTGCGGCAAGAAGGCCCCAATAGAGGATGAAAAGGAAGGCGCTCGTCGCGATGCCGATAAAGAGGATGAGGAAGCTCATGAGCGGGTCAAAGAGCGCCCCGCGCCCCTGCGCGGGGCGCATGCCAGCATCCTTCTCCTTTTCGAAGGCGAAGGCGATCGCCGGGAAGCTGTCGGAGAAGAAATTCACCCAGAGTATCTGGAGGGCCGTAAGCGGGATGACGAGACCGGCAAGGAGCGCGCCGCCGATAAGGAACAGCTCGTTGGCCGTGTCCGAAAGAAGATATACGAGCGTCTTGCGGAGATTCCCCCTGATCCTTCTTCCCTCCTCGACCGCCGCCGCGATGGTCTCGAAATTATCGTCGAGAAGCACGAGGTCGGCGACATCGCGCGCGACCGCGGTGCCGGAACCCATGGCGATCCCGATATCCGCCTGCCGGATGCCAGGCGCGTCGTTCACGCCGTCGCCGGTCATGGCGACCGATTTCCCGGCCGCCTGGAACGCCTTCACGATCCGCATCTTATCAAGCGGCGATACGCGCGCGACGACCTCAAGGGTCGGGAGACGGAGCGCGAGTTCCGCATCCGAGAGATTCCGCAACTCGACGGCATCAAGAACGCCGTCCCCGGAAATGCGCATGCCGGCGGCGCGCGCGACCGATACGGCAGTCCCCCGGTGGTCGCCCGTCACGAGCACCACGCGGATGCCCGCCTCCTCGACAAGCGCGAGCGCCGCCGGGACATTCGGGCGGATCGGGTCATGAAGCGTCACAAGCCCGAGAAACGACAGCTCCGCAGGCACGATATCCTTAAACGAAACTTCCTCGCCCGCCCCGAGTTCCCGCGACGCAATGCCAAGCACGAGCGCGCCCGCGCCTGCTTCGGTATTGATCCGCTCCAGGAGGCGCGCCCGTTCGGAAGCGTTAAGCGCCGAGCGGGCAAGGAGGATATCCGGCGCTCCGACGAACACGAGCTGGCGACGGTCACCCTCTTTGACGACGGACGCCGAGAATTTATTGACCGCGTTAAACGGCAGCGCCTCCTTTACCTCCCGGGCCGCGATGAGGGCGGACACGTCGACGCCGCGAAGCGCGGCCGAGCGCACGAGCGACGCTTCGATGATGCGCCCGTCGATGCGCCACTCCTCCGGAGGATCCGACGGGTTTTCGACAAGCACGTTCGCATTTTCAAGCGCGAGCCGGAGGAGGCCCGATTCGTCCGTACCGGGCTCGGGTATGAGCGCGCCGATTTCCATGCGCGCGGTGGTGAGGGTGCCGGTCTTGTCGGTGAGTATCACGTCCGCGCTCCCGAGTGCCTCGGCGGCGGCAAGCCTGCGCACGACCCCCTTGCGGCGCGCCATGCGCTGGACGCCGATCGCGAGAATGACCGTCATCGCGATCGGCAGACCCTCGGGTACCGCCGACACGGCGATCGCGACCGCCGTCACGAACATCGCCGCAAGCGGCTCCCCCGCATAAATGCCCGCGAGGAATATAAGAAGGGTGACGACGCCAAGCGCGAGACTCGCGCGCAGGCTGAACGCCCGCACTGCCGCCTGAAGCGGCGTCTCTTCGTTCTCGGTGCCGCCGACAAGTTCGGCGATCTTCCCGAGTTCGGTCATGGCCCCCGTACGGCAGACAAGCGCGGTGCCGACGCCCTGGGTTATAAGGGTCCCGGCGAACGCCATCGAGCGCTGGTCGCCAAGTCCCGCATCCGCCGCTCCCGCCTCCGTAGTCTTTCCGGAGGGAAGCGCTTCGCCCGTGAGTACCGCCTCGTCAGCCTGCAGGTCGTTTACGAACACCAGCCTCGCGTCCGCCGGGACGCGGTCGCCCTGCGCAAGCCGGATAAGATCGCCCGGCACGAGCTCCGTGGCGTCGATCTCCCGCTCCCTGCCGTCCCGTATCACCCGCGCCCTCTGGCGCAGATAGGTCTTAAGCTCGGCAAGCGCCCGTTCGGCCTTGTGTTCCTGATAATAGCCAAGCCCCGCGTTCACGATAACCGCGGCCAGAATGAACAGGGAGCCTTTGTAGTCGCCGATGACGGTCGTGACGGCTGAGGCGGCGAGCAGGAGGAGCACGAACGGGCTTTTGAACTGTCCGATGAGAGTCAAAAGCCACGGCGCCCTGAACTCCTTCTCAAGAATATTCGGCCCGAAGCGCCGGGCGCGCTCGAGCGCCTCCCGGTCGGAAAGGCCTTCTTCAAGGTCGCTTGAAAGAAGGGCGGCGACATCCTCGATGGGAAGCGCCTGATACGGCTCTTTGGGCGTCCCGAGGAGGGAAGTCATATGGGGAACAGTATACGCGAACGACAGGCTCGCGCGCCCAAAAGCGCGGCATAAACAGGGAAGTCGGAGCGGGGAAATTGCGGGAGGGAAGTCGGACAAGGGGATTGCATTGTGTCTCGTTAGAAAGGCTATGTGCTGTCACATAGGGACTGCTGCTGCGTGCATCCAAAAAGGGTCTTGATCACCGCAGCCGAGCGATAGAGAGCCTATCCGGGACTATTTGACAGTATATGAAGATTGTATAGTTATCCACAGGTGCCGTTTACGAGATAAAATCTAGATAAAATCTCGGTTAGGCAAGTTTTGTGTTTTGAGGTCATAAAATTATGACACGACTCCCCTGCTCCGCTGCTTCGTTTCAGCAAAATTATGTATCTCGTATCAAGAACTTATCGAGATCTGTATTCTTGAGTGTTTCAAATATACGGATGCATTCGCGCTTTGAATACCTAAAGAACGAGGCGGTGAAGTTGCGCAAACGTGGAAAATCGTTGAGAGCCATCGAAGGCCTGCTTGACGTTCCTCGTTCGACACTCAGCGGGTGGCTTAAGAACGTTTCCCTGAGTGCGAAACATAAAGCGTCCCTCGAGAGGAAATGGAGGCTGGCGCTCACGATCGCAAGAACCGAAGCGGTCCGTTGGCACAATACCCAGAGAAACAAGAGACTGGAAGAAGCCGCTGAGGCAGCAGAAAAGACTCTTCAAAAGATAGGAGACGACTCAGAAATGCTTGAGCTCGCACTCGCTATGCTCTATCTCGGAGAAGGCGGAAAGACAAAGACGTCTCTTACTCTTGGAAACTCAGATCCGCTCATCGTGCGGTTTTATGTCAACGCGCTTGAGCGTTTATACGGAATCGCCAAAAGCAGGCTGCGGGCCGAGTTGCATTTGCGCGCGGATCAGGACGAAAACAAGTTAAAAAGATTCTGGTCGAAAGCGACCGGAATTCCCTTGAGACGTTTTGTATACAGCGTAAAGGATCAGCGCACTTTGGGCCGCGCGACCTATCCCGGGTATAAGGGCGTTTGTGCGGTATCCGGCGGGGGTGTGGCAATCCAGAGAAAATTAATGTATCTTGCTAAAGCATTTACAAAACGACATTCGTAAATGCGCGGTTAGCTCAATTGGTAGAGCACCTCGTTGACGTCGAGGGGGTAGTAGGTTCGAATCCTACACCGCGCACTTGATGCCTAAGACTATCGTTCTCTATCACGCCAACTGCCCCGACGGTTTCGGTGCCGCCTATTCGGCCTGGAAGAAGTTCGGTAACGAAGCGATATACATTCCCGTGCGGCACGGCAAGCCCGTGCCGGAGCACCTTGCAGGCTCGGAACTCTATCTGCTCGATTTCACGTACGAGCGGCAGGAGATGGACGCGCTCAAGGCACTCGCCTCGCGCATCGTCGTACTCGACCACCATGAAGGGGTGCGCGATGTCGTCGAGAGCATACCCGAACATATCTTCGACTCGAAACGTTCGGGTGCGACGATCGCCTGGAGCTATTTCCACCCTGCCGAGCCCGTACCGGAGTTCCTCGAAATCGTCGCGAAGGCCGATCTCTATCTCCCGCTTGCAGACGACGAGCGCGCGATCATCTCGTACGCGTACGCGCAGCCGTTCACGTTTAAGAACTGGGATTCGTTCGTCTCCCTCGTCGGGAATCCCGAAGAACGGGCGAAGCTTGTCGCCCGTGGTCTCGCCTATACCGAGCATTTCCAGCTCTTAGCGGCACAGATCGCGGAGCGCGCGGAACTCGTCTCGTTTGAAGGACACGAAGTGTATTTCGTCTCCGCTCCCCGGCTCTTCGCGACCGAGGTCGGCCATTTGCTGAATACGACACAGCCGCCGTTCGCTCTCATAGCTCGCGCGGAGCCTGATGGAAGCCTGCGCGTCTCGATGCGCGCGGATACGACCGTCGACGTTTCGGCCATAGCCCGAAAATACGGCGGCAACGGGCATCCGGGCGCGGCCTCATTTTCAATCGACCGAAACGCTCCCCTTCCCTGGACGCCGATCAAGCATGAAGATTCTCGCGATTGAAACAAGCTGCGACGAGACGGCGGTCTCGATACTTGAGTGCGAAGGAGATGAGCGGAGCGCGCGCTTCACGATTCTCGGAAACGCGCTCCTGTCGCAGATAGACCTGCATCAACAGTATGGCGGCGTCTTCCCCGCCCTTGCCAAGCGCGAGCATGCGAAGAATCTGGTACCGCTTCTCGAAGCCGCGCTCGAGGAAGCGGAACTCCTGCGCGAAGACGCTCAGGCAATGCCGCAGGACGTTCACGACCGTATCGCGAAACTTCTCGAACGCGAGCCCGGGCTCTCGGAACTCTTTTTCGAATTCATACGGGAAGCGGAAACGCCCGGTATCGATGCTATCGCGGTCACGGCCGGTCCCGGACTCGAGCCAGCGCTATGGGTGGGAGTGAATTTCGCATCCGCGCTCGCGCTCGCGTGGGGCAAGCCCCTGATACCGGCAAATCACATGGAGGGACACGTGCTCTCCGCCCTGGCGGAAAGTAAAGATGAAAGGCTTCTGATCGAAGACGTATCGCTTCCGCTCCTCGCGCTCCTTATCTCCGGCGGACATACCGAGCTCGTACTCATGAAAAGCTGGCTCGAATACGAGCTCATAGGACAAACGCGCGACGACGCGGTCGGCGAGGCGTTTGATAAGGCGGCGCGTATGCTCGGCCTCCCCTATCCCGGCGGCCCCGAAATTTCAAAGCTCGCCGACATAGCGCGCCGCGACTCTTCTCCGAATCCGTTCTCGCTTCCCCGTCCCATGCTCAAGGATCCGCATTGCGACTTTTCCTTCTCGGGCCTTAAGACTTCCGTGCTGTATCTCCTCAAAGGAATGCAGGAAGTTTCGGAAGTCGAGAAGCAGCAGATCGCACGCGAGTTCGAGGACGCGGTAGGCGAGGTACTGTGGGCAAAGACCGCGCGGGCGCTTGAAGAGACGGGAGCCAAGGTCTTGGTACTTGGCGGCGGAGTCTCGAATAACAAGCACATACGGAAGCTCTTCGCGGAAAAGATAACGGATGAATATCCGAATGTCTCGCTCCACCTCCCTACCGCGAGTCTCACAACCGACAATGCCGTCATGATCGGACTCGCGGGCTTCTATCGCTTCCTTCGCGGCGAGCGGGCGCTCCCCGGCGAACTCCGGGCGAACGGCAACCTCTCGCTTGTATAAAAACCGTACCGCCTGGGTCGAGGCGGTACGGGAATCATCGATTGTTGCGCACGGCGAGGAACCGATTGTCCGAATTCCAGTCGCCATCCCAGTTGTTCAGGTCGAGCTTCCAGTTGCCGTTGTCGTCGTTCCAGAGGATCGGGACGTTGCGATCATCGCCAACCTGGGCCGATATCGTGCGAAATACCGTCAGTACCACCATCCATTGAAAGCCTTAGCTGGTCTCTGGATTGAATCTTGTTTGGGATCTAAAATCCGCCAGTATTTTGCACCAACAGTCCTTTGATTTTGGACAAGCCCCGAGACGCGCTCCGGAAAACCATGGCCGTCCGGATTCCGGCCTAGCGAGGGTTGCGGACAGGTAGCCCGAAGCCGTGGCCGCAGGAAACTGTTCACCCGTCTTCTGCAGTATACAAAACAAAACTCGCGGACGCTTTCCAGGAAAGCAGTCCGCGAGGGTCCAAGGGCACGAGGAGTCAAAGCGCAGGGAATGCGCAAAGGATTCCAGGGCCCAAGGGTTAGTTGCGCACGGCGAGGAACAGATTGCCCGAACCCCAGACGCCATCCCAGTAGCGCAGGCCGAGCCCCCAGCGGCCGCCGACGCCGCGCCAGAGGATCGGGACGTAGCGATCACCGCCAACCTGGGCCGACTGGCCAAGACACACGGTCCAGTACGTGGGCGGACCGAGGTCGAAGTCCCGGCGATTCTTCGCGAGCGCCGCGCCGTAGGCGAGGCACTCTTCGAGATTTGCGGGCCGCAGGCTGTGGGCGCGCATCTCGTCGACCGCAGTCTTCGAGGAGATCGAACGGTTGAACGAGACGATCACCATGGTCTCGACGCGCTTCGTCTTCCCTTGGACCGGGAAGGCCGTTGCGGTAATGGCGTCGTTGACCCAGTCGTAGTGCCCGGCCGCGATCATCTTCTCGTGGCTCTGGGTACTGTCGACGGTGATCTGGCGGTTTTCCGTCTTCCCCGACCCGCCGCCACACGCGCCGAGCGTGAACGCAAGCAACAATGCGGCGATCGCGCCGCTTATCGACCTATTGCGCATGAATATGGCCCTCCTTTCAGTTAGCCATGGATGGTGCGGCACCGTGCCGCGACATCTGTGTAAAATATATACATATTTGGTTAGTTGTCAAGTCTACCGGCCCGGATTCCCAAAACAAGCTTATATTTGCTATAGTTTTCGGTAATGGACGAGAAATTCAGGAAACCATACAGCCCGGCCGATACCGAAACCCGCATCTATAAAAGATGGGAGGAAAGCGGGTATTTCAATCCTGATAACCTGCCCGGCAACCGCACGGAAGACTTCACCATCGTGCTCCCTCCCCCGAATGTCACGGGCGTCCTCCATATCGGCCATGCGTACGAGGATTCCCTTCAGGATGCCGCCATCAGGTATGAGCGGATGCGCGGAAAGAAAGCGCTCTGGCTCCCGGGCACGGACTCGGCCGCGATAGCGACGCAGGCGAGGGTCGAAAAGAACATCCAGAAGGACGAGGGCAAGAGCCGCCACGATATCGGGCGCGAAGAACTCGTACGAAGAGTGAAGGAGTTTGCCAAGGCGAGCGAGGGAACCATCCTCTCGCAGGTACGGCGCATGGGAGCCTCTCTGGACTGGTCGCGCTACGCATACACGCTCGACGATGCCCGCACGAATGCAGTCACGACCGCCTTCGTCCGCATGTACGAGGCGGGCCTCATCTATCGCGGCAACCGCATCGTCAACTGGGATCCGAAGGGCCAGACCACCATTTCCGACGATGAGATCGTCCACGAGGAGCGCAAAGCGAAACTCTATACCTTCCGCTACGGCAAGGACTTCCCTATCCCGGTCGCGACGACCCGACTCGAGACGAAAGTCGGCGATGTCGCGGTCGCCGTGCATCCGGACGACGCGAGATACAAGAAATTCGTCGGGAAGGAATACGATGCGGTCTTCTGCGACGTGCCGGTGCATATCAAGGTGGTTGCGGACACAGCGGTAGAGCCGGAATTCGGGACCGGGGCGCTCGGGGTCACCCCCGCGCACAGCATGATCGACTGGGAAATCGCCGAGCGGCACGGACTTCCGAAGGACAGAATTGTGATAAACGAATACGCAAAGATGGCGGTCGAAGGACGGCTGAAGGGACTCAAGGTTGCCGACGCGCGCGAGACGGTCGCCGAGTGGCTCCGAAACGAAGGGCTCATGGAAAAGGAGGAAGATATCGTGCAGAACGTCGCGACTGCCGAGCGCACCGGCGGCATCATCGAGCCCCTGCCGAAGCTGCAGTGGTTCATGGCGGTCGACAAAGAGTTCGCGATTCCCCATTCGGAAATCCCGGGCATCGCCTCAGGGAGCGCGACGACCCTCAAGAAACTCATGCGCGCGGCGGTCGAGAGCGGCGGGGTCTCCATGCCGCAGGAGAACTTCCGGAAGGTGTACTTCCACTGGATCGACAACCTCCATGACTGGTGCATCAGCCGGCAGATTTGGTTCGGCCACCGCATCCCCATCTGGTACAAGGACGGCGGGACGTATTGCGGCATTTCGGCCCCGGAAGGCGCGGGCTGGGAACAGGACCCGGACGTACTCGATACGTGGTTCTCGTCCGCCCTGTGGACCTTCTCGACGCTTGGCTGGCCGCAAGAAACGAGCGACTTGCGCACGTTCCATCCGACCGCCTTCATGTCGCCGGCCTATGAAATACTCTCGCTCTGGGTTTCGAGAATGATACTCATGAGCGCCTTCCATTTGGGACAGGTACCGTTTCGTACCGTCCTTATACATGGCCTCGTGCGCGACAAGCAGGGCCGCAAGTTCAGCAAGTCGCTTGCGAACGGCATAGACCCCCTCGACCTTATCGAGAAATACGGCGCGGACGCGCTTCGCATGGGACTTCTGGTCGGCACCGCGATTGGGGGCGACATCCGCTTCGACGAAGACAAGGTGAAGGGATACAAGCATTTCGCGAACAAGCTCTGGAACATCGCGCGGTTCATTCTCGAAAACACCGGGAAGCTCGGGGATGTCTCGGCTGCAACTTTCTCGAAGGAAGACGAGGCGCTCCTCGCCGAATGCGGCGAGCTTGCGAAGGACGTGACGAAAGACCTCGACGAATACCGCTTCTATCTCGCCGCCGAGAAGCTCTACCACTACGCCTGGCACCGCCTCGCCGACGAAATACTCGAGCAGTCGAAACCGCTCCTGAATGGAGATGACGAAGCCGCCCGCAAGAGCCGCGCCCGGCTTCTTCTTGCGCTCCTTGACCGGATACTCCGGCTTCTCCATCCGTTCATGCCGTTCGTCACCGAAGAAATCTGGTTCTCGCTCCCGAAAAGCCCGGATAGGGAGGAAATGCTGATGATCGCATCGTGGCCCTCCTGACATGCGTTAGAATGGGTACATGACGGCTGAAGCCTTCGGCTATGCGTTCCTTGGAGGCGTCCTCCCCGCCCTCCTCTGGCTTTATTTCCTCCTCCGGGAAGATTCCCGCTGCCCGGAGCCCAAGCTCATGATTCTGGTCGCTTTCTTCGCGGGCATGATCGCCGTGCCGCTCGTGCTTCCCCTGGAGCGCTTCGCATCCCTTCATCTTGATCCGGGGCTTCCCGTGGTCGTGGCATGGGCTGCGATCGAGGAGGTCATAAAATACCTTGCCGCGGCCGTGGCGGTTTTATGGCGGTGGCGGACCGTGAACGAATCCCCCGATCTCGTGATCTACATGCTGACCGCCGCACTCGGCTTCGCGGCGCTTGAAAACGCGCTCTTCCTCGTCGCCCCGATAGCGTCCGGACACTTCGTCGACAGCCTCATCACCGGGAACTTGCGTTTCGTGGGATCGACGATACTTCACGTCATCGCCTCGTCCTCGATCGGTTTCGCGCTCGCCTTCTCGTACAAGTCGAGCCGGGCGGTGCGCATGCTCGCCTCGACCGCCGGACTTATCCTCGCGATCACGTTGCACACCCTCTTCAATGTACTTATAATCGCCAAAGAGGTTTCCCACGTCCTCGCCGCGTTCTTCACCGTGTGGAGCGCCGCGGTCGTCTTTTTCGCCCTCTTCGAGATACTGAAATACCTGCGGTATCGCAATTTACCAAGAAACTCCTGCTAACCACCTATGATCACCAAGAAACGCTCCTTCTTCGAACGCCTTTCCGGTTCCGTCTCGGCCGGAAGCGACTTCGACTCTTTCGACGATGAGCTCCCGCAGGGAGAAACGGCGCGACCCGCGACCCGCGAGATCGGTGCCGCGCGCGGCGCGATCTATCAGACCGAAGAAGAGCCGGCGGAAGGCCAGCTTCCCGTCGACGTATACCAGACGCCGAGCGAAATCATGCTCCGGGCGTTCGTCGCCGGGGTCCGCGCCGAGGACCTCAACGTTTCCATAAGCCGCGACATGGTCGTGATCGAGGGCGCGCGCTCCGCGCGCGAGCAGATTTCTGACTCGGACTATTTCAATCAGGAGCTCTTCTGGGGATCGTTCGCACGCAAGGTCCTGCTCCCGCAGGAAGTCGACGTGGACGGCTCTTCGGCAAGCGCGAAGGATGGACTTTTGACTATCACCCTTCCCAAGCTCGACAAGGCCCGCCAGACGAAACTCAAGGTTAAGTCTTCCTAGAAAAGCAGCCCGGTATCAAAGCGCCTCCGCCCGAAGCGGAGGCGCTTTGCTTACCGTTTCGACCTTGAAGCGTATCCGCCCGATCACCCGCCCGTCAGCCGTCTCGACTCCCACCCGCCAGCTTCCCGGAGCGAGATCGCTCTTGGCCGAATACCCGCGGTATCCGCCGTCGCGCCCGCCAAGGATCGGAAAGGAAATGCGGCTTTCCGTGATCCACTTCTCTTCCCGCTCATCGTAATGCTCCCAGCGGTGGACGATCGTAGTCGAGAGCTTCACGGGAGCGAAGACGGCGCTAAAGGCATACAGCGTTTCACCGGGAAGCATGTGCTCGACCGGAGCGAAGCCAAGCGATTCCCGCCAGGTCCGCGGCTCCGCTTCGCCCGCGTATCCTGCGGGGCCGCGGGAGACGGAGTGATAGGTTCCCGCGCTCTGGAGCGCGAGCGGGAGCGGCGGCAGGATATTCGTGAAATAAAAGAGGTTGACGACCGCGAGTATCGCGAGCGCGCCTCCCCGGATTCGCCAGCGTTCGGCTAGGAAGCGCGTGCGGCCGATAAGGCGGAGGAGGATAAGAAATAGCGCGAAGAGCACGGCCGCGATGAGCCCCGAAAGCAGGAATGTCGAAGTTCCCATCAAGCCCGTGAATACCGGAACGGCGAGGATGGCGTAGGAATAGAGGCCGAAGAACAGGAGGAGCGTCGTAAAGACGAGACGGTCGTGGTATTTGCCGAACACTTCGTTCCCGAGGAAAATCAACGCCAACAGAAAAAGGAATGGCCAAGATGCGGAAAGATCCGCGCTTCTCGCATAAAAGATAAGGAACCCGCTCCACATGCCGCCGAGCGCGAACTGGGTCAGAAGCGGCAGGACGAAACGGAAGCGCGGGAGCGGCCTTCCACCCCCGGCCCTCGTCTCGAAGAAATGCAGAAGCGCGATCGAGGCGGCGGCGAGCGCGATATAGCCTACGAACAGAGCCTGCGTCTGCGGCAGGTCGATGCGGCTGAAGAACACGTTGTCGGCGACGAAGCCCGCGACCATCGCCGCGGCGGACAGATGCCGCTCGTACTTCTGTATCCAAGCGAAGAGCGGACGGAACATGTGCCTGGGACAGGACTTGAACCTGCAACCCCTTCCGCTTCAAGGAAATGCTCTACCATTGAGCTACCCAGGCAATACGGGGCATAATACCAGATTAATATCCTTCTTTCACGCCCTCAATCATACCCATCAAATAGTGGAACTTTGGAGTATCATTGACCTGAATCTGAAGGGTCCCCCACGGCAAACGGTTGTATGGGCGGATTCCCTTGCTGGCACCGGTAATTAGGTAGCTGCTTTTGAAAAAACGTTCCTTGGGAAGTCTTGTAATGCTGGCCCAATAACGGAGCGCTTCGGCCTCATTGATGTGCGGGTAGAGACGCATAACGAGACGTATCTTCTCAACAGGAATTTCCATAACTTCCCGTAAAAAACGCAGGAATACCCGTATCATCTCCGGATCTGAATTAACGAAACTGATAGTGTGGCACATGCGCGCCTTGCCATCCACCACCTTAAGTCTTTTGTACCCTTCCGCCCAATAAAGAAGAGCGCCAGCAAATAGCAGGTTTGCCTTGGAAAACTTCGGGACAACCGTTCTTCCTTCCCGCGCGGCATTGCGCGCTCGACGTTCCGCGTGAACGGTTTGCATCTTGTTTCTTTTTAAGAACGCGTCCGTCACTCCAAGACGGACTCGGGCCTTAAGGCGTGCGTTCGCTTTGTCTGAAAGTACTAAGTCGCGAAGCCATAGTGACAGCGTCGATTTCGCTACCGGAACTTCCTTCCGAATTTCGTTGTAACTCTTGCCCGCTATCCGCAGTCTGACCGCCCGGTCTCGAAACGGGTTCATCGATCCTATTTTACTCTAGCCGGTTCGATTATCGCACACTATCTTTGTGGATAGAAAACTGATCTTCTATCCACTTAAACCCTACGGCACCGCGACGCAGACGCCCGTTTCGGCGTTGCAGAATACCCCGCCGCAGTTCTGGCACTCCATCTTATACACCGAATATTTCCCGGAACCGATGAGCGCGAGACCGAAGGATGCGGCCGCAAGAAGAAGCTCGAACTCGATGCCCGAGAATCCGTGCGCCGCGCCGACGAGCGCGGCCGCGACTATCATTTCAATCCCGAAGAGGACGCCGAAGGCGCGCGTCGCGATACCGAGAATAAGCGCGAGACCGCCGATCACCTCAAGCCAGCCGATGAAGTACGCGACCCAGGGCCAGAACCCGAGCGTGCCGAAGAAAACGGCAACCTGCGAGATGTTCTCCACTTTGTCCCAGCCATGGACGAGGAAGATGAGGCCGACCACGAGCCGTATGAGGAGAAGGCCGAAAGACCGCTTATAAAAGAACCTGCCCGCGCCATTGAGGGTGTCGATAAGCATGCCGTGAAGCTATGAGGATAATGCCGGAAATTATAGCACTGGTTTTTGAGTGTCCCCACCCGGAATCGAACCAGGATCGGAGGCTTAGGAAGCCCCTGTTCTATCCAATTGAACTATGGGGACGCAAGATTATACTAGCCGTTTACCTGATTCTGCGCCAATAAGACCTATGGCACTTTGCACGAATAAGCGTTCCTGTATCCCCGACGACACCCGAACTCGGCACATTCCGTACGGCAATTTCCCTTTCTTTTTCCCTTTGATTATTTCAATCCTGGTAATCTTTGCGATCGGCAACCCGGTAACTCGAGCCCAGAATATCTTCGCTCTTTGAACAGGGATATCATCATGAAGCCGGAGAGAAAGCGAGAGTCTTGCTGATGCAATGTTAAGCGTACGAAGACAGCGGAGGAAAGTACATATAAGAGATGGATCTGAATTTATCAATGAAAAGTCCTTTTTCGTACCTTCACCCCAATAAATGCCAATAAGGAGAAACAAGAGATCTCTATTTGAAAGCCTCCCCAAAGCTGACGACGAGCGCTCCAGGATACTTTCGCGTCGAGCTTGGGAGCGCTCTCGTGAACCTCCTTGTTTCCCCCTAAGCAGCGCCTGAAATTCGGGAAGGACTGAAACATGCTGAACGTAGCGCAGCACGGTTGTTTTGGAGGTTCCTGTTTCTTTAGAAATTTCCGGAATACTTTTGCCTTTTTTTCGTAAATGTACAACTCGGTTACGCTGTTGCTCGGATATTTTTCTCATATACTTAAATATACCTGACTACCTATTAGTATAGAGATGCTTTATCCACTTTCTGGAAGCAAAGATCCGGCCTTGGAATGGGTGTTTTTGCTCACCGCGCCCTCTAGCCCGCAATTCCCAGGAGCGAAGAAAGTTTCTCCTTGTCGAATCCGACGACCATCTCTTCGCCGATGTAGATAACCGGCACGCCCATCTGTCCGCTCTTGTCGATCATCTCCTGGCGCTTCTGGAGGTCAGTCGCGACGTTGTAATCGGTGAAGGCGATGCCGTGCTCCTTGAAAAAATCCTTGCTCATCTGGCAGAAATGGCAGGTGGGTGTGCTGTAGATGGTAACGGTCTTTTGGGCTGGTGCTGGTGTATCCATGGTTATTTCGTTATAGCCCTAGTATAGCATTTTCGGTTATCAACAGCCTTAGTCCGGTGTTTTCTCGAAGTGCTGCCAGTCCTTCGGGTTCCAGTCGCCACCCCACTTCCAGCCACAGGACTTGAAGATAGCGGCAATATCCTCCGTTATCGTACCCGGTACCGATATGTCATACACGGCGCCGGAAGGAGCAACTGCGCCGTCGATGCCGATATAGGGATTGAGAAGCGGATTCAGGTCGATGGCACGCCCATAGGAGTGATTCGAGAGCCTCTTCGTTTCGCCGTAAATTACCCGGTAACTGAATGCGGAAGTGTTATTCGCCGCCATCGAAGCGTCGTCGTCCCAGTTGTAATGCGTGATCGGGATAATTTGGTGGATAGGAAACCGCCTCTTGAAAAGCTCCTCGAAGATTTCCCGCATCTCCCTTGCGACATCCTTGTGCACTATCAGCTGCCCTTCATGCTTATTTCCGTCGAAAGAAATATGGGGCACAGAAATAATACTGAGCTCCTCTTTAATTTCGTCCGGAATCTCCTTGCCGCGCAAGGCCTCTTCGAGTGTCACGGGTAGTTTAGATGAAATCATACAGGCGCATGTCGGTCACTTGCTTTTTATATATCATCTGGTATGGTGGCCGCGCTAACCGCTTACCAAATATACCCCTTACTACCCCCATGTATAAATTCCTTACCGGCACGGCCATCGCGTTCTTGCTGCTCGCCCCCTCCCTCTCGCCCGCCCAGGCGCAAAGTGCTACATCGACCCCCTTCGGCTACTTCCAGCTTCCGGTAACGCAGAGCCCCGCTATGGCGGGGAACACGACGGAATTGACGCTGCAAGTAACGAAAAAGACGGTATCGGACCTGATCGCCATGCTCGATTCCGCACGCGCGGCGCACATGCATCTGTATATCCATTTCGTGGACAACGGGCCCCGCGCCAATAATCCTGACGGCAGCCTCTCGCTTGCGGGCTATAAACAGGACATGAGCGCATTCTGCCAGCAGACTGCGTCGAGCACGCCTAACTGCCCGAACCTGTCCTCGTACGTTCAGGATGGGACGCTTCTGGGCTTCCACCTCTTTGAGTATTCGCTCGACCCGACTCCGGCGCAGGTGACTGAAGGCTATCCGACGCTCGACTACATGAAACAGGGCGCCGCCCACGTAAAGACGCTCTGGCCAGCGGTACCTATGGTCATCGATAGCTCGAACCCATGCCTTCTTACCAAGCAGACATGGTCGTCAAACGACGTTTCTTCCGTACTCATCACGTTCTTCACGGCGAAACAGGATGATTTCGCAGCAGGAGCGAACAGATTCCAGAAAAATATCGCGTGCATGCAACAGGTACACCTCGGCTACGCATGGATCATCAACCCGTTCGGCGGTACCCAGCAGGCGACGTACGAGAACAATCTGCCTAACTATCGCCACTATCTCGAGACGGTACTGCTCTCGCCCGGCGCGGCGATAGCCAACCTCGTCTGGCGCTACTGGCCCAACACCGGCGCTACCGTCACCAACGGCGCCAAGGTGTTTCCAAACTTCTGGAATGAGGAGGTGAACCCCGGCGTTACCGAGACGATCGAGGAAATCGAGCGTTGCGCGAAGGCTCCCTCGGCGGCTAACTGCCCGTCAGCCACATCCCAGGCGCACGCGCCGACCTGTAAATTGTCCGCATCGCCAAGCACAGTCGCGCCCGGCAAGCAGACGACGCTTAGCTGGACGAGCACGGACGCGACGGGCGGTACCTGGGTACAAAATAGCGCGGCGAACGCACTCGGACTCTCCGGGGACGGCGTTTTGGCAAACGGCTCCATGGCCGTGCGAGTAGACGCGGCGGCAGGCACCACCACGCCGGTACTCACGGTCTATGACGCGTACGGGGACCGCGCGTCCTGCTCGACTTCCGTTACCGTCACCGCTAGCAGCACGCCTCCGAGCGGTCCTGCCGGCTTCATTACGAGCTTTATGGCGTCGCCTTCGCAGGTAGCGCCCGGCGGCTGGACGTATCTTATGTGGAATACGGAAAATGCCGCATCGTGCCAGCTGCAATCGATCGTCGGCGGTACCGTGCGATCGTCGATCCGAGCCGACCTCAATACAGGCGACCCGTTCGACACCTCCCTTACACAGACGACGACCTATCGCCTCGCCTGCACGATGCTTGACGGCGCGACCGCTACCAAAGATGCCGTTGTAACGGTCGTTCCCTAAGTAGAGCCGACCTCACCTTCATGGTCGAAAACGGAGAGCCTGACTATCCCGACCTAAAGACGCAAAGAACACCACCCCCGAGTCAAAAGTGCTCGGGGTTTTGGTTTCTCGCTCAGCTTGTATGAATTCGTGATTTAAGTCTTTCCATATAATCGTCCTTTTCCTCGCGATATCGGTCATAGTCGTTCGCATACCTCTTATAAAGGTTCCGTTTGAGTTCGGAGTAATCCGTCACTTCCTTCGGATGCGCTCGCAGGTAATCGCGGAGTTCAAGCATTTCTTCGACGTGATGGTGGCTACGCTGGAATACATGCACATTGGAGAGCAGCGTATCGTCCTTCATTTTTCTGAAAAGAATCGCACCCGGCATCACGAAAGCACCCGCGTAATCGTAGCCAGCAGTTGCCATTTCGGCGCGATGAATATCCGCTGACCCGACATCGTCAACGAGTATGAGAATATCTATCACCGGCTTGCCGTCCATGCCGGGGATCGAGGTACTTCCGATGTGTTGGATATCCGTGGCATCAGAACCAAAAATCCGCCAGAGAACCGTTGCGGCCGCCTTAAATTCCTGCGGCCAGTCCGGGTCGTAGGGAACGATTTCGTACTGACGCTTTGCGTACGAATATTTATCCATCAGCCTATTTTAACTCGGCAGTGCTGCATCATACCAACAAACCCATCAGTCACTCAAACTAGCGCTTGAGGATTGTGCCCCATCATGGTCGTGAACTAACCATAGTCAAGCTCCACAAGGATTCCTTGGCGACTTCCCCGCCAAGAGACCGAGGCGTCTCGATCTATCGCCATTTTGCGAGCTTATTGACAACATACATATTATATGATATGTACATATTAATCCCGGTTCTGGTGAACTGGTCGTCCTTCGGGATAAGGAGGTTGAGTCCTACCTCAGCAAGGGACTCGTTCAATGGAGGGTCACATGACCTTGTCAGTAAATCAGTCTTTCGTCCTCAGCGGTCCGACCAAGGAACAGCTCAAGGACTCGCTCTTTTCACCAACGTACCAAGGAGGGCGCGGCGCTTATCACGCAAAACTCCTTACCTTCACGTCAGATGGGAGATTTACGGATCACGAAGTCAGTATCAAATCCGTACAAACTCTCAACAAGCTTGGAACCCACTTCTACATTACGGGGTGGGCGCATTCCAAGACCAAGGACGGAAGGGACGATGCGGGGAGCTCCCGAGTCGTTCACCTTCTTTATCGTACTGACTCTCGCAAGGGAGGAATCAGTTTCGATGAGAACGCGCCGTCGTCGCACTGCCTGTCGTTCAGGAAGCCGGAAGAATCCAGATGGAAAGATTGCCGGCCTGATATACAAGCAGCGCTTGAGACATAGCGCACCGCCCTTTACCGCCCCACTGCAATTCGGCAGTGGGGTTTTGATTTTGGCGTTAGCCTCTCGGTCACCTTGCTTAACACTAGTATGGTGCGGGATACGAGAATCGAACTCGTGCCTCAACCTTGGGAAGGTCGCGTCCTGCCACTAAACCAATCCCGCATTCTTAAAACCAATCCAAGATACGCTGCCAGAGGCTCTTCGCCGGAGGAGTCTCTGTCGCGTTTTTGGGCGGCACCACGATGATAACCTCCTCGCCCGGGCGTGCAACCCCGAAGGATTTTCGTATAGCGGCCTCCTGCCCTCTTGGAGTATCGAGCGCGTCGAGGCTTGTTGTAAGTGCGGCTTTGCGCTTCTCGAGCGCCGCGTATTCGGCCCTGGTCTCCCCGGCCGCCTTCCAGGCTATCTCCGCCTTCTGCGCAAGCGACACCACGAGCGTCCCAAGCCATACCGCGACAAGCGCCAGAAACGCGACGAGCAGTCCCTGTTTCCAGTCGATCGTGCGTGAGGAGCGGAGCGCCATAGGACTCCAGTATAGCGCTTATCGGTCGCTTCCCTGCACCATTTTCATGAACACCTCTTCCGGAATATTTACCTTCCCCGTACCGTGCTCCTTGAGCTTCTTCTTTCCCTTCTTCTGCTTCTGAAGAAGCTTGTTCTTGCGCGATACGTCGCCGCCATAGAGCCCTGCCGTCACGTCCTTCCTCATCGCCGAGAGCGAGCGCGAAGCGATGATGCGTCCGAGTGCCCGCGCCTGAATTTTCGCGACGAACTGTTGTTTGGGAAGTATGTCGTGGAGCTTTTCGACCATCTTCTCCCCTTCCTCCTGTACCCGCCTCCTTGAAATCACGCGCGCGAACGCAGGCACCGGCTCCTCCGCGACGAGGATGTCGAGCCGTACGACATCCGCCGGACGCTCGTCGAGGAATTCATACGAGAGCGACGCATACCCCGACGATACGCTCTTTACCCGGTCGAAAAAGCCGCGCATGAGTTCCCGAAGCGGCATCTCGGCCGTCATCTCGATGCGCCCGTCGTCATAGCCGATGGTACCGGTCGTGTTCGCCTCATGCTCGTGAAAAAGCTGCACCAATGCGCTCACCGCATCCGGCGGCATAAGCACTATCACCTTCACCCACGGCTCTTCGATGAGCTCGATATCCCCGAAGTCGGGAAAGCGCGAAGGAGTATACACGACTTCCCTGCCCTTGCGGGTCGTGACCGCGTACGCGATGGTCGGGATGGTGACGATAAGGGCGAGCGAGAACTCGCGCTTCAAACGTTCGGAAATGATCTCGAGGTGGAGCATGCCGAGGAATCCGCACCGGAAACCCCGGCCGAGCACTCCGGACGACTCCTCCTCAAACGAAAGCGAGGAATCGGTGAGCCGGAGGCGCTCGAGCGCCTGGCGAAGCAAGGGAAGGTCATCCTGACTCTCGGGGTATACCGAGGCCCAGACGACCGGCCGGGGCCGCTCGAAGCCTCCCAGGGCCGGGAGAAGGCCTCTTGGAACCCCTATCGTATCTCCCACCGCCACCACCCCCGGCTCCTTGACCCCGGTGATCACATACCCGATCTCGCCGGGGCCGAGCATCTCGGCAGGAGTTTCGTCGGGCGCGAAGATGCCGACTTCAAGCGCGGTGAAGGTATTCCCCGCTGCATGGAATAGAAGCGGCTGTCCTTTCTTCAGGGTTCCGTCGAAGACGCGCAGATAGACGGTGACGCCGCGATGCGTCGAATATGAAAAGTCGAAGATGGTCGCGCGCGGTTCGTCCGCGACCGCGGCGCGCGGCGGAGGCACCCGGTCGACGACCGCCCCGAGAAGCTCGTCAACCCCCTCGCCGCTTTTGCCGGAGACCGCGAGTACCGTGTCCGGAGAAACCGCAAGGAGTTTCGCGAGCTCCTGCTTCACTTCCGGCACGCGCGCGTACGGTGAATCGATCTTCGAGACGACCGGTATGATCGTACAGCCCGCGTTCTTCGCCATCGCGAGCGTTGTCAGAGTTTGCGCCTGGACACCCTGCGTCGAGTCGACGAGGAGGAGAACGCCTTCGACCGCGGAGAGCGCCCGCGACACTTCGTATGAGAAGTCGATATGCCCCGGCGTGTCGATGAGGTTCAAAACATAACTCGTTCCGTTCTTTTCGTACTTCATCCGCACCGGCTGCATCTTGATCGTGATGCCGCGCTCGCGCTCGAGGTCCATGCGGTCGAGCACCTGGTCCCGCATCTTGCGCGTCTCTATGGTGTGGGTGGCCTCAAGAAGCCGGTCGGCAAGCGTCGACTTACCGTGGTCCACGTGTGCCACGATGCTGAAGTTCCTCAGATTATATAATTGTGCCATTGCGCCTTCGCTGTTGAATATTGCTTAATACCTTATTCGCGTCGGAAACCCTCTTTTGGTGCGTCAGAAAAGGCTTAAGCAAAAAGATGAGCACCTCAAGTGAGCTTGATTCGTTGACCGAGACTCTCCATACGTTCTGTTTCCATATCCATCCGTAATCATTGTCGCCCTTTCGCGCGATAATACGGGACTTGCTGCGAATACCAGAGCGAAGAAATAACTTGTGGATATCGGCAAGAATTGCTTGATCGTAGGCGTCAATCTTGAACCTTCCCTTTCCTTGATTCAAGCCAAACGTGCCCTCCGCGTCAATATAGCCAGCCGCGAAAGCCCATAGTAGCGTTTCGTTCGAAGAAAGCCAGCGGCGCATTCCGGGCGGATACTTTCCGAGCAGAAATGTAAAGGATCGATTGAGATAACAGTTCAGGTGGGCGCTTCGGGAATTACGAGAAATAGTAACAGTACCGTACTGGCAAAACAGCTCCTTAAAAAGTCTCTCCTGCGCTAGATGGGTGGTGTGACAACGAACAACAACTGTTTCTGACACACCCGGTGGGACATACGCGTTCAAATCTCCATATTTGAAACCGAGCAGATATGCTTTATCAATGTCTGATCCGCTAAAGTCCTTCCTTGGATACTTAGTTTGCGCAGCGCTCTTACTTTTTAGAGAAATGTCTGCTTCAATAAGGCGATTTCTGATCGTTATTGAGGTGCAACCGTATTTTTGTGCAATTTTCGCCGGACTCCATTTCCTATGAAGATATAGTTTCTCTAAATCGGTCTTTGGTATCAATATTTTTGTACGCCCCATTCTCTAATACTATCATAACGTGATCTCAGCGAGCGATCACTGATAAATAGCGCTG